>CAZJGQ010000168.1:0-3430 GCA_964545425.1 uncultured Chthoniobacter sp. | reverse complement strand
CCGGAAGATTTTCTCTTGCCAATCAAAGGAAATTGCCGAAATTGCACGTTAGTCACCTTACCCTGCTGGGACGCCCCTCCTTAAACACCATGAAACTGAAACTCTGCTTCGCCCTTCTGACCTCACTTGCAACTGTCGCCTCGGCCCAGCAATCAAGCGTCAGTTTCACGAATTCCGCCACGGCCAGCGGCCTCAACACATACGCAAATATCGCCCTCGGCAAGTTCAACACGGGACTCGGCACCCTTGATTCAGTGACCGTCACCGTCCGCTCCGCCATTCTCGGGGGAAGTTTCATCATCGGCGCGCCCAATCCCTTGATTGATCAAGAGTATGAGAGTGCGGCCGGTCGCCTGATCATCCGGCAAGCCACGACAAACGCTCTCGGCTTTACCCAACTGGGCGAAACGTCATTTGATGTGGCGACTACTCCGTCTCCAATCGTGATCGTTCCCGGCGGCACCACGAACACTTTCAACGTCACACCCCTGACGGCAATCACAAATACCTCGCCAAGCGCCGTACAAGCGATCGACAGCGCTTTTTGGTCCGCTTATTCCGACCCCGCCGGCAGTGGCGATGTTGTCTTCCAAGTGAAAAACCGTCCCGATATCGCGATTGCGGGAGGCGATTTCTTCCTCAACGCTACTGACTTCACGGCTGAAACCACCATGTCGGTAACTTATGTCTATACCGTGCCGGAGCCGTCCACTTGGGCCATGTTAACTCTCGGTGCCGCAGCGGCAACTACCATGTTTGTCGCCCGTCGGCGTCGCGGTTAAGCCAAATTCGCCTTCGCGATTCATTGCGTGCCAGGGGCGGATACACCCGCTCTCATATAACCTGTCACCATCTCGATTTCCTGCTTGGTGAGATCGGCTTCGTCCAGAGTTGAGGCCATCGCTTGGGCTTGGTCCATGCGGCCGCTCGCGGCGAGCACACTGACAACGATTGCCTTCTGTTGGGGCGTGATTCTGTCGGAGCGCACGGAGAGATCGTCGAATGCAGCGACCGCTTTGTCCGGATGTCCCTCTTTGAGGACAGCCAAGGCATGGACAGCGCGGCGGGCAAAATTCTCAGGTTCTTCCCGGCGCATTCGAAACGCCTCGCCCGCGAAGGCACGCCCCCCCAGCACGAGGTCGTAGTAAATGGCATCGCTCTGAACATCGTTGTCCGCGGGCAAAGCATCGCGCAGCATTTTGAGCAGATCGCGCATTTTCACGGCATCGCGGGCGCGTTTCTCAATCGCCACCAATCCTTGCTTGGACGACTCGGCAGTGGCCGGCTCGGCCAATCCGGCGCGGAAGCTCTCCCGCAGAACATCCAATTGTCCGTCAGCCTCGAGAAATGCCATGACCGCTCCTAGTTGCTGTGGTTGGCGCAGGGCCGTGTTGACCGCCCGCTGGTAACCTTGCCGCGCCGCGCCTTCTTTGCCGGTCATGCGCGCCGCCCGCGCGCGAAACATCTCGAGCGACACGCCTTGCAGGGGAATTTTCTCGCCAGCCAAGGCGGATTCGACGCGAGGCCAATCACCCTTGCCGGCCAAAGTGTCGAGCCATGCGACAAAAAGATCCGTGTTGCTCAGCGCTTCCCTTGATGAAACCAGACGCAGAGCGAGGTCATACTCCCGCTGACCATTCAGCCAAACGGCGCCGGGCGTCTTGCGCTCGACACCCAGGTCGGAAAAGCGCGCCATCACCGCCTCCAGCACCTGGGGGCGCATTGACGGATCCGCATCAAGCCGCATCGACTGCACGACGAGAAAAGTGTTCTCGTCGCCCCCCGGATGCGATTCGAGCATGGCAGCCCAGGCCGACCGTTCGTCCGGCGGCACCACACCGCTGGTTAATCCGGCAGCCAAGGCGTAAGCGCCCACACGGTCATCGCCTTGGGACACCTCGCGAAACAATCCGAGTGCCTCGGCGCGCGCGGCATCCCCCTGCCTTGGAGCAAGCAGTTGAGCGAGGAGAAGACGTGCCTCGCGGTAGGCGGCCGAGGCAGGGGGCACTTTGCGCAGGGCCTCCTCAGCGGCTTCGGCGCGACCGCTGCGCATCGCGTTCTCCGCTTGCACAAAATCAAGAAAGCCAGGGTCGCCCGACTCGCGGAGCAGTTCAGCTTGGCGCTTAGCCGCCGACGACTGCCCGAGGCGCAGGGCGGCGCGCACGTAATTGCGGCGGTCATCCTCGGTGGCAACTCCGAGCGTGACGAGCTTCTCGTAGCACCCGAGGGCAAGAGGGCTTCCGATCGACTCCATGACGGCCGCCATGCTGCGCCACGCCTGCGACCCTTCCGGCTCAAGCCGCAGGGCGGACTGGGCGCGCAGCAGCGCCTCGCGCACCTTCCCCTCTGCCAGATATTGCCGAGCCCCGCTCGCCATCTGATCGGCACGGTATTTACTGAGCAAACGGTAACCACCATAAATCGCTACCGCCACGGCAAGGGCGGCCACAAGAACCGTGACCCTGAAGCGGGTCACGTGACGGATAAGCCCCCTCTGGAGACTACCCCTGGGATGGCGCGCTTGGTTACTCACGGCACTCTTCACTACAGAAAAAAAAGCCGCTGGCAAGCCGCGAAGGGGCGCCGTGGGACAACGAGTGGTTTGTTAATAACATATTTTACCCCTACATTTTGGGTTGCGTTGCGCCTCCTCTGCACGTAAAATTCCAAAACGTAAAAGTCACGACTATGAAACTACTGGCCTCCCTCGTTGCTGTCATCGCTACCACCACCCTCTCATCACAAGCTGCGCCGAACGTTGTTTCCTTTACCAACAACGCCGTCGCGGCTGGCAACAGTTCCTTCGCCAATATCGCCCTCAATAAGTTTGATACGGGACTCGGCACGCTGACCGGTGTTGTCGTCACCGTGAATTTCGCGACGATTGGCGGGAGTTTCACCGTTAGTACACCGGATGATTCCTTCACCGCAGCCGAGGTGGAGAGTGCGGCAGCCCGCGTCACAATCCGACAAGCTACATCGAACACCTTGGGCTTCACGCAGTTGGGGCAAACTTCATTCGGGGTCACAACCTCACCGGGACTCACCTTTGCCGTGCCCGCCCCCGGCGGATCACAGCTCTTCGCAATTTCGAACACCAACGCCTTCGTCGGCAACGCACAGAACATCGCCTCGGGGTTTTGGGGTGCCTATCAGTCGGCTGGGGGTCTCGGTTCTGTTGTTTTCCAAGTGCGCAACAACCCCGACATTTCGGTCTCTGGAGGCGTCTTCACTCTCAACGCCCTCGCATTCACTGCCGACGCCAACATGACCGTTGCGTACACTTACGACCCGACCACCGCAATTCCCGAACCGGGGACGTGGGCTGCGGCTGGCATCTTGGTTCTCGCGGCGATCTACAGCCGTTGGCGCCGTTCGCGTGCGACGTCGACCGAAGAGGCTCCTGCCGCGGCCTGAGCCGGTCGGCAAG
>CAZJGQ010000167.1:0-3455 GCA_964545425.1 uncultured Chthoniobacter sp. | reverse complement strand
AGAAGACCTGCGTGAGCACCTGCTCCGGGTCGCCGCTCTGGTAGCCGTCGAAGGACGTGACGAGATCGGTGTCGAGCGCCTCCTTGAGCGTCTGGTCGACCCACGGGTGGTCTTCGTTGACGTACGCGGCAAAGAGCCAGGAATAATCGGAGAACGATTCGTCGTCCCCCGCTTCGGTCACCCCGAAAAGGCAGTCGTTCACCGTGCGCAAGGTGGCAGTGACCGTTTTTTCACCGAGGCTTTCGCCGTCGACTTTCAATTCCATGGTGACGTCGATGGGGACGACTTGGCGGACGTTGGAAAGCTTGTCGTATTTCCAGGAAATCTTCGGATGAATGCTCAAGGTGTCGTCGCTCCCGGCCGTGCCTTCGATGCGGCTGGCGCGCATCAGGTCGTTCTCGCGGAGCTCGAGCACCACCTTGCTCCCCGCAGGGATGCCGTCGGCCGAGGCACCCACAATCCCCTGCACGTCTCCAATGTGGTTCCCGTCCCACATGGCGAAGACTTCATTTTCCGGCCGCACCGTGGCGGTGCCGATGACCAGGGAGGGAAAGATCTGGTTGTCCGGATAAACCTCCGGGTCCCATTCGATGTCGCCGGCGATGCCGGTCGCGAGCGGGGCGAAAACCGCGAGAAAAACGAGCGCTGCGGCGAAAATTTTTCCCTGCATGGCGAGGAATAGACGGTCCTACTCAGCTTCGGCGCTGGTCTCGTCGGTATCCGCGTTGTAGCGGAGGGTGAGCTTGGAGATCTGGCTCAGGTCGAGATTTTTCCAGACAACATCCGCACCCTCGTCGACCCAGACGATCTTCATGTCCCAGAGTTCGGCGTCGGCATCGGGGCTGAAGGTGACCTCGCCTGCGTCCCCGTCGGCCATCGGTTCAGAAAGGATGTTTGCCTGCCAGTTGTTGGCCGTCGCGGGGGAGATGTAGATCTCCTTGATGCCCCAACCGGTTCCGTTGACCAATTCGAAGTCGAGGTCGAGAGCCTGGGCTGCTCCCGGAAAGACGAGAGCGGCGAGGAGAAACAGAAGGCGGAGGCAGTATTTGGGGGTCTTCATAGTGGCGGCATCTACTCACCAATCCGCGGTGCGGGCAACTGATAAATACGCCTGTTCCGGACGGGGGCCCGTCAGGCCGCCTGCGGCTTCTTCCGGCCGAAGGCACGGAAACCGAACACTGCCGCCACGATGGCGACAAGGAGAAGCACGATGCCAAGGAGCGGGCGGAAAACCAACCAAGCCAAAGCGATGACGGTCAGCGCCACGGCCAAGGCGAGCAGGAAGGCGATGAGTCCGGTCGCGGCTCCGACCAGGCTGCCAAAAAGGGGCACAATATCGGCGAGCACGGAAAGCGGCGCGAAAAGCAGACTGAATCCGATCCAAATAAGGATGAAGCCACCGAGCCGCACGAGCCAAGTAATGAGTGTGTTGGTGGCGATGGCGTCGGCGAACATCTGCTGCGCCGGCACATTGCCCGAGACAATCATGGCAATGGTTCCGCCCGCTTTGGTTTGGTATTCGGCAAAGGTGTCGCCATTTTGTGCAGCGACCAGACTGACCTGACCCGGTTCGACCACGGAAAACTTGATGCGGACATCTCCGACCTGCGGTTGCGCGGGGTTGGCGCCGAGGTAGATTCCCCCCTTGCTGGTCTGCGCATCCTCGGGCCACTCCGCCCCTTCGGGCATGTCGCGCACGGGAAGGTCTTTGAAGTCGGAGAGCTGCGCAATGAGATCCGGCGTGAGATAAAAAGCACCAACACCAACCTGCTCCGCGTCGAGCGTCACGCTGTCGTAGGGAAACTCGGAGGGATTCTCGTGGCCGGATGGCTGGTGGAAATTGGATGAGTCGTTGAGGAAACTGCTCCACTCCTTGTCGTAGGTGTAGGTCGTCACGGTCTCCTCGCCGCCACCCAACTTCTTTTGTGTCTCGCTCTTTTCCGTCTCTTTCCACTGGTACATTTCGACATCGCGACGAAGGCGGATGGCGTTGGCCGAAATACCGAAGTCTTGGTCGACGAGTGTTTCGTCCGTCACCGCCTCGGCCGAAAGGTGCACCAGCTTGCCGTCGTTCGCCGGGTCGACTGATTCTGCCGCCACTTCCACGACGAGACCCTGTCCTTCCTTCAACGTCTTGAAGGTCTTGACGGCCCGACCCTCGTTCCAAAAAAGCAGGCCGATGCCTATGACAATAAGGATTAGGCCAACAACGATGCCGGTGAAGGCTTTGCCGAGGCGGCTGAACCAGGAGGAACTGGAGGTCACTTGGATGGAGTCGGGCATAGAGGTGGGATTTAAGGGCGAATGTCCCGCCGGCTCGCAGGAATGCAAAGCTTTAAAGCGATGCGACCGAACTATTTCCGCGCCGTGGCCAAAACCGTCTGGAAATGCGGGGACTTGGCCTCGCGGCTGACCACGGAGACTTCGGCGTCCTTGAAACCGGCTTTCTCGATCAGGCGGACCAACTCCACTTCGGAGAAGCCGAGCCATACGTGGGCGTAGAGGGTGCGGGCTTGCTCGAAGGAATGGTTGAGCAAATCGAGCACCATGAGGCGTCCGCCCGGCTTGAGGATCTTGTGCGCGGCGGCGAGCGCTTTGCCCGGACTGGCTGCGTGGTGCAGAGCCTGACTGAACAGGGCCAGGTCGACCGTGCCCGCTTTGATCGGCGGATCGTCGATGTCGCCGAGGCGGTATTCCAAATTTTTCAGCCCGTGCTCGGCCGCGAGTTTCGACCCGAATTCGACCATGGCCGGCGAGTTGTCGACCGCGATCACCTTCTTGGCCGTGCGCGCCAGCAACTGCGACAACGTCCCTTCGCCTGCCCCGAGGTCGGCGATGGTCATGGGTGGGAGTAAACGGAGAAGGCCGTGGGCCAATGCGCGCCACGAACGTCCCGGCACATAGGTGCGGCCGAATTTGCCGGCCAACTGGTTGAAGTATTCGCCCGCTTTGTCCTGACGTTTGAGCAGGGACAGCTTCACCGCCGCATCGTCCTGCGCGGCTTCGGGAAGTTCCTCCCCGCCGCTCTCGATCAATTCGGCCACCGCTTCCGGCACGGAGCCGGCGCGGGAATAGTAAATGTTCTTGCCCGCCCGGCGGTCGGAGACCAGCCCCTCGGCCTTCAGTTGGGCCAGATGGGCACTGGTTCGCGATTGCCCTGTGCCCAAGATGAGTTGGAGCTCGGCCACGGTCAGTTCCTCCCGCCCGAGCAGACGGAGAATCCGCAACCGCGTGGGATCGGAAAGCAGCTTCAAAATTTTCAGCGTGCCCTGCATTTTTCGGGTGGACGCATCAAAATATCATGATATGTTGATGCGTCACGTGGAAAAGCCGCCGCCCTTCGGCGTGCCGCTCTTCGTGATTAACCTCTCAACTCCAATGACCTCTGACTACATTTTTTCCTCTGAATCGGTCGGCGAAGGCCACCCCGACAAAGTTTGCGACACCATTTCCGA
>CAZJGQ010000166.1:0-3514 GCA_964545425.1 uncultured Chthoniobacter sp. | reverse complement strand
CGCAGGGCTTCGCGCACGGTTTCCTCGTTCAAGGTCGGCATAAGTTGGTCATTCTCCTTACGCGCGGAGCGACTCAAAAGGATTTTCGCAGATGGCTGGGCAGGATGCCGAGCATCTCGCGGTATTTCGCCACCGTGCGGCGGGCCACCGGAAGGCCGTCCGCCTTGAGTTTTTCCGTGATCTGCTGGTCGCTGAGCGGCTTGTGCGGATCCTCGGACCGCACCAGCGCGGCAATGGCGTCCTTCACACTCGTGCTGCTCACCTCGGCGCCGTCCGCCGCGCGGTAGCCGGAGGTGAAAAAGAATTTCATTTCGAAAACACCCTGCGGAGTGGCCACCGTTTTCCCCGCGATGGCGCGGCTCACCGTGGTCTCGTGCACCCCGACCGCGTCGGCCACCTGCGCCATAGTCATCGGCGCGAGAAACGCCACGCCCTCGTCGAGGAAGGCGCGCTGCCGCGCGGCGATTTCGCGGGCGATGGAGAGAATCGTCTGCTGGCGTTGCTGGATGCTTTTGATGAGGAACTTGCCGCCGCGGATTTTATCCCGCAGGTAACCGCGGACCTCGGCCGAACCGGCCGATTCCCCGAGCAGGTCACGGTAAGTCCGGCTGATGCGCAAGTGCGGCACGTTGTCACGCACCAGCGAAACCTCATACTCGTCGCCGACTTTCTCGATGATCACATCAGGCGAAAGCACGCGCGCTTCCTCGCCGGCGAACGCCCGACCGGGCTTGGGGTTGAGGCTGGCGATGACCGCACCCGCCTCGCGCACCGCTTCCTGCGGGACGCCGAGAGCCGAAGCGATTTCGGGGAATTTTTTCCGCCCCAGCAGGTCGAGGTGACCCGACGCGATCTTGGCCGCGACGCTGTGTTCGCCCCCGCGGCGCGACAACTGCAGACGGAGACATTCCGAAAGGTCGCGTGCGCCGATGCCCGGCGGGTCAAGCGTTTGCAGCAAATGAAGCATTTCGATGACCTCGGCCGTTTCGGCACCCGCCTCATCGGCCACCTCTTCCGGCGTGGCCGCGAGGTAGCCGTCTTCGTTCAGGTTTCCGACCAACAACGTGGCGATGCGCCGCTGCACGGGATCCAACGCGAGGCGCCCCAATTGCTTTTCCAGATGCTGGGACAGCGTCTCGGGCGGCGCGATGCCCTCGAGGAAATGTTGCCGCCTCGCCTCGGCGTCCGCGTCGATACGCTGCGACCCCTCGGCAGAAAATGTCTCCCAATCTTCCTCCAAGCGGCTCAATTCGTCCGTCTCGTCCTCCCCCGATTCCTCGGCCTCATCGGCCGGCGCGGCTTCCTCTTCCGGGACCTCTTCCTCGAGCACCGGATTGGTTTCCAACTCGTTGCGGACCAGTTGCTGCAGCTCGAGCGCGGTGGCTTGGAGAATCTCCAAGCTCTGACGCATCTGGGGCGACAGCATCTGCTGCTGACCCAACTGCGCGCTCTGTTCCATACCGGGCATGACGGCAAGGACGCCCGGCTTCGAGCCATACTGCAAGCAATTTTCGCGCCAAGTTTCAGGAAGCAGCGAATAAATCCGACCCCAGCGTCGGGGTAATATCCTGTCCGAGCCCCGACATTTCGCCCGCCCGCCAGCGCTGCGCTGCGACATAGGCCACCATGGCGGCATTGTCGGTGCAGAGCCAAGGTTGGGCAAAGCGCACGGACAAGCCTTCCGCCTTCGCCTCTTGTTCCAATTGGTCGCGAAGATGCCGGTTCAGCCCCACCCCGCCGCTCACGGCGATCAACTCCCGACGGCATTGCTTCGCCGCCCGGATCGTCTTGTGCACGAGCACATCGACCACCGCTTGCTGGAATCCGGCGCACAGATCGGGCACATCCGCCGCGCCGGTCTGCGGCAAAAGATAACGCACCGCGGTCTTCAATCCGCTGAAGCTGAAGTCATGATCGCCCGAGCACTTCATGCTGCGGGGCAAAGCGAAACGCGAAGCATCACCTCCCCGCGCCGCCTCCTCGATGAGCGGTCCGCCCGGGTATCCGAAGCCGAGCAGCTTGGCCACCTTGTCGAAAGCCTCGCCCGCTGCATCGTCGAGCGTGCGCCCGAGCAGTCGGTAGCGACCGACGCCGGCCACATCGACCAGCAGGGTGTGGCCGCCGCTGACCACCAATCCGATGCATTCGGGAATGCTCTCTTCCCCGAAAAACGGGGAGAGCAAATGGCCTTCCACATGGTTCACCGCAACGAAAGGCTCGTCCGCCGCCAAGGCAAAACCCTTGGCCGCCGCGCTACCGACGAGCAGGGCACTGGCTAAACCCGGACCCGTTGTGCCGGCAAAGACATCGATGGCCTCCAAGCCGCATCCGGCCTCGCGCAACACCTGCTCGACCACCCCGCGCCAATGCTGCAGATGCTCCCGCGAGGCAACCTCCGGCACGACCCCGCCGTAAACGGCATGCGTCGCCGCCTGCGAAGCCACGACATGGCCTCGAAGTCGAGTCACGCCTTCCAGCACCGCCGCCGCCGTCTCGTCGCAAGAGGTTTCCAACGCGAGAACCAACGGCACGCTCAACCTTCCGCGGACGGCGCCGCCGTCCCCTCCTTGGCATGGAGCAAAACACCGCGCAAGGCATCGACCGCGCGCTGCAGGGGAACATCCTCCACCTTCCCCAAATCCTCCCGCTTGGTTCCCGCCGGGAGATCCTCTTGGCGTCGCAGGGAAAGAAGCCGCGCTTCGTCCTCGGCCGACATGGTGGCCAAGACGTGCGGAGCCACGCCCTTCTCATGGATGGGTTGCTCGCTGGGTGTGAAGTATTCCGCCGTGGTCATGCGCAAGGCCGAACCGTCGGGCAAGGAGACCACGCTCTGCACGGAACCTTTGCCGAACGTGGTCTCGCCGACGAGCAAGGCCCGTCCGGAATCCTTCAGCGCACCGGCCACGATTTCCGCGCCGCTGGCGCTCGAACCATTGACCAGCACGGCCACCGGGTATTCGCGCGGCTTGCGACCCTTGCCCGGAGCGAGGTAACGCCGCTCCGCCGAGGGAGAACGCCCCTCGGTGTAAGCAACCAAGGCGCCGCCGGGCAGGAATTCACCCGCCACCTCCACCGCACTGCCGAGCAATCCGCCCGGATTGAAACGCAGATCAAGGACGAGGGCATCGATCCCTTCGTTTTCCAATTCGTTCAAGGCGCGGGCGAATTCCTTGCCGGTCGGTTCGCTGAACTGCGTCACCCGCACGTAGCCGATGCACGGACCCTCGCCTTCGAGCACCTTGGCCCCGCGCACGCTCGGCACCTTGATCACCTCGCGTTCCACTTCGAACTTCATAGGGTCCGACTCGCCCTCGCGTCCGATGGCCAGCTTCACTATTGTGCCCGGCTCGCCGCGCAATTTGTCCACCGCATCGCGCAGCGACATTTTCTCGGCCGACTGTCCGTCGATCTCGAGCAACACATCGCCCGGCAACAGACCGACGCGGAATCCCGGCGTGCCTTCCATCGGAGCGACGATGGTCAGGCGCTCGTCTTTCATCCCCACGACAACGCC
>CAZJGQ010000165.1:0-3573 GCA_964545425.1 uncultured Chthoniobacter sp. | reverse complement strand
GGCCGGCGCGCTGGATCTGCGGGATGACCTTGTAGCTGCGTCCGCCGATGTTGAAGCGATTGACGTAGTTGCCGCCGACCATGGCGGAAATGTCCTCGCCGACCTGCCGGAGGTTGAGCCCGAGCGAGGCCACTTTGTCGCGGTCGATGAGGAACTCGGCTTCGGGTTGGTCGATCTTGGTGTCGATGATCGGGGGGAAAGCGAACATGCCGCTGGCCGCGGCTTTCTGCTGCAACTCGCGGGCGATCTCGAGGATCTGCTGGGGTTCGGCGGTCGAGGCGATGATGAACTCGACGGGGAAATTTCCGCCGCCGGGGAGCGCGGGCGGGGTGACGGCGCGCACGCTGATGCCGGGGATTTTTTCCAGCTTGGCCGAGAGTCCGGGGAGGATCTCGTTCGGAGTGCGCTCGCGTTCGCTCCACGGTTTGAGGCGCATGCCGCTGAATCCGGAGGATGGCTGGGTAAGTTGGAAGCTGAAGTCGGTCTCGGGCTCGCTGAAAAAGATATCATTCGCCGCCTCGGCGTAGCGGGCGGTCTCTTCCACCGTGGCATTGGCCGGGGCATCGACGATACCGAAGATGACACCTTGGTCCTCGGACGGCGCCAGTTCGCTCGGGGACATTTTGAACATCGGCACGCACAACAGAGCGATGACCCCCCACACGAAATAGGCGGCGGGCCTCGCACCCAGGACTTTGTCCAAAGCGCGGCCGTAGGCGTCGCGCAGGCGGGTGAAGACGCGGTTGACCACGCGGGCGAATCCGTGCTCTTCGAGGTCGGGCTTGAACATCTTGGCGCACATGACCGGCGAGACGGTCAGCGCAACGATGCCGGACACAAGCACCGCGCCGGCCAGGGTGAAGGCGAACTCGCGGAAGAGCGCACCGGTCAGGCCGCCTTGGAAGCCGATCGGAGCATAGACCACGGCGAGAGTGATGGTCATGGAAATGACCGGGCCGACCAGTTCGCGCGCGCCGGTGATGGCCGCCTGGAACGGCTTCATGCCCTCCGACAAATGCCGCTCGATGTTTTCCACCATGACGATGGCGTCATCAACCACGATCCCAACGCAGAGAACGATGGCCAACAGGGTGAGCAGGTTGACCGTGAAACCGGCCACCTGCATGAGAAAGAATGCACCGATGATGGAGAGCGGAATGGCCGCGACCGGGACGAGCACAGCACGCAGCGAGCCCATGAAGAGGAAGATGACCACGACGACAATGAGGAGCGTCTCGGCCAGGGTTTTCAGCACCTCGTTGATCGAGTCCTGGATGTAAACGGTCGAGTCATAGCCGATGCCGCCTTGCATGCCGGTCGGCAGGTCGCGGTTGATCGCGTCGAGTTCCTTGCGCACGGCGGCGAGGACGTCGAGCGAGTTGGCGTTGGGCAAGACCCAGATACCCATGAAGACGGCCCTCTGCCCGGAGAAGCGCACCTCGGACTCGTAGTCTTCCGCGCCGAGCACGACATCGGCCACGTCCCGCAAACGCACAATGGCGCCGCCGCTTTCGCGGATGACGAGTTCCTCGAATTCCTCCGGCGTGCTCAGGTCGGTGTTGGCGGTGAGATTGACCGTGACCAGCGCACCTTTGGTTTGTCCGACGGCCGAGAGGTAGTTGTTGCCGGCGAGGGCTTGGCGGATTTGTGCCGGGCTGATGTTGAGAGCGGCCATGCGTTCCGGCTTGAGCCAGATGCGCATGGCGAAAACGCGGCCACCGAGGATTTCCGCGCGCTGCACGCCGGCGATGGCGGAGAAGCGCGGTTGCACGACGCGGGCGAGATAGTCGGTGACCTCGTTGGGACGCAGGATGTCCGAGGTGAAGCGCAGGTAGGCGGCGGCGCGCTGCGAATCGGCGTTTTCGATGTTGATGACCGGAACCTCGGCTTCGGGCGGAAGGTCGCCGCGCACCTGGTCGACTTTCGAACCGATCTCGGCTAGCGCCTTGGTCGAATCGTAATTGAGCTTGAGCCGGGCGGTGATGACCGAACGGCCGGGGGAACTTTGCGATTCGATGTAGTCGATACCGTCCGCCCCGGCGATGGCCCGCTCCAGCGGAGTGGTGATGAACCCGCGCACGAGGTCCGCGCTGGCCCCGATGTAGACGGTGGTGACCGTGACGGACGCGTTGTCGCTGCGCGGGTATTGGCGGACGTTGAGGGTGAGGATGGCCTGCAACCCGGCCACGATGATGAGCAGGGCGACGACCGCCCCGAGGACGGGGCGCTCGATGAAGATATCGGTGAAGGCACCGGAGCCGGAGCCGCCGCGCCGTCCGAGATGACGCAGACTCATGAGTCTTGGGGACGCGGTGCGAGCTCGGGTCGCGGCGCCATGTCGTTGTTCACTTCGATGAGCGAACCGTTGCGCAATTTGAAAGCTCCCGCGGAGACAACCGTTTCCCCGGGTTGCAGTCCTTCGGCCACCGCGACAAAATCACCCTCACTGCGGCCGGTGCGGATGAAACGCTGTTCGGCCACGAGACGCTTGGCACCTTTCTGGTCAGCTTTCTCGGTCACGACAAAAACCGAATCTCCATAAGTCGCGGCGACGACCGCGGTGACCGGAATGGCGGTTACTTCCTCGGCCTCGCCGAGCGAAAGGATGACGCGCCCGAACATGCCCGGGCGCAGCATGCCCCCGGGATTCGGCAGCGTGCCCTGCAGGCGTATGTTGCGGGTAACGGGATCGATCTCGGCGTTCACCGCAGTGAGTTCGCCCTCGAAGCTTTTGCCGGGATACACATCGGTCAGCACGCGCAGTTTGCTGCCCTGCGCGACTTGCGAGAGCAATTGCTGCGGGAGGAGAAAGTCGACAAAGATCGGATCGAGCGATTGCAGGGAGACGATTTTGTCTCCGTTGTCGACGAACTGTCCGAGGTTCACTTCGCGGATACCGAGCTGGCCGCTGAACGGAGCGCGGACCTGCTTTTTCCGGATGGTCGATTTGAGCTGTTCGACCAGCGCATTCATTTTGCGGAGGTTGGATTCGGCGGTGTCCATCTCGGACTGAGGCACGGTGTTGTTGGCCCGCAGCATTTTGGTGCGGTCGTAGACCGTGCGCGCGAGGTCGGCTTCGGCCTCGGCCGAACGGAGGTTGGCTTCCTCGGTCTGGGTGTCCAACTCGACGAGAAGATCGCCTTCCTTCACTTCCTGCCCGTTTTCAAAATTGATCTTGGTCACCACGCCGGACAACTCCGTGCTCAAGTCCGAACCCTGCACGGCCCGCAGCGAGCCGACCGATTCCACGGAACGGTCCCAACGCTCGGTCGTCACTTGGGCGGTGCTGACCGTCTCGGGAGGCGGACCGCCTTTTTCCTTCCCCGAGGCGATGAGTTGGCCGATCTGCAACGCTTTCACGCCGGCGACCACCCCGACCAACAGGACGAGAATGCCGAGGGCGATGAGGAAAGGTTTCAGTTTCATGCCGGAAGAGCGTCTTCCGCTAAACGCACGTATGAATCTACACGGATGCGGTGCCGTGTCACGGATTCCCCCCGAGGTCCGGCCGCCGCAGCCGCGTACGCTCACGCGCCTGTTCGCGGCGCCAAGCTTCGATCACCGCGTGATTGC
>CAZJGQ010000164.1:0-3591 GCA_964545425.1 uncultured Chthoniobacter sp. | reverse complement strand
TGCAATTGGTGTGCTGCCGCACTCAACACATGCAGCGCCGCCGTTTCGCTTCGCAACACGTGTTTGCCCAGATCCACGGGGACAAAACCGTTGGCTTCCGCCAACTCCACCTCCGGTTCCGTCCAATCACCCTCGGGTCCGATCGCGAAGGTGACCGCCGGGAGTCCGGGCGCGAGAACCTCGCCGAGAGTCCGTCCGCCTCCGCGCAAGGCAGGAATGGCTTTGAGGCCCTCGGGCGCGGATCGGAAAGCTTCGGCCGGGTCGCAAACAGGATGAATTTCCGGCAGCACGACATGACCGCACTGCTTGGCTGCCTCGACGGCGATTTGTTCCCACTTGCCGCGCTTTTTCTCGGCATCCCTGCCGGCCAGCTTCACCACACTGCGGGCAGCAGCCACCGGACGAATCGACGCCGCACCCAGCTCGGTGGCTTTTTGCACCAACCAGTCGAAGCGCTCGTTTTTGATCAGCGCGACGAGGAGATGAATTTCCGGTTGCACGCGCTCCTCGCGCCATTCACGCAGCAAGCGGAAGGCAACCCGCTTTTTCTGCACATCGGTCAACTCGATCTCGGCCGCACGACCCGACCCGTCGAAAATGACCGCTTTCTCTCCGCTCGCCATGCGGAGCACTTGGGCCGCATGGCGCGCCTCGGACTCGGGCAATTCCCCGGATTTCCAGTCCCTAGCAGCAACGAAAAAGCGCGCCATGGCTCCTACCCCACCGCCTTGAAGCGCCGCAGCGTCTCGTCGCGCTCCGTCCCGTGATCGACCATCGGCAACGGATACCCCGCCGCGATCGGTTTTCCGTCCGACGGCGCCTCCATGAACTTTGCCGCCGCCACATCCCGCAACTCCGGAACCCACTGCTTGATGTATTTTCCCTGCGGATCGTAGCGCTTGGTCTGACTCCACGGATTCTGGATGCGGAAATACGGGGCGGCATCGGCTCCGGTTCCGGCGCTCCACTGCCACCCGCCGTTGTTGCTCGCAATCTCCCCGTCGATCAGCGTCTGCATGAAATATTGCTCCCCCAGCCGCCAGTCGAGGTGCAGGTCTTTGGTCAGAAACATCGCGGTGATCATGCGCGCGCGGTTGTGCATGTAGCCCGTGGCATTGAGTTGCCGCATGGCCGCATCGACGATGGGAAATCCGGTCTGCCCTTCGCACCACGCACGATACTTCGCCTGATCGTGATCCCATTCCATCCCTCGATATTTCGCATTGAACTCGTGCTCCAGCACCTCCGGATAGTGCCAGAGGATCTGGAAATAAAATTCCCGCCAGATCAACTCGCTGATGAATTTCCACACATTGCTCCGCCCGGTGGCATCGGCTCCCTCGGCCGCCGCTTTGGCCCGGTGGTAAACCTCGCGGATGGAAAGCAGCCCATGACGCAGGTCCTGCGATAGCCGCGACGTTCCGTCCTCGCCCATCAAATCGCGCGTTTCGCCGTAGTTATGAATCGGGCCGGACAAAAATTTCTTCAACCGCGCCCGCGCCGCTTTTTCGCCCGGTTCGACTCCACCGGTGAATTCCGCGAGACCCCAGCGTCCCGGCGTCGGCAGGACGGCGGTCTTGATGCCGTCCGGAGTCTGCAGCTTTTTCAGCGCGGGTAAAGCGGACGGCTTGTCCAGCTTGGCCCACGCCCTCGAATACGGGGTGAAGACCCGGAAATTTCCGCCGCTGCCCGTCTTGACCTCATCCCGCTCGTGGATCGCCGCGTCTTTGAACGTGCGTAACTCCCGTCCGTCCTCCGCCAACATCTTCGCGACGCGCATCTCCGCCCCGCGGCCGAACAAATCCGGATCCCGGTTGGTGAATACCGCTTCCGCTTTGGTCTCCCGCGCCAGTTTGACCAGAGCCTCCTCCGCCGCACCCTCGCGCACGACAAGTCCACTCCCGATGGCGCGCAAATTCCCATCCAGCGCCGCCAAAGACCCGCAAAGAAACGTCTGCCGCGCCGGCCCCGTCCACCGGTGCTTTTTCTTCCAATCGCTCACCACGTAAACCGGGACCACCTCCTCCGCCTCCTTCGCCGCCCCGGCCAGCGCCGTGTTGTCCGTGATCCGCAAGTCCCTCCGGAACCAGTGAATTGCCCGCTTCATGAAAACCATCATGCCCAGCTGTGCGCCCCCGATCCAGCAATCCTGGAGGCCGGCTGTCACCGGCCGCCGCCTATTCGCCGAAGCGACTCCAGAAAGCCGATTTGCGCGCATGTCGAGAACGCAGTGCGGCCACATACGCTGCGTGGTCGGGCAGCCCGCGCCAATCGTCCACGCCCTTCGCAATCCGCTCGAGCTTGCCCAGATAACGGACGGCGTGCCCGTAGATTTTGCTGCGCGCCCGCGCGAGGATGGAATTCGTCAGGGCCCGGTAAATGATCGTGGCCGCCAAGGGACGCCGGACGCCGAGCAGCGCTTCGGCCAGTGGGAGGAGTCCCGGGTAATACTCGCCATCGATGCCTTCCGCCCGCGACACGAGGTAAGCTTCGGCTTCCTCGCTGTGCCCCGCATCGACCAGAAACCGCGCGTCCGAGCAAACGAAGCGCGGTGCAGCCATGATCGCCGCTGCTTCGTCGGCCACGATCTTCGCCCGCGCCTTCTTCCCGACCAAGGCGAGCAAGGCCGACAGCGTGGTCGCGCTGCGATAACGGCGGAAAATGCGCCAGACCACCTCGGTCTGCTTCTCGCGCTCGCCCAGCGCGGCAAAAATACTCGCCAACAATTCATCCCGCTCGCCATCACGGGACATGTCGTCGGCGGGAATCTTCTCCAACCACCCGAGCGCGACCGCCGCCTCGCCGGCGGACAGATACACTTTGGCAATATCCACGCAGCAACCGGCATAAATCGGACCCGGATAGCTCAGCCGCGCCTCGGCGAAAAGCGCACCGTCCTTCATGGCCCGGGCCAGCGTTTCGATGTCCACGCGCCAGCGGGTTCCCCTCTTGTCCTCCGGCAGGGCGGCATCCGCCTCGCGCATCCGCGCGACAAGACGGTGGATTTGCGCTTTCGACAAATACCGCGGGGCTACTTCCAACAAAGCATCCCTTACCCCGTAATCATCGTGTTCCATCAGGCCGAACAAACGGTCCACCAGCCATTCCGTGTCCGGGCAATCCTTGGCATAACGGACAAAAAGTTGCTGCGCGTCGAACCGGTAGACGCTCCCGATATGCCCGCTGGAGTCGTCGCACTGGTCGAACACTGCGCAGTCCGTCTCGTAGAAGCGTAGGAGCGACTCCGCGCCCGTGCGCGGATCTCCGACGGCTTGCTCCGCATCGTGCAGCAAGTCACGCAACTCGCTGGCCAACTCCGAGGAATACCGCCACGAGACAAACCGATGGGGGCGCTTCAGCGCGGCGATCCGCGCCCTCACCGAAGCCAGACTCGCTTTCCCTCTCGACGGCATGACCGACAGTTGTCGCGCAGCTCGGACCCGCACGCCAACAATCTTTCGCCTGCCGAGATGTTATCGCCACAGACGCAGAGCCGCGCACACTCGAGATCTCCGCGAGTACAGAACACAAGAAATTGCACCTTTAGTCGCGACCAACTTTCAAACAAGCCTCAACAAATCCCGCCGTCCG
>CAZJGQ010000163.1:0-3600 GCA_964545425.1 uncultured Chthoniobacter sp. | reverse complement strand
CCGCCGGTGTCAGCCGGCGGAAAAACTTCTGTCATCCTCTTCAATCCTCTTCCATTTGACCGCTTCGCTCACCTCTTCGAGCTGTCTGTCTCGCTGCGCTCGGCTGTGGCCTGTCTTCCTCTGACATCAAAAACCGCAACGCCACCGGCAAGCGCTTCGCCCAAGCCTTTTCGTTGTGCTCGTCTCCTTCGCCCGGATTCCAAAGAAAGTCTCCGCCTTCCACGTAACCCTGCTTGAGCAACGCCGCCCGCACCGCCAAGGCATCCTCCCAGTAATCCCCCGTGAGGTTCCCCTTCTCTTCCGTGCCCATGTCCATGTAGATGCGCAGGCCGTCCTTCTTCGCGCCGCCCATCACCGCCTTCGTAAAGTTCGGACTCGTCCAAAAAGCCGGTGAGAAAACCCCCACCGCACCGAACACATCCGTGTTCAGCCCCAACCACAACGAAACCAATCCCCCCATCGAAGCCCCTGCCACTGCCGTATTTTCCCTCTCGGGCAACGTCCGGTATTTCGCATCGATCGCCGGCTTCACCTTCCCGACCAAATAATCCGCATAACGGTGACAAATCCCCTTCCCCCGCGCCGGATCCCGCGGATTCCCATCCTCCGGCGGCTGGTATTCCGTGATTCGCGCGGCGCCCATGTCGGCCTCGTTGTTCGGGATGGCCACGATGATCGCTTCGCGCATGCGTCCCGCTTTCATCTCCTCCGCCGCAGCCTCCTCCGCGAACCAGCAACCGAACGGTCCACCCGGACGAAGCACATTTTGCCCGTCGTGGAAATAAATGACCGGATAACGCGCAGCGCCCTCGTCATATCCCGGCGGCAACCAAACCCGCACCTCGCGCGAAGGAATCGCTTCGTCACCGGACGCGATGAATATCGTCTCGATGCGGCCGTCAGCCAAAACGCTGGCCGCCGCAGCGATTGATAGAGCTGCAGCAACAATCTGTCGCACATCTCCTCTGTGCCCTCTGGGTCATCTGCGGTCAATCTTCCCACCGCAAAAGATTGACCCCCGTTCGCAATCCGCGTGCCATTAACGCAGAAATGAACCCGTGGATCCTCGCCGCCCGCCCGCGCACGCTCGGCGCGGCCATTGTGCCCGTTGCGGCCGGTTGCGCCCTTGCCATTGCTGCGGGTGCCTTTGATCCGATGGTGTCCGCGCTCATTCTCGCGTGCGCCGTCCTTATCCAGATCGCGACGAACTACTTCAACGACGCGATCGACCACGCCAAAGGGGCGGATACCGCCGAGCGACTCGGGCCCGTTCGTGCCACGAGCGCCGGACTGCTCTCCGCGCGCGCCATGATGGCCGGCGGCACCGCGTGTCTCATCCTCGCCGCCATCCTCGCCATTCCGCTGGTCGTGCACGGAGGATGGCCCATTCTGGTTCTCGGCAGCGTTTCGCTTGTTCTCGCTTACGCCTACACCGGCGGACCTTTCCCCCTGGCCTACCTCGGGCTCGGGGAAATCTTCGTCGTGCTTTTCTTCGGCCTCTTCGCTGTGGCCGGAACATTTTACCTCAACGCACTCGAGTGGTCCCCGGCTGCCGCCCTGGCCGGACTGCAAATCGGCCTGCACTCCAGCGTGCTCCTCGCGGTGAACAACCTCCGCGATCTGGAAACCGACCGCACGGCAAACAAGCGCACGCTCGCCGCGCGCTTCGGTCTGACTTTTGCCCGCCGCGAAAACGCCGCGTTGGTCATCGCGCCCTGCGTGCTCGGCATGCTGTGGCTGCCGCTCGGCTATATCTGGGCCTTCGTGCTTCCGCTCATCACCTTGCCGCTCGTTTGGTGGCTGGCCCGCGCCTGCTTGGCCGCCACGCCCGACCGCAGCGTCAACCAGCTGCTGGCCCAAGCCGCCGCGCTGCATGCTTCGTTCGGCCTTCTCCTCGCCCTGGGCTTCCTCCTGCCGTGAAAATCCGGACGCACCACTACACGCTGCAGCCCGGGCCCGACCCCGCCAGCGCCGCGCGCGCCCCGCGCCAAGGCGTTCTTCTCCGCGTCGAATTCGACGATAACTCGATCGGCTACGCCGACCTGCATCCGTGGGAGGAATTCGGGCATGCTCCTCTCGAAGACCAACTTGCTTCACTGGCAAACAACCAACCCACTCCCCTCGCCAACCTCGCCCTGCGTCACGCCCGCGCCGACGCCGCCGCACGCCGCGCCGGTCTTTCCCTTTTCGACGGCCTGCCCGAAGTCTGCAGCCACGCACTATTCACCGATTGGACCGCCGCTCCGCGCGACGCCTTCGAGCAGTGCGTGGCCGAAGGCTACCATGCGGCCAAACTCAAAATCGGACGTGATCCGCAACGCGAGGCCGAGGCGTTGAACGCATTGGCCGATCTCCCGCTGCGCTGGCGACTGGATGCCAATGCTTCCTTCACGACCGGCGGCGGCGAATCGATCGAGGCATTCCTCACCAAACTGACTCCGGAACTCCGCCCCAACATCGAATTCCTCGAAGACCCCACACCCTACGATGGCGATGCATGGTCCGCCCTGAGCGAACGCGAAAAAATTCCCCTCGCCCTCGACTGGGAACTTCCCGCCACGCCCCCGCCCTGGCCCGGCGCGCAAATCCTCGTGATCAAACCCGCCTCGCAAGACGCCTTCCCCCTCGCCTTGGCCGCCGCGCACGCCGGCATGGAGGTTGTCGTCACCCACAGCATGGACCATCCGCTCGGCCAAGCCGTCGCGCTCTGGACCGCGATGCGACTGCGCCAGCGCCACGGCGATCTCGTTCTCGATGGCGGACTCCAAGCGAAGGGACTTTACCAAGCGGACGAATTCAGCGCCCAAATCCGAACCCTCGGACCGCAGACCGCACCGCCCCCCGGCACCGGGTTCGGCTTCGACCAACTGCTCGAACGACTCCCATGGAAAACCTTCCCATGAACCCGCCGCCGCAGCCCCCGCTTTCCGTCTGGTGGCTCATCTGGGGCGCTATCACCGCGGCCTTTTTCATGGTACTCGGCATTTTCGAGGTCAACGGCGTGCGGATCGAAGGTCCGCCCTCGCTGGCCTTGGTCGCCCTCGGACCCTTTGCGGCGTCTGCCACGGTGCGCTTTCTCCTCCTCCCCCGCGCATCCGCAGCGAAAAAATTCCTCTTCTTCATCCTCGGACTCGCCCTCGCCGAATCCGGAGGTTTCCTCGCGCTTATCCTGTCCTCCCCGTGGAAAACCCCGCTCGCCGCTGTGGCTATCGTTCTGATGATCCTCCACATCCCGGCCTTCATCCGGAAAAGCTGACGGCGGAGCCCCGGCACCGCATTCAGTTTTGACCAACTGCTGGCAAAAGTTTTGTGCGCCGCTTTTCCCAGCAAGGAGAAAAACCGCAGAGAGCACCGAGGACACAGAGAGAAGTAATCTCCTTTACCTTCTCTGCGCCCTCTGCGTCCTCTGTGGTTCATTCCCAAACCCCATGAATCGCATCATTCACCTCGCCTGCGTTCTCGCTGCGGCCTGCAGCATTTCACGTTCCGAAGCACTGTCCGGCAGTAAAGTCCTCTTCGACTTTGCCGCCCCCGATGCTATGCGCGGCTGGCAGGTGGAAGATGATGTCGTCATGGGCGGACGTTCCCAAGGACAGCTGA
>CAZJGQ010000162.1:0-3605 GCA_964545425.1 uncultured Chthoniobacter sp. | reverse complement strand
TCGTCCACCTCAATCCTCCTTCTTCGATTCCTCCGCGATGTCCTTCATCTTCTCCTGCACCTCCCTCATCGCCTCCTCGAAGTTCTCCTGATCGCTCACCGTCTTGCTCCAAAATTCCGACAGCACCGCGTCCTGCTTCCGCAGCGCCTCGACCACCTTCGTATCCGCCGGACGCACCGACCCATCCCGCTCCCGCACAAACGCATTCACGTCCTTCGGATCCTCCCGGTAAACCGCCACCATCTCAAAAAAACCGTCCCCATCCTCATCCGCCTCCGTCACCGCCATGTGCGGCCCGACATAAAAAGACCTCGCAGTTACCCTCCACTCACCGCTCTCGTCCGCCCGACTCATCACCATCATCTGCTTCTGCCCATCCCGCGAGACGATCTCCGTCCGCACATCCGGCCGCCCATCCGTGTCCCTATCCACCTCCGCCGTCTTTGTGCTCAACCCTTCCGGATCTGCAGCCTCCGCTCCAGCAAATATGGCCATCAGAAAAGCTCCGGCGACGAACATGTTTCGCATCCCGTGCGTCTAGATCAGCTCAGCTTCACATGCCAGTCATTCTCACGAAATTACGGCCACGACTACCAGATTCCCTCGTTTGACAAGGCCCGCCAATCTGTCCATGATACTGTCCATATGACTGCCATCACCTACACCGCCGCCCGGGAGAATCTGGCCTCCACGATGGACCAAGTCTGCTCGGACCATGATCCGGTCATCATCACCCGCAACCGCGACCAAGCGGTCGTCATGCTTTCGCTCGACGATTACGAGTCCCTGCAGGAAACCGCCTATCTGCTGCGCTCGCCCGCCAATGCGCGCCGCTTGCTTGCTTCCATTGAAAGCCTCAACAAAGGGAAAAAGATCAAGAAAAGCCTCAAAGACTTGGTGGATGCATGAACCTTGTTTTCTCGCCGCAGGCTTGGGAGGACTACCAGCACTGGGTGCAAACCGACCGGAAACTGGTCCGGCGGATCAACGAACTGATCAAGGACACCGCGCGCAGTCCCTACGAAGGCATCGGCAAACCCGAACCACTGCGGTATGCGCTGGCCGGATTCTGGTCGCGTCGCATCAACGAAGAGCACCGCATGGTCTACCGCGTTACCGGCAACAATCTCGAGATAGCCCAACTCCGCTTCCACTACGCGAAGTAGATTCCGGCGCCGACCAAACCATCACCGGCGACCAACGCCGGCAGAAATTAGCCAAGACCATCGGGCTATCGGTGGTCAAAGTTCCCGCGACCGGCCGCTGAACGCGCCTCGCCGAGCGCGGCCGCAGGAAAGTGAAATGAGATCAGGTTTTGCCAAGGAACTCTTCGAGGACACCACGAATCAGCGGTATCTTCTCCGTAGCTGCTTTCCAGACAAGAGCAACGTCAACGTGACCGTAGTCGTGAGCCACGATATTGCGCATGCCGCGCATTTGTCGGAAGGGTAGCGCGGGCAATTGGGCGCGCGTCGCTTCGGACAGATGGGCTGTGGCTTCACCGATGATTTCGATACGTCTGATCACGGCATCCTGCTTCTCGGTGTCCTCGAAGAAACCCCGGAAGACACGCCGGCCACGTAGCTCTCGACCAGCAAACAGGCCTCGCGGATATCGCGCAGGCGACCGAGCTGGTCAATCTCCATAGACGGTGACCGCCGTGGCCAGAATGTGCTCGCGAGCCAAGCGATTCGACGAAGCCTCGAGTCGGTCGCGCAAGACAAAATCAACCGGACGACCGAGCAACTCCTCGACCTCACCGGCCATTTCAAAAAGCTCATCGGCAGGCACGGTTGCCGGGTTGTCCAAGGTCGCCAGCAAGTCGATATCGCTGTGTGCCTGCTGCTCTCCCCGCGCGAACGACCCGAAGACAGCCAAGTGCCGCAACCGGTGCCTGCGGCAGAAGGGAGCAAGCTTGGGACGAATCTCGTCCAGAAACGTCGTATTGGCCGGTGCGGTCACGACTTCATCTTTCCGCGCCAGCACGGCCTCACGCAAGCACCAAGAGCGAGCGCCAGCGAGCAGTCAGTCGTCGCCGGATGGTTCACGGTCGCGAGTCCGCCTCAGAACTTGGCGCCGATGGAGAAGTAGATGTTCTGGCTGCTGTTGTCGGCGTTGGCCGCCGAGGCGCTGTAGATGAAGGTCGCCTGCCAGCGCTCGCCGATGCCCACCGTCACACCGGCACCGCCGTAGAAATTGTCGCGCGCCGGCGAGGACGTGTTGTAGTTGAACGGAGCAGCCGGACCTCCCGTGGCGAAGGTCGAGTTGATCCCGTAACCGTTCTGCAGGAACTCATGCTGCCAGCCGGCGAAGGCCAGCGGGGTGACGACCACTTTGTCGGAGACCTTCCAGTTGTAGGCCGCCTGCGCACCGAGGGTGTAAAGCAGGCTGCTCGAGTTGTAGGGATCCACGTCGAGGTTGAGTGCGCCGGCACCCGTCTCGGTGAAGCCCTGCACTCCGATGTAGGTGTATTGCAGCGTGGTGAACGGTCCCCAGCTGAAGTTGCCGATGTCGAAGTCGTAGCCCGTGCCCAGAGCCAGATCGAATTCGCCCGCGCCCGGACGTCCCGTGGCCGTGCGATTGAGGCCGCCGAAGTTGATGTTCCGGTTCACCGTGTAGCCGTGGTAGGCGCCGCCGACCAACGCGTTGAAGTAGAAGTCGCCGACGTCATAGGTGCCGAAGACTCCGAAGCGCACCGCGTTGTCGATCGTGCGGCCGTTGTCGTATTCGGCCTGCAGGCCCTGGTAGCCGACATAAACGCCGGTGGCGAAGGCATCGGTCCAAGAATAAGCCGCGCCCGTGCTCACCCCGCCGCCCTGCGAGCGGTAGTTCTGCACCGAGCCCGTGCTCGAGGCGTTGGCGAAGACGCCGTTGCCGTCGACAAAGGAACTCCACTTCGTTTCCTTGGCGGGATTGATGGCGAAGACGCCCATGTCGTCCGTGCCGCCCATCTCGGCCTGCATCGGGGCGAGATCGATGCCCGAGGCGTTGAATCCTTTGCCGTTCACGCGGATGACCCACAGGCGCTGGAACATCGCGCTGTTCAGCGCATTGGCCACGTTGAAGGCCATCGAGGGCAAGGACGCATATTGCGAAGGCATGACCTGTTCGAAAGCCGCCGGATATTGCGAAGCCGTCAATGTGTCGAGCGCCGCACTGACGGTGCCGCGGTCGCCACCGGCACCGATGAAATTGTCCAAAGCGGCCGCCGCATTGAACTGGTTCGGCGTCACCGCCATCGAGGTGTAGGTGGACGGTGCGATGAGCAGGGTGCCCAGACTGTTGTTCACTCCGCTGATCAAGAAGCTGCCGCGCAGACCGGCCGGCACCGTGATCGTGTCGAACGTGCCCGAGATACCACCATCAGCCGTGAGGAACTGGTAGCGATCGCCCGGGCTCAGGTTGTGACCGCCGAAGCCGACGGCTTGCAAGGTGCCATCGACTGTGGCGGCGCCGGTGGCGTTGATGCGGTCAAAGTTCGAGAGCGAAGCGGCTTCGAGCAGGAATGTTCCCGCCGCCGTCTGAGTGAAGTTGCCCCCGATGCTCAACGTTCCGGGCGAGTTGCCCGGCGAGACCGTGCCATTGTTGAACACGTTGCCGAAGAT
>CAZJGQ010000161.1:0-3627 GCA_964545425.1 uncultured Chthoniobacter sp. | reverse complement strand
AAAGCGCCATTGTTTCGTCCGGGATCGAGCCCTTCGCTATCAGCAAAATGTGAACGAGCGGCGAATCCTTGGCAGCCTAGTTGCCGTCGTGCCAGGCGAGGTGCCAGTGGCGGTGGCCGGCGGTGACGAATTTGGTGCCGAAAGGTTCGCTGCGGCGGTTGAGGAAGTTGCGGAGCCATTCGCGTTCGTCGCGGGGCATGTGGCCGAGGCGGAAACGACGGATGCGGAAGGGCAGGACTTCGAGGTCGCGGAGGCGCCCGTCATTTTCCAAGGTCGCGGCATAGAGGCAGACCAAGTCGCTGCGGGCCGGCCCGCCGTTGGTGATGCCTTCGTAGTCGTTGATCAGGTCGCCGCATCCGTAGAGGATCAATTTGCCGTGGTGCACTTCGGCGGGGAGCGGATGGTGGGCGGAATGTCCGTGGACCAGATCGGCGGCACCGGTTTCGATCAGTTGGCGGGCGATGCGTCGGTGGACGGCGGGCACGGGTCCGACCCAATTCTCGCCCCAGTGCAGGGAGACAACGACGAGATCGCCTTCCTGGCGGCGGGAACGGATGTGGGCCACAGCGTCCGCCAGGCCGACGTCGTCCGGGGTAAGCATGTTGATGCCGGGGCTGTGGTTGGCTTCCCAAGAGGTCGGCACGCCGCTGTCATAAGTGGCGAAGGAAAAGACCAGAAGGCGGCGTCCGCCGGGGAGTTGGCGGATAGCCGGTGCGGCAGCTTCGATCTGGTTGCGTCCGGCCCCGGCGGTGGCGAATCCGGCGTGGCGCAAGCAGGACAAGGTGTCGCTGAAGCCATCTTCACCCCAGTCGAGGACGTGGTTGTTGGCCAACACGCAGACGTCGATGCGTGCGGCGGCGAGGCATGCGATGTGGTCGGGGTTCATGCGGTAATGGATGCCTTTGCGCGGCCACGGGTCGCCGTGCGAGGTGATGGCAGTTTCCAGATTGGCGAGGGTAACGTGCGGACCGAGGCGCTCGATTTCCTCGAGAGCATCTCCCCAGATGTAATCCGGGGCGACGGCGGCAGGGATGGGTCCGTGCACGCGCTCGGCCAGTCGCACGTAGTCGCGCGCATCGTGGACCATGGTCTCGGCGAGCAGCGGCGGGCAGGGGTGCGGCATGACTTGGTCGATGCCGCGTCCGGTCATGACGTCGCCGGCGAGAAGGAGTTTGGTGTGCATGCGCAACAGTCAGTGTTGCGCGGCGGGTTGCTGGGTGACATGGGGACTTGGACCCAAAGTGGCGACGGAGGAAAGGCAGGCCACCGATTGACGCGGATAGACGCGGATAAAAGGCAGGAAAACAAGTTCGGCCGGCACACCGGCCGAACTTAAGGGCCTTGGTCTGCCGGGGTCGGCGCGCTTTTCCACAGCGCGACTCAGCTTGGCGAGGAGGTGCGGCGGCATTGGCATCGCGCCAGCACGATGGTGCCGAGAGCGAAGCCGGCGGCGAATACCGCGGCGATGCTGCGCAAGGGATGTTTGCAGACCCGGAATTCGACTTCCTGCCGCACCTCCCGCGTGCGTGCGCTGATGTCGTCAGTGATGCCGTGCGCTTTTGCCGCGGCAGCTTCGCCGAGTTCGCGGGCGGCTTCGGCCGCATGAGCGGTGCTTGCGCGGAGTTTCGAGGTTGTCGGGTCGGTGGTGTTTTCGCTGCTTGGTTTCATGATTGTTTGTAGGGGCGATGTGGCCCGCCACCACCAGCTTAGCCGCCCGATTCTGCTGCGTTATGGGGAGAAGGGCCCATGAAAAGGCATGAGCCACAGCCGAAGGCAAATTGACGCGGGTAAAAGACAGGCCACGGATAGACGCGGATAGACGCGGAGAAAGACAGGCCACGGATGGAAGAAGATAGCAGAGGATAGAGCGAGGCGCGCTGACACGCGCCCCGCTCAAAGCTTCAGTCCGGAGACTGTGTTTGCGCCGTGTCAGCGGCGCGAACACCATCTTCTGTCATCCTCTTCCATCCGTGGCTAAAAAGTCTTCGGTGATCGCCCCATGGTGTGCGGTGCGGTGCGGGCGGAAGGTGGGGGTGATGAAGACGAAACGCAAACACAGCAGCAAGTCATCCGCCCATCCGCAGTCGATGGGTCCGATGTCGCCGAGGGAGATAATTTTCCCGACGGATGAGGATCCGCTTTTCGGTCATTCGGAATGGGTGGATCCGGAAATCAAGCACATGGTCTCGCAGGAGGAGCGGCGTGGATCGCACCACAGCGGGAAAACAATCAAACGTCCGGCGCACGTGGGTCGCACGATGGGATCTTGAGCGTATGTCCGCTCCCCAGAATCGGGCAGTCGCGCTCTTGTGCGTGACCGTCCGGGCCCGGTTAATCGCGCCTTTCCCCAGCGGATGAATCAAGGAAGCAAGGAGAAGCGAAGCGCGGCGGCGGCAGCAGCCGGCGCGCGGGAGCGGGACGCACTGTTTTGCGTCTCGCTCTTCGTGCACCGCCATTTGCGGGCCATCTACGGGAGTCTCAATCTCGATCTGGTCTCGCTTCTCCTGCTGGACGAAATCACGCGGCACAACCTGCAGCCGTTCGCCGGGGAAGGCGGCCCGGCCTTTCCGCGGGATGCGGCGCAGCGCAAATTGATGCGCGGTTGCAATGCCTTCTCGCTGAGTCAGGCCACGGGGATTCCGCGGGAGACGGTGCGGCGGAAGATCAAGCAGCTGGAGGAGCTGGGCTGGATCGAGAAAGTGAACCGCAAAGGGTATTTCGTCACCCTGCGCTCGATGGACCGCATCCCGCAGGAGGAGGCCGCCTTCGTGCTCGACGATTTCCGCGATACGGCCCGTCGGGTGGAGGAAATCCTGAAGAGCTGAATTTGCCCCGCACTCACGCTGGAACAAAGCAAGCAAAGCCGCTCGCAACCAACAAAGACGAGTGCCGCCCGTGCCGCAAGGTGCGGGCGGTTTGTTTTTGCGGACTTCGCCCCATGGTCGGGTCCGAGGGGCGGAGGCACAATGTGGCCATGGAAGAAAAGCAGCGCACAGCGACGTCCGCCGCGGCGGAAGATGCCTTCGGACTTTACCTGCGGGAAATCGCACGGGAGAAGTTGCTCACCCCGGAGCAGGAAGTGGCATTGGCGGCGCGGATCAAGCGCGGGGACAAGGCGGCACGGGAAAAAATGATCACGGCGAACCTGCGTCTGGTGGTCAAGCTGGCCACGGACTACGCCAATCTCGGCCTGCCGCTGCTCGATTTGATTTCGGAGGGGAACATCGGGTTGATGAAAGCGGTCGAGCGCTTCGATCCCTCGAAGGGCGGGAAGTTGAGCACTTATGCCGGCTGGTGGATCAAGCAATCGATCAAGCGCGCGCTGGCCAACCAAAGCAAAACGATCCGCGTGCCGGTGCACCAGGTGGAAAAGATCGCCAAGATCCGCCGGCTGACCGAACGCCTTACCGCCGAGCTGGGACGCGAGCCGTCGGACGAGGAATTGGCGGATGAAGTCGGGTTGAGTGTGTCGAAGGTGGCCGCATTGAAAAGCAGTGCGATCCGTCCGGCGTCACTCGACGCGCCGGTCGGACGCGATGACGGCGAGACACTCTTCGGCGATATGATTGCGGACGAGAATGCGGAGGATCCGCTGGAGGAGTTGGAGGAGAAGGATGCGCGGGCCAG
>CAZJGQ010000160.1:0-3638 GCA_964545425.1 uncultured Chthoniobacter sp. | reverse complement strand
ACCGCAGCAGCCGGCGAAATGGATTGCATCGGAATGCTTCGCCGGTAAGTGCGCTCGAATAACTCTTTATTTCCTTCGGGACGGCGCTCGATCAGCACGATGACCATGGCAACGGTGGCGGCAGGGCGCGCCTCGCTGCGGTAGTCGGCGTAGAGTTCGATCAGCCGCGGCTGCACGACGAGGTCCGAGCCGAGCGGCGCGCCCGGTTCGCGGACTTGTCCGGCACGCGCTCCGGAGAGATAGCGTCGCAGCGCGCCGGTCAGAATCTGCGCCGGCGGCGCAAGCAGCCTGTTGTAGAAGTCGTGCTCGTAGCGCGTTTCTCCCACGCGGTAGAGGAGCATCTGGCCGGAAGCGCGCGGACCGGCGGTGAACGGAAGGACGGAAATGGAACGACTCCCTTGCGGACCGCGCGACGGAGAGGGAATGGCGAAGGAAAAATCGGTGGTCGTCACCGCGGGCTGACGCAGGGTGCAGGACGCCAGCGCGAGGAGCGCGGAGGCCCCGCACATGAGACAGACCTTCCGCATCAGCGCCGCTTCCTCCCGGCCGGATCGAAGGGCGAACGCTTCGGGGGTTCGCCAAAGAACAGTTGCGAGGGGTATTCACGCAGGTTTTCGCTTAACACCCGGAAGTTCTCCGCCGTCGCTTGGAAATCCCCGACGATGGACCCCATCGCATCCGCGTTGAGCAGCGGATTGGTCTGCATCGTGTCGACAAGCGTTTGCAGCTCCCGCGAAACCGTGGTCAGCGATTGCATCATCTTCAGGCCGTCCGCACTGAGCTTGTCCACCGGCACCTGATCGACCTTCGCCTTGAGCTCTGCCAAGACCGACTGCAGATCGGAACTCACCTTGGACAAATCGAGCTTGTCCATGCTCCCGCTGAATCCTTCCAGCGTCGTGTTGAAATTCTTCAGCGCTTTGTCGACCTCCTTGAGCGTCGGGCCCAACTCAAGCCCGCCGAAGGTGTCCATCAGGCGGTTGAGCGAGTCCACGAGGCTGGTCAATGTTCCCGGAGCCGACGGGATGTAGTGGTGGCGCGGAGTCCACCAGATGCGCAGCGGGGGAAATTGCGCGGGGTTATCCACATAGTTCAGCTCGGCGAAGTTCAAACCCGTCACTCCCTGAGGCTGCAGTTTGACCCTGAGACCCTGCGCGACCGCCTGCTCGACGATCGGTCCGATGTCCTCCGTGAACATGCCGCGGAAGACCTGCACATCGACCTCCATCTCCAGATAGACATAGTCGAGACGGTCTTCGCCCGGCTGCGAGCCGTAGACATTGAAGCAGAAGTCGATCTTGGAGATCCGGCCGATCTGCACGCCGCGGAATTTGACCGGCGAACCCAGATCGACGCCCTGCACCGTGCCGTCCACGTAAGTCTCGAGGTAGATGCGCGGGCGGAAGGCGTTCCCCGCCCCGAGGTAGATGAGCGCGCCGGCCAGAAGGAAAAATCCGGCCAGAACAAAGATGCCGATTTTGAAGTAGTTGGCTTGCGAGGGCATGGAGGTGGTCAGGCGGCGCGTGCCCTTTCCGGTTCGCGGCGGAAAAAGGCCCGCACATAGTCGTTGGTCGGATGGTCGCGCAGGTTGGCGGGCGCACCCTCGGCCACGATGCGTCCACCCTCGAGCAGAATCGCGCGGTCGCCTATGGCGTAGATGCTGGCCAGCTCGTGGCTCGCGATGACGAAGGTGATCCCGTAATCGCGGGAAAGCGCGCGGATCAAATCGTCCAGCCCCGCCGAGGTGATCGGATCAAGTCCGGCCGAAGGCTCATCGAGAAAAAGGATCCCGGGATCGAGGGCCATGGCCCGAGCGACGGCAGCACGCTTGACCATGCCACCGCTCGCCTCCGAGGGCAGATAATCGGCAAAGTCCCCCAACCCGACCTGCTGCAGCTTGAGACGGGAAAGGAGGATCCGCGCCTCCCGCGGCAGGCGCGTGCACTCTTCAAGCGGCAGAGCCACGTTCTCGGCCAAGGTCATAGAACCGAACAGGGCTCCCCCCTGATACATCACGCCGAACTGGCGGAGGATGCGCTCCCGCTGCGCACCGCTGGTGCCGACAATGTTCTGGCCGCGGATGAAAATCTCTCCGTCCATGGCCGGATACAGTCCGATCATGTTCTTGAGCAGCGTGCTTTTGCCGGAGCCGGACCCGCCGAGAATGATGAAAACCTCCCCGCGCCTGACGCTGAACGACAAATCCCGCAGAATAACGCGCCCTTCGTAGCCGGCGGTCAGCTTCTTCACCTCGATGATGTTGTCGTCTTTCATGGCTCAGAATTTCAGCTGGTAGTAAACGACCGCGAAGACCGCATCGAGCAGCACGATGAGGAAAATGGCCGTCACCACGGCGCGCGTCGTCGAATCGCCGACCGCTGCCGCTCCGGCCCCGGTCTGCAATCCGCGCATGCAGCCCACGCCAGCCACCACCGCGCCGAAGAAAAACGATTTGATCAGGCCCGCCAAAATGTCGTCGATACGCAGCGATCCGGACAGCTGGTGCAGTAAGGTCGCGATCGGAAATCCGAGCAACATCATAACAAAAAGGCCGCCAGCCACACCGATGGCCATCGAATAGACGGTCAGCACCGGCGTCACCACCACACCCGCCAGCACCCGCGGAACGGCCAGGAAGCGGACCGGACTGAGCCCCATGGTGGTCAGCGCCGCCACCTCTTCGTTCACCTTCATGGTCCCGATCTCCGCGGCGAAGGCGGACCCGGACCGGCCCGCCAGCACGATGGCGGTCATGAGCGGCCCGAGCTCCCGCGTGATGGCCAACGCGACAAGGTTGACCACGAAAATATCCACCCCGAACTGCCGCATCGGCATGGCCGCTTGGAACGCCATGATCATGCCCATGAGAAAGCTGATCAGCGCCACGATGGGCAGGGCGTTGGTGCCGGCTTTTTCCACGATGACCCACCATTCGCCGAGCCGCAACCGCCTCGGCTCGCGCCCGAGTCCGGCCAGTCCCGAAGTCACTTCCCCGACAAACTCGGCATCCTCCCGCCACTCGCCGGCACGACCCGCGACTGCGGCGCCGATCGTGGTGACCATCCCCATCTCGAGGCGCGCCGGGACCGGGGGCGATTCCAGTTTTTTCCGGTCGATGCGGTCGTACATGGAACGGAAATTTTCGGGCAGACCCTCCACAGCAAAACTTTTTTTGCGCTCATGGGCCGTTTCTTCCAGCGCCATGAGCAGGGCGAAACCGGCACCGCCGCAGAAATCCACCTTGGCACAGTCCACCTCGATCCCGCTTCCCGCCGACCGCGCGGCGCCCAAGGCCTTCCGCCAGCAGCCCGCCACGGCCGCATCGTCCAAACGCCCCGAAAGGGCCAGCACCGTCCGACCTCCGCGTTCTTCGACAAGAAGCGAAGCCGATTGCCCTGATACCTCAGTGGCCATGCTCAAAATCAATCTGGCACCATCAGACTCGCGGCGCGAGTAGTTTCATTACCCACTCAACGCCACTCGTGCTTGGGATAGCGCCGGGCGTATTCCGGACGGATCTGCGGATAGGTGTTGCGCCAAAAGCTTCCCATGTCGTCCGTCACTTGGATCGGACGCTGGTTGGGCGCGAGAACTTCCACGCGGATGCGCTGGCGTCCGTCCGCCACGGTGAGCGGCGC
>CAZJGQ010000159.1:0-3653 GCA_964545425.1 uncultured Chthoniobacter sp. | reverse complement strand
CTGATCGCGGTGACCACCGGAACCGAAACCGTGCAATTCGGATCGGGGTTGCCTCCCGAGGTCCGGCTTTTTCTGGCCGCCGTGCTGCGCAAGGCAGTCGGCGCGCAGTAGAACCACTCAGCCCTCGATGGGCTTGATGAAGACGCCGATCAGCGGGCGGGGCGACGGTTTGAGCGACGCGTGATCGCTGACAAAACCCTCCTCGGTGCGAAACTCGACGTGCCCGGCCCCGCGTCCGCCGTAGACCAAAACGGCCCCGACCGGTGCTTCGAACGGATCGGTCACATCGATTTCCTTGAACCCGTAGCGCTCCGGCAACTCGACCGCCGCCTGTTTGGCGAAAGCGGTGCGCGGGTAGCACTCGACCACTCCCGCTTTTTGCAGGGCGCGTTTCACATAGCGCCAGCAGCGGTGGATCGAGCGGGACCGCGCCGAGCGTTCGGCCAAGCGGACCGCATCGAACATGCGCTCGTCCATTTCGAGTCCGGCATTGTCGTAGGCAAGAGCCTCGGCCGCCGCGGGTCCGAAAAGGATCTCGAGAAGGCCACGGCGCGGAGCTTTCGAGACCTTTTTCTCGGCTTCCGCCGGCTTCTCGCTGGCCTCGGGCTCGCCGGACGCGGCGGTCGCCTCGGCTGAAGTCTCGGGCACGGTGTCTTCCGCGACGACTTGGGCGGGCACGACCACCTGCGGACGAATCGAATGCCGGCGCGTGGCCTCGGCCGGCACGATCGAGACCATGAAGGCCACAATCAGAGGAATGATCAAATGTTTACAAATCAGTGACTTGCGCATGGGAAAGCCCGGCTCCGGCCGGAAATAAACCGCGAACCCTAGCGGAATGGCCCGGCGAGGCAACCAAATTCGGATGCACGCCGGCTCATCAGTGTCGGCCGACCAGGCGGCGTCCACCGTGGGCCGCCTCCCACGCCAGCCGCAGGGCGGTCAGGTCCTCGCGCGGCAACTCGGCGCGGCCGGGCGCGAAGATCTGGGCACTGTAGGGCGCGAGGGTCACGGAGGCCGTCAGTCCGCCATCGGCACTGACCGAACCCTGACCCGTCCCGGCGAAATCGCGGCCATAACGCGGATCATCGGTGTTGAGCAAAACGCTCCATTGACCCGCCCGCGGGAACCGCACCGGGATGCTGTCGATTTGACGGCCGGAGAGGTTGACCACGACCAAAAGCTCCTGGTCCGAGCCGGGAAGGTAACGCCGGAAGGCGAGGACCTTGTTTTCCTCGTCGGCCAGAACAACGCGGGCGTGCTCGCCGGTCAGCGCCGGACTCAGACCGGCCAAGTTGCGCCGCAGGTGGACGAGGTCGCGGTGCAGCAGGAACGCGTGGAAAGCATCCTCGCCGCGCTGCCAATCGAGCGGATTGGAATCGTGAAATTCCTTCGGCTCGAGCAGCTCCTGACCCATGAAAAGGAGCGGGACACCCGGAGAAGTGAGCGTGAGCACCGCGGCGAGGGCGTTCTTGCGGCGCGCCTTGACGCTGTGCGGATCCGCCTCGCTTACCTCGGTGATGAGGCGCCGCTTGCCGTTGAGGCGCCCGGTTTCGTCGTGGTTCTCGGTATAAATGACGCGGCGGAAACCGAGTTCCGAGTCCACCCGGCGGGCAATGTCGCCCACTTGCTTGGCCTCGTCGGAATCGCGGAGCAGTTGCGGCACAACGCCGTCGGTTCCGGCGGTGTGGAATTCGTATTCCCATGAAGCGTCGAAGCGGCGGTCACCCACCGAATCCTCCGCGATGCTGAAGCGGTCGGGGTATTCGGCGCGAATCATGCGCGCCAACCGGTCGAGCATGCGCTCGCCTTCCGGATTGGGCGTGGCGCCGTCATTGATCGCGCGGATGTTGATCGTGGAATCCCAGCGCAGCCCGTCGATGCGGTATTCGTCGAACCACATGCGCACTTGGTCCTCGACGAAGGCGACGACTTCGCGGCGACCGAAGTCCGGACGCGGGCCCCACGGCGTCTGGCCGCGTTCGTTGTCCTCGTAAAAGTAAATGCCCGCCGCATTTTCTCCGCCCCCGTGGCCGTCGAACTGCCAGAGGTCGAGATCTCCGGGGCCGTAGTGGTTGTGCACGATGTCCATGTGCACGGCGATGCCGCGCTCGTGGCAGGCGCGCACGAATTCCTTGAGCGCGTCGGGGCCGCCATAGGCGCTTTCCACCGCGAACAAGTCGCTCGGGTTGTAGCCCCAGCTGTGACGGCCGGCGAATTCGTTGACCGGCAGAAGGAGAACGCAATTCACGCCCATCTGCACGAGGTGATCGAGTTTGCCCATCGCATCGCGCAAAGTTCCCGGTTCCCCATCGTCGGGATTGGGATCGTGGAAGGTGCCGGGATGAAGCTGGTAGATGACCAGTTCACCGATGGACACGGGCGTCGGGCGCTTGCTCTGACTCCAGTCGAAAGCGGCTGTGTCATAGATAACGCACTTGCCGTCCGAGGCCGTGACCATGCGGGCACGGGGATCCTTGCGCTCGAGCTCGCCGTTGATGAGAAACATATATTCGTCCCCGGGTTTGGCCCCGCGCACGTCGAGGGACCAAACGCCGGAGGCGCTTTCCTTTTTCATTTCATGGCGGCGCCCGTTCCAAGCGTTAAAGGTGCCGATGACCGAGACCGTCTCGGCATTCGGCGCCCACACGCGGAAAAGCGTGCTTTTGACCCGTCCTCCCGGACTTTTCTGGACGATCGCTCCGAGTTCACCGGCAAATTCGCGCGATGAACCGGCCAACGATGGCGTCACGGGCAAAGTGGTACCAAGGACGACGGTGATTAACACAGCCAAGCCAAGGCTGCGACGACGGAGCCGTCCGGAGAGACCGGCGACTTGAGCTTTACTGCTTGCTCTGGGGGAAACGCAGTGACGCGTTTCCATACGCGCTCAGAAAGCAGCTTCCGTGCCCGAAAAGCAAATTCTTTCCAACTGTATGCAACGCAACATTTTCGTCACATCGGCAAATCCTCCGCACTCGCCACCCACCCTCGAGAGCTGTAGTCTCTCCGATGCCTTGCTCGGGTGGCGGAACTGGCAGACGCGCCAGACTTAGGATCTGGTTCCGTAAGGAGTAAGGGTTCGACTCCCTTCCCGAGCACGCTCTTTAGCGCAAGCGCTCGAAGACTGGCGCCAGAGCGGAAGCTGGACTGAAAACGGTATCGGCCAGTTCGCGGGCACCGGCGCTCTGGAGATCCAAATTTTCCTCCGCTTCCGCGATGCGCTTTGCCGCGCCGTTCAGATCATCGAACGGCAGCAACCCCGGACGCGGCGAGACCACTTCGGGCCAACCGGTGTCCTGCAAAACAACAGGGCGACCAAGCGCGAGATAAATCACGCTGCGATCGCTGATCCATCCGCCGCGCGAAACCACGTAGCCGCCCTTGGCCACACCGATTTCGCCGCGCGATCCCGCGATGAAGCGAAGATAAGCTGGCACATCGCGGCAGACGTCTGCGGAGGAAACCAGCTTCCATCCTCCGTTGATGAAGGGATCGTAGTCCTCCCATCCCGGTTGCAAATCGCTGGCGATACAAAACGGGGCCCCACTCATCCGCGGCAAATCTGCCAGGGCATGCAAACTATCACGTTTGCCGCCATAGGTTTTCCCCTCCCAGACAAGATCGTTGTAGCCATACCAGTGCGACACGGT
>CAZJGQ010000158.1:0-3654 GCA_964545425.1 uncultured Chthoniobacter sp. | reverse complement strand
TGACCCTGCTCGTTGGCAATGACCAAGGAATCGTTGCCGTCCCAGGCCACGGCTTCGGCCTGCCAGGCAAAGATCGGCGTCCGCCGGATGCCGCGGCGGAAGATGCTGCCGGACGACCGGTCGTAGTCGAAGACCCAGAGCATGGTGTAAGTAAGCACAGCGACCCTTTTGCCGTCCGGCGAGGCGTCTGCCGCGGTGACCATCCCGCCGATGTCGAAAGAATCGACCAACTGCAGCGGGTTGGAGCGGCTGGTCGATTCTCCTTCCAAACGGTAAAGCCGGGTCCGGCTGTCGCTGCGGTGCTTGGTCAGAAAATAAATCCGCCCGCCCGCCGAGAAAACCGCCTCGCAATCGTAATCGGGCGACGCCTCTTTCTGGTCGGCATAATGCACGCGCAGCGACCGCGTGGGGACAACCGAGCGGACCCCGGGGCGCGGCTCCGGGGTGAAGTGAAGCATGAGCTGCTTGCGGCGTCCGGAATTGTTCCCGACATCGGCGATGATGAGATTCCCGCGGTCGTCGAGGGCCAGGTCCTCCCAGTCGTAATTTTTGCAACCGGTCACCGCGACCGGACCATTCCAACCACGGGCCAGTTTCCCGTCCGCCGTGACCGGCACGATGGCCGCCCCGCTGCCTCCGTCACCCAGTGCCCAGAAAACTCCGCTGTAGCGCAAGCTCTGCACCATGCCGGAGCATTCGGTGACCAAAGAGGAGCTGATCTGTCCGTCCGGTTTGAGAAAACGAAGGGCGTTGAATGGGAATTGGGCGGAGACGTCAAAAGTCATCAGCGCCAAAAAAGCGGTCAGAATCAGCCCAAGGTAGGGACGGCTGGCCCCAGCCGTCCGTCTGCCCGGAAAAAAGGTTGCGGCCCGCTGGGGCCAGCGGGCCCTACCGAAGAATTGCCAGGCCATGAATTCTTCGCCGCTCAATACGACTTGGCAAAAACCACGCGGCGGGCGCTCGGCTTGCCGCTGAACGGATCGACACCGGGCTCGGCCTCGCCGTCGCGCGGGATGCAGCGGATGGTCACCTTCAGCTCGTCTTTGATTTTTTCCTCCGTCTCCCGCGTGCCATCCCAGTGCGCGAGAGCGAAGCCCCCGTGGATTTCAGGCTGCGAAGCGTTCTTCGGCGTGAAGAAAGCGCGGAACTCCCCGGCGGAATCGATCTTCCGCGTGTGTTCGTCGCGGAACTTGGTCGCGCGCTCGAGCAGGCCGGACTGGATCGATTCAAGCAGGGCTCCGGCGCCGGAAACGAATTCCGCCATGGCGGGAAATTCTTTTTCTTTCACCCCGCGGTCGCGGCGGGCAACGGCAACCGAGCCTTTCTCCAGATCCCGCGGACCGATCTCGACGCGCAGCGGGACACCTTTCTTGATCCACTCCCAATTTTTCGTTCCTCCGCCGGCATCGCGGCGGTCGATCTCCACGCGGATGGGCTCGCCGAAAGCGGTTTCGGCGCGCAACTGCGCAGCCAGTTTCTCGGCGGCTTCGAGCACGGCGGCACGGGATTCCTCCTTGGCCAGAACCGGAAGAATGACGATTTGCGAAGGAGCAACGCGCGGAGGCAGGACGAGTCCGTCGTCGTCCGAATGAGCCATGATCAACGTGCCGATGAGGCGGGTGCTCACGCCCCAACTGGTCGTCCAGGCTAACTGACGGCTCCCGTCGCGCGCGGCGAACTCGATGCCGGCGGCGCGGGAAAAGTTTTGCCCGAGAAAATGCGAGGTGCCCGCCTGGATCGCCTTGCGGTCCTGGACCATCGCCTCGATGCAGAGCGTGCTGACCGCGCCGGGGAAGCGTTCGCTTTCCGATTTTTCCCCGGTGAAGACGGGCAACGCGAGGTATTCGCGGGCGAACTTCTCGTAAACCCCGAGCATTTTTTCCGTCTCGGCCACCGCTTCTTCCATCATTTCGTGCGCGGTATGGCCTTCTTGCCAGAGGAACTCCGCGGTGCGGAGGAAAAGGCGCGGGCGCATCTCCCAGCGGACCACATTGGCCCATTGGTTGATGAGGAGCGGAAGGTCGCGATAGGACTGCACCCAGCGCGCATAAGCGGCGCCGATGATCGTTTCGGACGTCGGACGGACGATGAGCGGCTCGGTCAGTTCACCGGCCGGGACCAGTTTGCCGTCTTTTTCTTCGAGACGGTGGTGGGTAACCACGGCGCATTCTTTGGCGAAGCCTTCGACATGTTCGGCCTCTTTTTCGAGAAAGCTGAGCGGAATGAAGAGCGGGAAGTAGGCGTTGACGTGTCCCGTTGCTTTGAACATCGCATCCAGATGCCGCTGGACATTCTCCCAGATCCCCCAACCCCAAGGCTTGATGATCATGCAACCGCGCACATCCGAGTTCTCGGCGAGATCGGCGGCTTTGATCACCTGCTGGTACCACTCGGGGAAATTGGCGGCTCGGGTCGGCGTGATGGCGGTCTGCATGAAATAGTTGAGGGTTGAGGGATGAGAGTTGAGAGAAGGAGGCGGAGACTAGCGGGAGCGCAGGCTGGCGAGAAACTTTTTGAAGTAGGCGACGCCTGCTTCGAGAGCGGCGATCTCGATGAATTCATCCTCGGTGTGGGCTTGGGCGATGGATCCCGGACCGACGGCCACAGCCGGAATGCCGCGGGAGGAAAAAATGGCTGCGTCGCAAAACCAGGCGGCGCCGGCGGGGCGTCCGCCTGCTTCGATCAGTTTGGCGACGAGCGGATGACCGGGGTCCGTGTCAAGCGCTTCGGAGCCGGCAATGCGACTGACCTCAAGGCCCCGACACGCTCCGCGCACGACCTCGAAAACGGACTCCGCCTCGCGGTCCTTCCATTGCGAAGGGAGCAAGCGGAGATCGATGACCGCTTCGGCATGGTCGGGAACGATGTTGAATTTGGTTCCGCCGCGGATGGTGCCGATGCTGAAGGTCGGGTGACCGAGCACAGGGTCGGAGATTTGGGCAAAGTGGGCCGTGAGCGCTTTTTCCACGGACAGCAACCCGGACGCCAGCTTGGTGATGGCGTTCTCGCCGCGCTCCGGACAGGAACTGTGGGCCGCGCGTCCCGTGGCGACGATGCGCGCGGTGACGTCGACTTTGTGTTTGAAGACGACCTCCAGTTCCGTTGGTTCGCCGACAATGACAAAGTCGAATTTCTCCTCGGCGGCGAGCGCCTTGGCGCCGTCCTGGCCGGCTTCTTCGCCCATCAGTCCGGCGAACCAGATTTCATGCGTGAGATGCGGGAGCAGGTCGCGGCTTTCGCGCAGGGCCCAGAGCATGGCGGCCATGGGGCCCTTGGTGTCGCTGGCCCCGCGGCCGTAGAGGCGCCCGTCACGCACCTCGGCGGCGAACGGGTCGATGGTCATTCCCGCCACGCTCACCGTGTCGGTATGCGGGGCGAGCAGGAGTCGCGGCTTTCCCGGGGAACCAAAGCGTCCGACCACATTGGGACGTCCGGGGTGGACCGGATGCAGTCCGGCCTCGGCTCCAAGGGAGCAGAGGAAGTCCGCGACGAATTCCGCGCAAGCCTGCTCGCCGGTGCGATCGGTGCCGGGATCGCCGTCGGGATTGACGCTGGGAATACGGACCAGCGCCTGGGCCAATTCGGTCACGCTGCCGGGCAACATCATCGCGGCCCGGTGAATTTGCTGAAGACGAGGCGCGCGAGCGACCGCGA
>CAZJGQ010000157.1:0-3660 GCA_964545425.1 uncultured Chthoniobacter sp. | reverse complement strand
GGTTCCACCAATTGCTCGAGACCATCGTGCCGATCACCGTGTCGGGCGCGCCGGTATTGCTGTTGCTGAGGACCAGCCCGGACGGGGTGAAGACCCATCCATTGGTCCAGCCGTTGACAGGGCTGTGGATAAAACCGCCGGCAAAAGCGAAAGCAATATCGTTGAGGAACGAGTCCAGGACATTGGCCGACCATTTGGCGTTGCCTTGGTCGTTGGCGGCAAACCATGCCTCCGGACTGGGCAGCAACTCGACATATCCGGTCGGATCGCCTCCGGATGCCGTTCCGACAGGGCTGACATAAGTCGGAGGCGCACCGTAGATGTAGCTGGTGAACCACGCCGTAGCCGCACTGCCGCTGTCCGGTGTGTAGCGAGCGGACAAGCCGGTGATGTTCGTCGTGCCGGTCACGGGATTGCTGCGAAAGATCGAGACATTGGTCAACACGGGCACTGGGGTGAGGTAATTCGGGTCGCCGGTGGTCGTGTTCGTGGCGAAGACCAAGGTTCCGGTGAAGGTGAAAGTATTGAGCTGGTCCGTGGGGGACTGCGGATCGCCCACGGTTTTGACGATCACCGTGGGTGTGGTCCAAGTGCCGTTGGTCTGTTCGACGGCCACTTTGTTCACGTAGGCGGACATCGGAGGAAAGGTGAACCCGGGCCAACCGAGGTGGAGGGAACCGGGCGCGGGGCCGGGCCCCGCCACATTAGTATTGCCGCCGGCCGACATGACGACTCCGCCCGCGGTGGCGGAACTCGGTCCGACCAAGGTGAGAAGATTGGTGTTCGGAGCGGGGCCGAACCAGGGCGCGCCGGGAATTTGCAGGCCATCGATCAGGATCTGGAGAGCCTGGGCGTCGTTGGTGAATCCCTTGAGCCCGTCGGGCAGGGTCACGGGCGCGGCGGGATTGGTCTTCATTTCCAGCTTCATGGGAATACCAATCTGGTTGATGGCGGTCACGTCGGCGGTGTCATAGCCGCTGCCGAAATAAGCCAACTCCATGTTGCCGAACGGAAGGCCGGACCACGGAGTGTTGACCACGGCCGGATTGGCATTCGTTCCTTTGACGTAAGGAACGTTGGTCAGACAGAACCACAGTGTGCCACTGACCGCGTTGGAGATGTAAAAAGTGCGGTTGGTCAGGCTGGCGACGACGGTCTGCGGGAGGGCGTTGAGGTTGGTCGAGACGCCGTTGGCGAGCGGAATATCCGTGCCGCCGGAATCGAAGAAAACCGTGTTGGGATAAGCATCGGTGCCGGTGTCGATCTGCATGATTTGGACTTGGCTGTCGGGCACACCGCTCTTGTTGATGACCCGCACCTGCAGAGGCTTGAGCGGGACCGAGACGATACTCACCGTCGAAGTGATGGCCTGCAGACTGACCGAGTTGGAGGCGATCAACTGGAAGGTGTTCGTCGCCGCATTGGTCCCGGGGAAATAGGCGAGAGTGCCGGAAGCCGTCTGGTCGGCGAAGTCGTTGGTGTTGGTCGGGGCGAATCCGGTCCCGTTCTTGGTGAACGCGGGATTGCCGGGATTAGCCAGATTGAGGTTGGTGGTCGCCTGATTGGAAACCACGGTCAGAAAGTCCGCGTTGGTCGTTGGCACCTGGAAGGTCACCTGGTTTGTCGAAAAAATGTTGGTTATGACATTTGTTCCGGCTGTGAAACCACTGATGAATTGCGGAGGCATGTCCGGCGGACCGGAGACCAAAATGGTGAGCAGGCGGTTGGTTCCGTTCGACGCCGGGGCGTTGGTAATTCCGATCTGCAACGTGTGGCCGACGACCGTGCCATTGGGCGGGATCCCCGGAGTGAAGTTGAGGAGGAGATTCGTGCCCGGATTCGGAGCGCCGATGGAGGTGACCGAAAACCCGTAAGTCGGCGTGGTTAAATTGGAATAGGTGGCGCCGGTGACGTTGGTGACCGGGAGATTCGAATAGGTGATGAGGTTGCCGGAATACGGGACTGTGATGCTGTGGGGAAAGTCGGGGCCGAAGGCTGCCGTCTGGGACCAGGCGCTCGGACCAAAAAGCCCCATCACGACCGATAAAAAAGCCGCGCGGAGGCGCGGCCGGATGACAAGAGGACGGGCGGGTGCGATTGGGGGTGCTACAACGAGGACATCGGGGGGTTGCATGTGGCTGTCTGAAAACAACACCCGTTTGGCCCGAAAATCAACGAGCAAAACAGTGGACTATCGGGACGGGAACAAGGAGCGGCATTTCTTGGCAGGAAGGCGGCAGCGGGATAGGCTTCCGCCCCATGAATATGCCGCGCATTATCTTCACCTTCGCCGTGATCTTTGTCCTTCTGGGCATCGGAGCTTATCTGATTACGGGGGCTCAATCTTGGACGGCGCTCATTCCGGCCATCTTCGGATTGCTCCTGGCCATCGCCGGCGGGGTATCGCTCAAGCATCTCAAGCACGGTGGACATTTTGCCGCGCTGGTTGGGTTGCTCGGATTTCTCGGAACGGCGAAGAGCCTCGGCAAAATCCCCGCTCTGCTTTCCGGTGAACCTGTCGAGCGCGCCGCCGCGGTTGGCGTGCAGGCTGCATTTGCCATTCTCTCGCTCATCTTCATTGCGCTCTGCGTGAAGTCATTCATCGACGCGCGCAAAGCCCGCTCCTGATGTCCCCTCACCGCTGCCGGGCGGAAATCGATCACGCCGCGCTGCGCCACAATGCGGCGGCGGTTCGGAACGCCATCGGCAAGGAACCCGGCGTCATTGCCGTGGTCAAAGCCGACGGCTACGGCCACGGTGGACCCGAAGTGGCGCGCACGCTCTCGCCTTATGCCGAACAATTCGGCGTGGCCACGCTCGGTGAAGCGCGCGCGGTGCGTGCGGCGGTAGCAGACAAAGACATTCTCATCCTGAGCCCGTGTTTGCCCAGCGAACGCGAGGACGTGGTGCACGAGGGATTCATTCCCGTGGTTTCGAGCACGGCGGAAGCAAAAGCCTATGCGCACGTGACACAGGACAAGCCTGTGCGCATCCATCTGTGTATCGACACCGGCATGGGCCGCATCGGCGTGTGGCAGGATGATGCGATCACAACCGCACAGGAAATTGCAGCGATCGACGGCATCGAAGTTGAAAGCGTCTCGACCCATTTGCCCGTGGCGGACAGTGATCCCGATTTCACCGCACAGGAATTGGCAGCGTGGGACAAACTCGTTGAGCAAATGCGGCCGATTTTACCGAAGACGCAATTCCACGCGTTGAACAGCGCGGCGTCACTCGAGCGACCGGAACACTCGGCCGACCGCGTGCGGCCGGGACTCGCGCTCTACGGCATCTCTCCCCTCCCCGCATTCCAAGACCTGCTCAAACCGGTCATGACTTTGAAGACGCACATCACGCTGGTGCGCGACGTCGGCCCGGGACGCAGCATCAGCTACGGACGCGATTTTATCACACCGAAGCCCATGCGCATCGCCACCTTGGCCATGGGCTATGCGGACGGCTATCCGCGCCAGACCTCGAACCAAGGCGCACAAGTCCTCATCCGCGGAAAACGTTGTCCCATCCTCGGCCGCATCACCATGGACCAGTTCATGGTCGACGTGACCGACCTCCCCCGCGATGTGGCCCCCGGCGAGGAAGTCGTGCTGTTCGGGAAACAGGGAGACGCGGAGATTACGGTCGGTGAGGTCGCCGCGT
>CAZJGQ010000156.1:0-3673 GCA_964545425.1 uncultured Chthoniobacter sp. | reverse complement strand
TAGCTCGTCTTCTTGCTCACGCTACCGCTTACCGTGCCGCCGTGGCGGCGGATCAGTTCGGCGATTTCGTCGCGCGGTCGGCTCAGTGTTCCGGTGATGACCCACGTTTCCCCGGCTAGTTCCTGCGAGTCGGGTGCGGTGCGTTCGTCTCGCTCGCCGAAGTTGAGACCACTTTGGCGCAGCGCCTCGACCAGCTTCTTGTTGTGGGGAAGCCGGAAAAAGTCGTGGATTTCCTTGGCCACGATTTCACCGACATCCTCGGTGCTTTCCAGTTCCTCGACCGAGGCAGCGGCGATTTTGTCCAAGGTGTGGAACTTATCGGCCAGCTTGCGCGCCACCGAGGATCCCACGTGCATGATGCCCAGGCCGAAGAGCAGCCGCCAGAGGGGCTGGCCTTTGCTTCCTTCGATCGCTCCGAGCAAGTTGGCCGTGCTTTTTTCGCCCATGCGTTCGAGCGCGGAAACTTTGTCTTCCTCCAGGGCGTAGATGTCCGGCAACTTTTCGACTAAGCCGGCGGTGACCAACTGGTCGACCATCGCTTCGCCCAGTCCCTCGATGTCCATCGCGCCACGTGCGGCGAAATGCTCGAGGCGGCGGCGGATTTGCGCGGGGCAGTCGGGATTGAGGCAGCGCACCGCGGTAAGCTCCGGATCGCGGAACACTTTGGATCCGCAGGACGGACACTTTTCCGGCATCTTGAATTTCTTCTCCTTGCCGGTGCGGGCCTTAGTGTCGACGCCGACCACGGCGGGAATCACTTCGCCGGCTTTCTCCACGAAGACCCAATCGCCGATGCGGATGTCCTTGCGCGCGATTTCTTCTTCGTTGTGCAAGGTGGCGCGGGCCACGCGGCTCCCGGCGATGGGCACGGGTTCGAGTTCGGCCACCGGGGTGAGGGTGCCCATGCGTCCGACTTGCACCGTGATCCCATTGAGCCGCGTGCGGGCGCGCTCCGCCTCGTATTTGTAGGCCATGGCCCAGCGCGGGGCCTTCGAGGTGTTGCCCACCTGCTCGCGGCGCTTGAATTCGTCGAGCTTGATCACCGCGCCGTCGGTCTCGAAGGCGAAGTCGTGGCGGATTTTTTCCAGCGCGGCGACGGCCTTGCGCACACCAGCCTCGTCGTCGGCTTCCCAGAACTTCGGGACGATCGGCAGGCCGATCTCTTTCAGCCACGGCAAAAGTTCGGCCTGCGATTGCGGCGCCTTGCCGCCTTCGGTTGCGCCGAGACCGTAGAAGACGGCGTTGAGTCCGCGTTGGGCCACGATCGATGCATCGAGCAGCTTGAGCGAACCGGCCGCCGCGTTGCGCGGATTGGCGAAGAGTGCTTCGCCCGCTTTCTCGCGCTGCTCGTTGAGCGCGGCGAACTTCTTTTTCGGCAGGTAAACCTCGCCGCGAACCTCCATCAGTGCGGGGACGTCACCCGTCAGGCGCAAAGGGATGGCGCGGATGGTGCGGATGTTCTGCGTGACGTCGTCGCCGGTCGTTCCATCGCCCCGCGTGGCCGCCTGCTCGAGCACGCCGTCGCGATAGGTCAGCGAAAGAGCCACTCCATCGACCTTCGGTTCGATGGTCCAAGCGAGCTGGATCCCCGGGAGTAATCGCTCCACGCGGGCCATGAATTCGTCGGCCTCCTCAAGCGAATACGTGTTGTCCAAGCTCTGCATGGGCACGCGGTGCCGCACTTGTGCGAATCCCCCGAGCGGTTTTCCGGCCACGCGCCGGGTGGGGGAGTCCGGCGTGCGCAGTTCCGGATGCTCCTCCTCCAAGTCGACAAGCTCGCGCAACAGCGCGTCGTATTCGCGGTCGGTGATCTCCGGCGCGGCCTCCTCGTAATAGAGCCGGTCGTGGTGCGCGATCTGGCGCCGGAGTTCACGGACGCGTGACGAAACGTTCGAGGCGGGCATGGGTGACGAGGGTCAATGATGCGCCGGCGATGGCGCCGAGGAAATCCGCAATCCAGTCATAGAGGTCGCCCCCGGTGCGGCCCGGGGTGAAAGTTTGCAGCGTTTCGTCGAGCGCCCCGAAGGCTGCGACGAGGGCGATGGCGAGCAGGAGGCGGCCGGCAACCGGGGCGGAGGCACGCGGCAGGCGCAGGGCGGACGCCGTGAGCCAACCCCCGACGGCGAACGCCACGAAGTGGTTGAATTTATCCGAGAAGAGAAAAGCCGCCTCGGGCAGGTCCTGCCGGGAAAGCGAGGACAGCCACAGGATGCCGCCAGCCCAGAAAACGACCGCACACCAGAGACCAACAGAGGCAAGGCGCCGCGACATCGCGCTACGGAACACGGACCACCGGAGCGGAACAAGCCGGATCTGCAGGTGGCGCCTTTTGGCCACCCCGTGGCCGCGCCGATTGCCCCCCAACAGAGTAAAAACCCTCTGTCGGCAATGTTGGCACGGCGGATGCTTTTCTACCTCCTATCTGCTTCGCGCAGATCACAACAACAAGGGCTTCGGCCCCGCAGCCTGGTTGATTCCGTGTCAAGCGAGTCCGGGGGGAACTCAATTAAGGAATCGACCAGGCTGTTTTGTTTGGCTGTGCGCCCTTTGCCCGATGGAGCCCATGTTTCGAGGAGCAATGCACGATTGACTACGCAGACTGTCAGTCGTTTTCCTCGGCTCGGAACATGTAGCCTTCGCCGTGGACGGTCATGAGGCGGTCATGGTCCGGGCGCAGCTTGTTGCGCAAACGGCGCATGTGCGTATCCACGGTCCGGCTGTTGCTCAGATTCCGGTAGCCCCAAACGTCCCGCAGAAGTGTCTCGCGACTGAGCACCTGCCCGCGCTTCTCCATGAGCAAAGCGAGGAGCCGCAGCTCCAGGGCCGTGAGGTCCAGCTTGCGCCCGTGCAACTTGACCTCGAAGGATGCGCGGTCTAATTCGAAGGCCCCTACGTGGAGCTTGTCGCTTTGGCCGGCGGCTTGCGATTTCTGGATGAGCAGGCGCAAGCGAAGGACCAGTTCGCGCGGGCTGAATGGCTTGGTCAGATAATCATCGGCTCCGAGTTCGAGCCCGGCGATGCGCTCCTCAGGCCTCGCCTTGGCCGTGAGCATAATGACCGGAATCTGCTGCGTGGATTTGCGCGCGCGCAACTGGCGGCAGACGTCCTCGCCCTTCAACTCCGGGATCATGAGGTCAAGCACGATGGCAGCAGGGAGCTTTTCGCGGGCAGTCTTCAAGCCGTTCACGCCGTCCGATGCCTCGGCCACAGCGAAACCTTCCTTGCGCAAATGCAAACGCAGGAGGTCGAGGACGTCTGGTTCGTCCTCGATGACCAGAATCAGCTCTTTATGGGGCGGTTTGGCGGGCATGCGTCGGTTGGCGCTCGGGAGCAGCCCCGCAGGAAAAGGGCTACCAGCGGAGAGCGCCGGGAGCCAACGATTAACTGTGACGAAATTGTCACAGGATGTGCCCTTTACGAGTGGTCCTGTAGATGTGATGGATTCGAGACATGATCTCCCATCGCACCGGATGGATTTCGGACGTTCACCTCGGCACTCGCGGGTGCCAGGCCGAGGCGTTGCTCGAATTTCTCCGCGACCACGAGTTCGAGACGCTCTATCTCGTCGGCGACCTGATCGATATCTGGTCGCTGCGCCGCCGCCGCTATTGGCCGCAGTCGCACAATGACGTGGTGCAGAAACTTCTGCGCAAGGCGCGCAAGGGGACCCGAT
>CAZJGQ010000155.1:0-3685 GCA_964545425.1 uncultured Chthoniobacter sp. | reverse complement strand
TCCGGCAGAACTGCTCGATGCGGTCGAGACCCGTCTTGATCGTCTCGAGATCGGTCGCGTAGCTGAGGCGCACGGTTTTGTCGTCTCCGAAGGCGATACCCGGGACGACGGCGACCTCCGCCTTGCTGAGCAAACGGTCGGCGAAGTTGGTCGAGCCGAGGCCGAACTTCGAAATATCGGCCAGCATGTAAAACGCGCCGTGCGGCTTGACCGTGGTCATGTTCGGGATGGCGGAGAGGCGCTCGTACATGTATTCGCGGCGGACGTTGAATTCGTCGCGCATGTCCGTGACGCATTGCTGCGAACCTTTGAGCGCGGCCACGGCGCCTTTTTGCGCGAAGGAATTCGGGCCCGAGGTGCTGTGGCTCTGCAGCGAGTCGATGACCTTGGCAATTTGCTCGGGCGCACCGAGGTAACCGAGGCGCCATCCGGTCATGGCATACGCTTTGCTGAATCCGTTGACTGTGATGGTCAGGTCGTAGGCTTCTTTGGAAAGCGAAGCGACGCTGACGTGCGAGGCGTCGTCGTAGATGAGCTTCTCGTAGATTTCGTCGGAGAGAATAAAGATGTCTTCGGTCAGGGCGACTTCGACCAGCGCCTCGAGTTCCTCGCGGGTGTAGACCGATCCGGTCGGGTTGCCCGGGCTGTTGATGATGACCATCTTGGTGCGCGGGGTCATCGCGTTCTCGAATTCCTCGGCGGTCATCTTGTAGGCGTTCGACGCCTTGGTCTGGACGATGACCGGCTCGGCGCCGACCAATTTGACCATGTCGGGATAGCTCAGCCAGTAAGGCGCGGGGATGATCACTTCATCGCCGGGTTCGCAGCAGGCGAGGATCGCGTTGTAGCAGGATTGCTTGGCGCCGTTGCTGACGATGACCTGGTTCGGCTTGTAATCGAGGTTGTTGTCCTTGGCGTATTTCTCGCTGATCGCGGTGCGCAGCTCGGGCAGACCGGCGCTCGGCGTGTATTTGGTGAAACCTTCCTGCAGGGCCTTGATCGCCGCTTCTTTGATGTGCTCCGGCGTGTCGAAATCGGGCTCGCCCGCTCCGAATCCGCAGACGTCGATGCCCTCGGCGCGCATGGCCTTGGCTTTGCTGTCGATGGCAAGAGTGAGGGAGGGGGTCAGTTGAACGGCGTGGGAAGAAAGATCCATAGGTGTCGTAAATTTGATGAACGGATACGTTAAGCGGAGGCACGGACGGATTCAACGAATCCTTTCAGGGAGTTGTCCGCCACCTTGACGATTCCGATCTCGCGCACGGCATTTTCCGGCGCGTCGGAGGCGTGGGCCGCATTGACCATGATGCTGGTGCCGAATTCTTTGCGGATGGTGCCGGGAGGCGCTTTGGCGGGGTCGGTCGGCCCGAGAACCGTGCGGATCTTGTCGATGGCATCCGGCCCCTCGAAGACCAGAGCGAGAATCTTCCGCGTGCCGGGATTGGCATGGTCTTTTTCCGGGACAGCAGACGGGCGCGCTCCGGACATGAACTCCACAATGTTCTCCCAATGGTCGCGACCTTTCTCCGGGCCGAATTTTTCCGAGAGCGCGTCGAGCACCGGTCCGTAGAACTCCATGCCCTCGGCGACCGACATGTGATGCACCTTCATGGCGACGAGCGGCAGGCCGGTGCGCGCAAAAACATCGATGACCGCGCCCGGACGCGTGCCGGGAAATTGGAAATTGTCCGGTTTGACCAGGACGAGCGAGCGCTGCGCCCCCGCAGCCACCTCCCGCGCAAGTGCGTCGGACTGAGCGGACGCCAATTTCGCCAATTCACCGGCAATGTCGCTGCCGGGGTTCGGCGCGGACACCATTCCCTCTCCGAGCATGCCCGCCAAGGAACCAGCTTCATCGGCCGAACCAACCGCTGAGGCAAGCTTGGCCTCTGCATCTTCGCCACGAAAAACGAGTAATCCCGACCGGCCGCCGGAGATCTCGACCAAGCCGGCCCAGACCAATTCCAGACCGCCGGTTCGTGCCGCGGCACCCGACAAAATCCAACCCAGCCAACCCCGGTTCAGGGCCTGGGGTGAAACCAGTAAATACGAAAGATTGTTATTCATGTGATTCTTTTCCGGCCGAAGCACGGACCTTGCAGGTTAAAGACGCAAGCTCCGGCCAGCAAGGAACATCGCCAAAGTCATGCAAACTATTAGCCGAACTTATTCTTGCCTGCCGTTCGCGTCAGGACGACGATCAAGCCATGCTGCAGCGCATTGATCATCTCGGGATTGCGGTGCGTTCGCTGGAGGATTCGATCCCCTACTATGAAAAAGCCCTCGGCTTGAAGTGCGAGCACATCGAGGAGGTCGCCAGTCAGCAGGTGCGAACCGCCTTCTTCCACGTCGGTGAAACCCACCTCGAACTCCTCGAACCAACCTCCCCGGACAGCCCGATCGCGAGATTTCTCGAAAAGAATCCCCACGGCGGCGTCCATCATGTCGCCTTCGCCACGGACAACATCGGCGCCCAGCTCGCCCAGGCCAAAAACGCCGGCTGCCAACTCATCCACGAGAAACCCTTCGAAGGCGCGGCCAACAAGCTCGTTGCCTTCCTTCACCCCAAGTCGACCCAAGGCGTGCTCACCGAATTTTGCGCACCGCTCGAGGCGCAGCCCTGACCTCCGCATGCCGATCGACGAAAAACTTCTCCGCGACCTCGACGACCGCCGGGCCAACGCGCTGGTCAGCGGTGTCCCGGCCAAAGTCGAGGAGCGCCACAGCAAAGGCCTCCTCACCGCCCGTGAGCGCGTCGACTCGCTATTCCAGCCCGGGTCCTTCCAGGAATTCGGCATGTTCGCCGAGCATCAGTGCACCAACTTCGGCATGGCGGACAAAAAACTTCCGGCCGACGGCGTCATCACCGGCGTCGGATTGATGGAAGGCCGCGCCGTCGCCACCTTCAGCCAGGATTTCCTCGTGGCCGGCGGATCGCTCGGCCGCGTCCATGCGCAGAAAATTTGCGACCTCATGGACTACGCGCAGCGGGCCGGGGTGCCCATTGTCGCCTTCAATGACTCCGGCGGCGCCCGCATTCAGGAGGGCGTGCTCTCCCTCGCCGGTTACGGTCAAGTCTTCTTCCGCAACGTCCTTCTCTCCGGGGTGGTTCCGCAGATTGCGGTGATCTGCGGACCCTGCGCCGGCGGCGCCGCTTATTCGCCCGCGCTCATGGACTTCCTCATCATGACGAAGTCCAACGCCAGCATGTTCATCTGCGGGCCCGAGGTGATCAAAGCCGCCACCGGACAAGTCACCACCATGGAAGAAATCGGCAGCGCCGCGGCCAACGCCTCGGTCAGCGGAAACGTGCACTTCGTGGCCAATGACGACGCCCACGCCGTCGAGATCGTGCGCAAACTTCTTTCCTTCCTGCCCTCGAACAATCTCGCCGATCCGCCACACCAACCGACGCCGGAAGTCGACCTTTCCGATGTGCCGGCCTTCGACCAAATCATCCCTGCCGACCCGAAGAAACCCTTCGACGTGCACAAGGTGATAGCTGCTCTCGTCGACGACGAAGATTTCCTCGAGGTCCACATGGAGTGGGCCAAAAGCATCGTCGTCGGCTTCGCCCGCATCCAGGGCATCGTGACCGGCATTGTGGCCAACCAGCCGATGGTCCGCTCCGGCACGCTGGACATCGACAGCTCGGACAAAGCCGCGCGCTTCATCCGCTTCTGCA
>CAZJGQ010000154.1:0-3689 GCA_964545425.1 uncultured Chthoniobacter sp. | reverse complement strand
CCGCGGCATCATAGCACACGGCACCGCAGCGGCATCAGTTTCCGGCCGGCTTGGCGATCAGCCCGGCACGCGTCTCGAGGAAAGGAGCGAGGAAGTTGCGCGGGATGAAGACGACTTTGTCTTGGAACTTGGCCGCGGCAGCCAGTTTTTCGTCGCGGGCCTTTTTCGCTTCATCGGTCGCGGGTTCGTCGGGCAGGGCTTCGGCGGCGACCTTGACCGGCAGATTGTCGGCATCGCCGCGACCGATGGTCAGAACATAGCGCACACCGTCGAAGGTGTCGGCGGTGACCGTAACCGGGCTTTCTTCCAGCGGTTTGACCCGCGCGTCGTCGGGTCCGTCGGGCGCGTCGGCCACGGCCATGCCGGTGAGCATCGAGTCGATGCTCATCGCTTTGGCCATATCGAGAGATTGGTTTTTGCGCAGGCCTTCCATCGTCCACTGCGCGCCGGCGGCATCGCGGGTCAGTGTCCATTTGCCGTCTTTGGACTGCACTTCGACGCGGCGTGGCATGCCGGGGCGGACGAATGTTTTGTCGATCCAGCCGGACGGATTGGTCTGCAAGTCGGCAAAGGTTTCGGAGACAAGATATGCGTTGCCATCGTCTCCCGCCGCCATGACATAGCGACCGCTCGCCGTGCCGCCGATTTCCGGGCGGATGCCCTGCGGCGTGATCATGTGCATTTTGCCGAGGACGAGCGCGGCCAGCGGTTGGCCGGCGGCGTTCTTCAATTCGACCAGCGTGCCGGCTTCTTCGCGTGGAATATCATCGGCTCCGGTGCGCAGGGCCAAGGCGCCGAGGTCGGACGTGGCGACGGGCGTGCTCTGCAAGGCTTCGAGATCGGACATTTTGAGGATCAGGGCGGAAACACGCTCGAAGTCCGTGGGGTAGCCCGAGCGCTCGGCCACACCCCAGCCGCCCTCGCCGCGCTGCAAAGTGACGCGACCGTCCAGCCCGGTCAGGGTCACCGAGGCGACGTCATTGACCGGGAAGTCCCCGAGGATTTTCGCCCCGGCGGGAACGGCTTGTTCCTGCCACCCCCCCTGCTCGGCGCGGTGGAGATACCAGGCCAAGACGGCAACCACTGCCGCGGCAAAAAGAAGGTAGAGAAATTTCGGTCCTTTCATGGCTAACGGGCGCTTTGGCGGCGGTGACGGACGAAAGCGATGACCAGTCCCGCGGCGGCGACGAGCAAGGGCATGGCGAGGATGTTGGTCCACTTGACGCGCTGTTCGAGGGCATCGACCTCGCGGCGCAGGGTCTTGCGCACGTCCTTGAGTTCTTTTTTCGCTTCGGCCTCTTTTTGGCGGAAAGCTTTGATTTCTTCCTGCTGTTCGGGCGTGAGGATGAATTGCTGTCCGGCGTCCTTGCTCCGCTCCAGCTCGGCGAGGCGGGACTGCGTTTCGTTGAGGCCCTGCTCGAGTTCGGAAATCTTGTCGCGGAATTTGTTTTCCGCTTCGGCCTGCATGCGTTTGACCACGGTGAAAGGACGGTCGCGCGAGGCGCGGGCGCGCACCGAAGCCAATTCGTCACCGCCGGCCAGTTGCTCGATCATGGACTGGGCCAGATCGATGTTGCCGTTGGCGGGAACGACAACCGGCCGTCCGAACGGCGTGGGCACTTCGGCCACGGCCAGCGGGTCGAAGAGCATGTCGACATCGCCGACGAGATAGACGGTGGTCGGGGCGGACGACTCCTTGAGTCCGGGCGGTGCGTCGGGATCGGGCGATTGCGCGGCATCGGGCAGCGAGGGCTGGCCCTCGGGAACGGCTTTGGGCCGGCCCTGCGGGAAGGCGGTTTTGAATTTGCCCTCGAGCTTCACCGCAACGGCGTATTCGACCCCGCTCGGTTTGAAATTGCGCTCGACGATTTGCGGCGAGGTCTGGGTGAAAGACGGGTCGGACAGTTCCGACTGCGGTGAGGAAAAAACCAGCGCGGTGCGTTCGATGCCCTCGGGCGACTCGCCCTGGTAGGCGCCGGCCAAGGCCATGAAGAGGCTGTCCACCCCGCCGGTGACGACAGAATCCGGATCGAGCGCGTCGGGCCCGAGCGCGAGGATGCCTGGGGCGCGTCCGCGGCGGGTGTTGCCCACGTTCTGCATATCGACCACGACCTCGGACGTGTTGAATCGCACACCCCAAGCCGGGAGAAGTTTGCCGAAGGTCGAGACGCTGGGCGGCGTCATTCCCATCATCGGTCCGCCGGGAGGCGCGTCCATCACGCACATCGGATCGAGAAACGCGACCAGCTTTCCGCCGCGCAGGACGAATTGGTCGATGGCATATTCGGTCGCTTCGGAAATCTGCCGCGGGTGCACGACAACAAGGGTGGCGATGTCCGCGGGGATCTCGGCGCTGTCGAAGGGGATTTCTTTGACCTCGAAGGCGCGGCGCAGTTCGTCGAAGAAAATCCCGGCCGAGGGCGGACGCTCCATCATCATCATGGGTGGCGTGGGACTGGTGGTCAGGGGCGTCATCAAGCCGATAACCGGCCGCTCGGCATTGGTCACCGCGTTGATCGCGCGGGCGATGTCATATTCGAGCAGGCGCTCGCGATCGGGGGCGAGGAAAGGCAGGGCCGATTTGCGGTCGAGTTGCGAGAAGCCGAGTCCGAGGTAAATGCGATCGCCGTTGGGGAAGACCTGCGGGTCCACCCCGTCGAGACGGGCGGAATCTTCGGCGTCGGAATCCGGCGTGGGGTCGAGGCGCTGAATCTGAAGCTTGCCACCCGAGGCGCTCTCCATGGCGTCGAGGAGATCGTTGACGCTTTGTGCGTAGTTCTTCAGCCCCATGGGCATGGCCTCGTCGCTCTGGCTGTAGTAGAAGCGCACCTGCACGGGTGACTGAAGGTTGGACAAAATTTGCCGGGCGCCCTCGCTCAGGGTGAAGGCGCGCTCCTCGGTGAGATCGGCCCGCCATTGCACGCGGGAAACCACCACATTGATCCCGACGAGCAGGACAAGCATGGCGGCCAAGCCGAGAAGCACGTAGGCGGGTGTTTCGAATTTGCGGTTCTTCATGGCGGATCAGCCGGCCCGCCGTGCGCGGAGCACGGCCTGGGTCGCGAAGAGGAAAAAGACGATGACGGAGGCGAAAAAGAGAAGGTCGCGCAGGTCGAGGACGCCGCGCTGGATGTTGTCGAAATGCGTCATCACGCTGAAGGAAGCGACAAAATCAACCACGCCCGGACTGAACACGCGGTCGAGCAGATTGAGCACCGGCGGCCATCCGCAAAGGATGAGAAAAAGGCAGATGACCACCGCAATGATGAAGCTGACCACTTGGTTGCGGGTCAGGGCCGAGGTGAACGAGGTCACGGCAAGATAGGAAGCCCCGAGGAGCAGGCTGCCGACGTAGCCGGCCAAAATGATGCCATTGTCGGGTGCGCCGAGGTAGTTGACCGTGATCCACACCGGGAAAGTCAGAAGGAGCGCCACGGCAATGATGATCAGGTAAGCGAGAAACTTGCCGAGAATGGCCTGCGTCGTGGTGACAGGAAGCGTGAGCAGCAGTTCGATCGTGCCCGAGCGACGCTCCTCCGCCCACATACGCATGCCCACGGCCGGAACGAGGAAAAGATAGAGCCACGGATGCCAGCCGAAGGACGATGCCAGCGAAGCCTGCCCGCGTTCGAAAAATCCGCCGATCATGAAAGTGAAAAACGCGGAAAGCAGGAGGAAGATGACGACAA
>CAZJGQ010000153.1:0-3750 GCA_964545425.1 uncultured Chthoniobacter sp. | reverse complement strand
CTTTTCGATATCGAGATTGTCTTCATGTATCCGTGGGCCGTCGTCTACCGCGACTTTTTGGCGCAAAACGGGTCGATCATCTTCTGGAGCATGGCCGGATTCGTCAGCGTCCTGACCATCGGTTACGTCTACGCCATCAAGAAGGGCGCCCTCGACTGGCGCAATTGAGTTGCCGACAAGGTGGATCGCGATGTCACCATCGCGATGAGCTCCAAACTCCATCGCGCCGGGACGGCGCGATCCACCCCTGAGCTACAACTGCTGCAGCGACTCGGACAATACGCCGGCCAGGAAGTCCGACTCGCCCGGCGACAAGTCGAACGGCGGAGCCAGCGAGATGACATTGCCGTGACGTCCGCCGGCGAGGAGCAGCACGCCGCGCTGGAGGCCTTCGGTCACGCAGCGGGCCGCGGTGGCCGCGTCGGGTGCGCCGTCCGGACGGACGATCTCGAGGCCGACGAGCAAACCGACCCCGCGCAGGTTGCCGATGTGGGGTGAGGAAATTTTGCCCAGCGCGCCGCGCAAATGGCGTCCGGCTTCGCGCACCTTCGATGCCGTCTCCGGCTTGGCGTGTTCGCGCAGCGAGGCCACCGCCATGGCGCACCCAAGCGGATTGCCGAGAAACGTGCTGGTGTGCAGCGCTTCTCCGGACGACTCGGGCCACGCGTCCATCACGTCGGCCCGACCCACGCAGGCGGAAAGCGGAAACCCGGAAGTGAGCGCTTTGCCGAGGCAGATGATGTCAGGGACAACCTCCGAATGGTCACAGGCGAAAAGCCGGCCTGTGCGGTTGAGTCCGGTGTAAATCTCGTCGGCAATAAGGAGGATTTTTTCTTCGTCGCAGATTTGCCGCAGCAAACGGAGGAAATCACGCGGGGGAACAACATCCCCACCCCGGCCTTGCACGGGTTCGACGAGGATGGCGCCGATCTCGCGGCGGGTGATTTCACTGCGGATGCGTTTCCCCAAATCCTCCAGGCAGGCACTGCTGCAGTTGGGAAACTCGCCGCCTTCCAAAGCAAAGCCCCCGCCATGGCCGAACGGGCAGCGGTAGCAATACGGATACGGCACGGACACGGCGAAGCGTCCGAGTTGCGCCGCAAATGGCATGCGGAAAAATTCCAAGGCCGAAGCCTCGAGCGCGCCATAGCCAAGTCCGTGATAAGCGCCCTCGAACACGAGCACGCCGGGCTTGCCGCTGTGCAGCAGCGCGGTTTTCAGCGCGGCTTCGATCGCGTCCGACCCGGAATTTCCGAGGATCACCTTGCCGCGACCCGCGCCCCAGCGCCCGTAGGTCAGTTCGCCGAGCATTTCGCACAGCTCGACTTTGCTCTCCGCCGGATGAACGTCGCCCATGGCATGAAGCAGGCGTCCGGCTTGCGCGGTGAGGGCGTCGCGCACCGGCGCCGAGGAATGACCCAACCCGGCCACGCCGAAGCCCGCGGTGAAATCGAGGAAGCGGTTGCCGTCGGCATCCCACACATTGACCCCCTCGGCGCGCTCCCAAAAAACCGGCCATTCATCGGTGACCAGCGTGACATTGCGCGACTCGACCTGACGCAAACGCGCGGCCAGTTGGCGCGAGCGCGGGCCCGGGATTTCGGTGCGCAATTCAGGCAGCATGTCTGCTCGGCAACCCTTTCATGGCGAAAGCTCTATCACCCGCCGCGGGGGCTGTCAGTCGCGGCGTCCGGAGGACCAAATGACGCTTGCCATGCCCCCTCTCGTTGCTAACGTGGCGGGTTCAAGGCGCATGACCCTGTCGAGTTTGCTCACAGTCGGGCAGATCATTCCCGAAATGAAGGCGACAGAGCGGTGGCCGGCGATCACGGAGATCGTGGACCTGCTCGTGTCGACGCAACGTATTGAGCCGCAATACCGCGACAGCGTGTTGGCCGCGCTCAAGCAGCGCGAGGAAACGATGAGCACGGGCATCGGGTTCGGCATCGCCATCCCGCACGCTTCGTCCGAGCACGTCACCGAAGTGGTCGCCGCTTTCGGACGTTCCAAGCCGGGCATCGAATTCGACTCCCTCGACAACGAACTGGTCCACTTCATCGTCCTCTTCATCGTTCCCCGCGACCAATTCCAGGTCCATCTGCGCACCTTGGCGGCCATCGCCAAATTCCTCAACGACCGCACGGTCCGCGAGGAACTGGCCTCCGCCCCCGATGCGCAGTCCATTCTGCAAGTTTTCGCCAGCCGCGGCGGCCAGCGCTGAATGAACGCCACGCCGCAGGCCGTGCTGACCAAGCGGCTGCACGCGGCGCTTGTCGCGTGCGGACTCCCGCCGGAACGCGGCGAAGTCACCGCCGCGGCCGACACGCGCTTCGGGGATTACCAAGCCAACGCCGCCATGGTCCTGGCCAAACAAGCCAAAGCCAACCCGCGCGAGCTGGCCGCGAAAATCGCCGACTACTTCGAAACAGGCGACATCTGCGAGAAGCCGGAAATTGCCGGACCCGGTTTCCTCAATTTCCGCCTCAAGCCGGCATGGGTCTCGCAGCAACTCCGCGACCTCGCCGGCGATGCACGCTGCGGCGCACCGGAGACCGGACATCCGCAACGCATCATCATCGACTTCAGCTCACCCAACATCGCCAAGCCGATGCATGTCGGACACATCCGCAGCACCATCCTCGGCGATGCACTGGCCCGCATCGCGCGCTTTGTCGGACACGAGGTGGTGACCGACAACCACCTCGGCGACTGGGGCACGCAATTCGGGAAGGTTCTCTACGGCTGGAAACACCTCCTTGATCGCGCTGCGCTGGAGCGCGATCCGATCGCGGAAATGACGCGCCTCTACCGCGAGGTCAACGCCCTCGAACAGACCGACCCCGCCGTGCACAAAGCCGCGCGCGAGGAATTGGTCAAACTCCAGCAGGGCGACCCGGAAAACCGGGCCATCTGGCAGCAACTCGTCGATCTTTCCTGGGCCGAATTCGAGGACATCTACGAACGCCTCGGCGTCCGCTTCGACGAGCGCCTCGGCGAAAGCTTCTACGATCCCGCGCTGGCCGCGCTGGTCGAAAAACTTCTGGCCAACGGCATCGCGCAAATCAGCGAAGGTGCGGCCTGCATTTTCTTCCCTGACATCCCCGCGTTGGCCGACAAGCCGTGCCTCATCCGCAAGAGCGACGGCGGATTCCTCTACGCCACGACCGATCTGGCCACCATCGAATACCGGGTCGAACGCTGGGACCCGCAGGCCGTCTGGTATGTCACCGGCGCGCCGCAGCAACTCCACTTCCAGCAAGTCTTCGCCGCGGCGCAACGCATGGGCGTGACGACCAGGCTCGAGCACATCGCCTTCGGCAGCATCCTCGGCGAGGACCACAAACTGATGAAGACGCGCTCGGGCGACAATGTCCCATTGCGTGACCTGATCGACGAAGCCGTGACGCGTGCCCGCGCCATGATCGAGGAGAAAAATCCCGAACTGCCCGCGGAGGAGAAGGACCACATCGCGCGCATCGTCGGACTCGGCGCGGTGAAATACGCCGAACTCTCCCAGCACCGCATGACCGACTATGTTTTCTCGTGGTCGAAGATGCTCAGCCTGCAGGGCAACACCGCGCCTTATCTGCAGAACGCCTACGTCCGCGTCCGCTCCATCTTCCGCAAACTTGGTGCAGAGCTCGGCCCAGCGCAGGAAGTCGTCCTCACCGAGCCAGCCGAGTTGGCCTTGGCCAAAAAACTCCTCCAATTCGGCGAGATCGTCCCGCTCGTCCTCCACGAATTCCGTCC
>CAZJGQ010000152.1:0-3768 GCA_964545425.1 uncultured Chthoniobacter sp. | reverse complement strand
GGACTCGGGGTCGGAGTAGGACTCGGCGATGGCCGCGGCTTCGGCGTCGGCGACGGACTTGGACTGGGACTCGGGGTCGGAGTAGGACTCGGCGATGGCCGCGGCTTCGGCGTCGGCGACGGCGAGACCTCCGCAGTTGCCTCGAGTATGGGTGACGCAGACGCCGAAAGCGGAGTAGGTGTGGCTTCGACAAGCGCAGGACCGGGGGCCGGCGTCGGCGATGCGGCCGCAGACGTCGGGGTAGACGCGGGAGTCGAGCGCGGAGTGGGCGTCGGCGATGGTTCAGCCAAGCTTTGCACTGAAAATGTCTGCGAGGTGGAGGTTTGGAAGCTCGAGGCACTTGTCGCGGCAAGCTGAACAGTGCTCTCGTAAGAAGAGGCGTCCGGCATGTCGGTGAGCGTGCTGGTTTTGACTTTTCCATCGGAACTCAGCACGACGGCCAAACTCTGGCCGACCGGAACAGGCTCGCCGCCGGTTGTCGTAACCAAACCCTCCCCGGAAAGTGAGACCACGGTAACTTCGGAGCTGGCAGGATCGCTGCTGCTTGCGATGACGAGGGTCTGGCCGGCATTGACTGGCGAGACAGTGCCGCGCGGGGTCACAATAAGGACAGAGGCTTGGGCCAGACTTTCCGGACCGGAGAGCAGGACGACCGAACCGCTATTGAGCGTGAGTTTGATCTGCGGAAGAGGGCTGCCAGCAGTGTCGACGATTCCCGCGTCGACCGTTTCTCCGATGATCAATTCGCTGGAAGGTTGCAGTTCGACGAAAAGGTCGTCGGCCAGACGGAGGAGCGCTCGTCCGTCGCTTCCGACCACGACCATCGCGCCGGCCGGAAGCACTTCGTTGACTTTACTCGAGCCATCGACCGGGACGTCGTTGATATTTACCACCACACCGCCTTCCGAGGAGGCGAGCACCGCGTTGGTGGTGGAATCGGCTGCGATCGCAGTCCAAAGGACTGCAACGAGAATGGAGAGCCAAGCGAGTGCTTTCACCACAGTAGTCATGCGCGGAGTCCGCGCAGAGTCAACCTCTTTCAGGAGCCCGCAGCCTTTCGGGAACGCGGTGACTGGAGTCTGCTTCAGTTGGCGGGCGCCGGGGCGGGTGCTTGCGGTTGACCCAAGCGGGCCAGTTCCCCGGCGGCAATCATGGCCGCGGGGGTCTCCGGGTGGAGGGATCCGATGGACTCCAAGACGGCGCGCGCTTCACCGACCGAGCCTTGCGCCTTGAGGAGATTGGCTTCGGCGACGAGAGCCAAGGGTGCCGCGTAGGATGATTTGTAGCGCGAGGAGGCGGTGCGGTAGGCCTCGAGCGCACCGTCGTTGTTGCCTTGGGTCTGACGCAGTTCGCCGAGGGTGAGCCAAGCGGCTCCGGCCAGAGGATGCTCGGGTTGCGCGGCGAGGAAACTTTCCAACTCGGCGGCGGCGGCGGGCAAGTCGCCTGACGTCTGCAGTGCTTCGGCCAATCGCACCTGCGCGTTGCCGGCGGGAACCGTGCCCGGGTATTTCTGCACCACTTCGCGCCAGGCTTCCGGAGTGGCGGCCGTGCCGTAGAGGGATTCGGCCGAACTCAGCGCGGTGGCGGTCCAAAGTTTCCACGCACCGACCGCAAGGATCAGGGCAACGATGCCGACCAAACCCCAGACGAATTTCTTCCAGTGCTCCTGCCAAAACAGGTCGCTGTCGGACATTTCCAACGCCGGGTCGATGGCCGGCCTGAGCACGGAGTGGCGGTCGTCCATGGCGATGATCAGGCCGAAACAGCCGCGCGCGCCTCGTCGGCCAAGGCGGTGCTGAGGTAGCGCTCGCCGGTCGAGCAGGCGATGGTCACGATGAGTTTGCCTTTGTTTTCCGGACGGCGCGCCAACTCGAGCGCGGCTTGCACGTTGGCACCGGAGCTGATGCCGGCGAGAATTCCTTCCTCCTTGGCCAGACGGCGGGCCATGGCGAAAGCGTCGTCGTTGGACACCGTGAGCACTTCGTCGACCACATCGAGGTGGAGGTTGTCGGGAACGAAGCCTGCGCCGGTGCCTTGGATTTTGTGCGGGCCCGGCTTGACCGGCTCGCCGGCGCGGGTTTGCGAAATGACCGGGGAGTCCTTGGGTTCGACCGCCACGACCTTGACGCCGGGCTTGCGCTTTTTCAGCACTTCGCCCACGCCGGTGCAAGTGCCGCCGGTGCCGACCGCGGAAACGAAGATGTCGACCTTGCCGTCGGTGTCGTCCCAGACCTCTTCGGCGGTGGTCTTGGCGTGGATTTCCGGGTTGGCCGGATTTTTGAATTGCTGCGGCATCCAGCCATTGGGCGTGTTTTTGAAAATCTCTTCGGCCTTGGCAATCGCGCCCTTCATGCCCTCGGGCCCGGGGGTGAGGACCAACTCGGCGCCGAGCATGGCGAGCAAAGTGCGGCGTTCCACGCTCATCGTCTCGGGCATGGTGAGGATCAGTTTGTAGCCGCGAGCCGCGGCGACGAAGGCCAAGGCGATGCCGGTGTTGCCGCTGGTCGGCTCGACGATAACTGTGCCTTTTTTGAGGGTACCCTTCTTTTCGGCGTCCTCGATCATGGCCATGCCGATGCGATCCTTGACGCTGCCGAGCGGATTGAAAAATTCGCATTTCACGGCCACGGTCGCGCCCGCGCCCTCGGAGACCTTGTTCAATTTGACCAACGGCGTGCGGCCGACGGTTTCGACGATATCTTTATAAAGCTTGCCCATGATGTGTTTACCCGCCTGCGGGCGGATCCTGTGGGATAAGGGCAAGCGGCGGCAAAATCAACGCCCGAATTGACCGCAGCATCACCGTGAATCTCGCGCCGAAGCGCGGGCTCTGACTTTGAATTTCGCCATTGTCGTTTGAAAGCAGCGCTGCGCTGTGGGACGAAATGGTTCCGAGCCACGATCCCACTCTTCTTGGTGTAAGCCCCTGTTGGCGAAATTATTGCAACAACGCAAGCTTGCCATCGATGGTCTCTCTTGGACGGCGGCAAGAGGACGCTGGGGATTTTTCTCTTGCAGCCTCGACATGAAAAGCTATGTTTAGAGGGCCATGAAATACTTCAAGATCGCTTCGATCGCCCTCAGCGTGGCGATTTTACCAGCCCTGCAGGTGCACGCGCAGCAAATCACACTATACCGCACCACCAATGCCTTCTTCAGCGCACTTAACAGCGCCAATTTCTACACGGAGGATTTCTCCAATTTGACTCCGTTCACAACCGTAGCAAATCCTCTGAGTTACAACAACGGTAGCTACAGCTTCCAAGTTAACATTCCAGGCGAGACCCTAGTGTCCATAGAAGAGTATGGTGGAAAAGTTGCCGCTGCCACAATGAATCCCGGTCAATCGATCAGCCTGACAAATTTGTCTGCCGCCACCCGCGCCATCGGCGGGTATTTTTACCCCACAGATGGTGGTATACTCACATCCTCTTTCGATATAACGGTTCTCACGAGCGCAGGTTCCACCAACTTCTCTACCAATCTGCCATCCACCGACATTAACGACGCCTTCTTCGGATTCATCACAACCGATGCATCTATCACTTTTAATTCGGTCACCGCGACTTCGCCCAATTTTGCGACTGTCTCCGAGGTCACAATCAGCACCGTCCCCGAACCTTCCACCTACGCGCTGCTCGGCTTGGCTGCGGCAGGTCTTGCGGGTTACGTGATCCGGCGTCGGCGCGCTTAGTCGACCGACAGGTTTTCATGGCAATGGGCGGGCTTCGGCTCGCCCTTTTGCTTTCCGGCGTTCAGCGCACCACG
>CAZJGQ010000151.1:0-3781 GCA_964545425.1 uncultured Chthoniobacter sp. | reverse complement strand
CGGGTGACGTCTTCGACGTCGACGACGCGCTCCTGCAGGTAGGGATCGTCGATCGCGGCGAGGGTGCGGCAATATTTCTCGGCGACTTGATGGAAGACGAACTCGATGTTGCGCAGTTCGCGTTCGAGTCCGCGCAGGGTTTCATCGATCAGGGTGCGGTCCTCGACAACAAGCAGGTGCGCGTCGAAAATGCTGGCGTCGGCCGCGCCGATGGCGCCGGCAATTTTCTGTTGAATATCGAGGAGCTCCTGGCGCGTGGCGATGAGGGCCGATTCGAAACGCGCGATCTCCCCGGGAATTTCGTCCTGCGTGATGGGACGGATGGGAATTTCTTCCTCGTTTTGCCAGTGAACGACGACTTCGCCCTCGGCAATGCCGGGGGAAACGCCGAGTCCCTGCCAAATTGTCTCTTGCCCTTGCTCGTCGCCCATCGCGGGCGCTGTTTACTGCACAGAGGGGGTGCGGGGGAAGGGTAAAGGCGAACAAATCGCCAATTTCAAATTCCCGGCACGACGGCGCGGCGGCCGGTCAGTCCTCGTGGAAGCGGCTGGCCACGAGATCCTCGATTTCCTTGAGGAACTTTTCGGCGTCGGCACCGGAGGCGGAGACCTTGAGCTTCGAGCCGTGTCCGGCGGCCAGCATCATGAGCCCCATGATCGACTTGCCATTCACTTCCTCGCCGTCTTTCTCGACCCAGACGTCGGCTTTGAAACGGTTGGAAGTCTTGACGAAAAGGGCGGCGGGGCGGGCGTGCAGACCGTAACGGTTGAGGATGACGATCTCGCGCGTGATGCGCGTTTCGCCGCTGCCGGATTTTTTGGCGAGGATCCCCATGGGCTTGGTTATTGGGTCTGCATTTTCTCGATGAGCCGCTCGTTGAACTCGTGCGCGCTGTCCACCCCGTGGGACTTAAGTTTTTGGTCCAACGCGGCAACTTCCACCAAACGCCCGAGGTCGCGGCCCATGCGGACAGGGATAATAACATGGGGCACGGAGATGCCAAGGATCTTGTAATACTGCCGCTGGAGGCCGTGGCGGTCGACATCCTCCATTTCCCGCCAGTCCTTGAGGGTGACCACGAGGTCGAGGGTCTTTTCCGTGCGGATGCTGCGGACACCGAAGATGGAGGCCACATTGATAATGCCGATGCCGCGCACTTCCATGTGGAAGCGGGTCAACTCGGCCGACGATCCGACCAGTTCGCGGCCCTCGACGGCGCGGAAGCGGGTGATGTCATCGCTGACCAGACTGTAGCCGCGCTCGAGGAGTCCGACCACGCACTCGCTTTTGCCGATGCCGCTGGCCCCGCGGATCAGCGTGCCGATACCGAGGATGTCGACCATACTACCGTGCTCGCTGCGGCGGGGGGCGAACTCGAATTCGAGGGCAATGGTGGCCGCGTTGATGAACTTCATGGTGATCATCGGCGTGCGGAAAACGGGCACGCCGGCTTGCTCGGCCATTTCGGCGAGATGGGGCGGCAACTTGGCGCGGCGCGCGACGACGAGGCAGGGAATGGTGCAGGCGAAGAACCGCCGCAGGCGCTCCTTGCGCTCGGGGGCGGGCAGGCTCTTGAGGTAGCTCAGTTCCGCGCTGCCGAAGACTTGGACGCGCTTCGGGGCGAAGTAGCTGTAGAAACCGGAAAGGGCGAGGCCCGGGCGGTTGACCGTGGGTTCGCGGATGAGGCGATCGAGGCCTTTTTTGCCGGCGATCAGCTCGAGGCCGAGTTCGTCGGCATGGGCCGCGAAAAAGCGGCCGACGCTGAGGGGTTCGATGGAGGATGTGCCGGGCATGGGCTACATGGAGAAACTTTCGCCGAGGTAAAGTTTGCGGCTGACCGGGTCGTTGAGGAGGAAATCTTTCGGGCCCTCGCTTTCGACGCGTCCTTCGAAGATGAGGTAGGCGCGGTCGACGATGGCGAGCGTTTCGCGGACGTTGTGGTCGGTGATGAGGATGGCGAGACCGGCGTCGCGGAGGTTGGAGATGATTTGCTGGACGTCGAAGACGGCGATGGGATCCACGCCGCTGAACGGTTCGTCGAGCATGAGGAGCGAGGGGTTGGTCACGAGAGAGCGCGCGATGGTCAGGCGGCGCTTCTCGCCGCCGCTGAGGGTTAGCGCGGTGTTCTTCGCGATGTGCTCTATGCCGAATTGGTGGAGCAGTTCCTCGCAGCGGGCTTTGCGCTGCGCTTTGGTCATGTCCGTCGTCTCGAGGATGGCCATGATGTTCTGCTCGACGGTGAGTTTGCGGAAGATCGATTCCTCCTGCGGCAGGTAACCCATGCCGGCGCGGGCGCGCTTGAACATGGGCATGCGGGTGACGTCCTTGCCGTCGAAGATGACGCGGCCGGAGTTGGGCCGGACGAGGCCGACGATCATGTAGAAGCTGGTTGTCTTGCCCGCGCCGTTCGGGCCGAGGAGGCCGACGACTTCGCCGCGGCGGACATTGATATCGACGCCGTTGACCACGGCGCGGCCGCCGTAGACCTTGACCAGCTTGTCGGTCTGGAGGAGCGGCCCATCGGTCGTCGGCGCGGCGGCGGGGCGGGGTTGTTCGGCAACGGCGGTCATGGAAGTTCGGGCGCGGAATTGTCGGTGATCACGGTGCGGCTGGGTCCGACGGTGCTGGCGCGTCCGTCGCGATAGAGAATCATGCGCGTTCCGGGCGAAGTGGCAATATGGCGATTGATCCCTTGCTGGATTTGCGGACTGCCGCTCAGGGTGGCGCGGCCGGTGGCGGGAACGTATTCGGCGCGTTGGGCACGGCCGACGGCGCCTTTGTTTTCCTCGTCGTCTTTGGTTCGTTGGACAATGACCACATTGCCTTCGGCCACGGCGCGCTCGATCCCCGAGCGGTCGGCCGAGAGGGTGACGGTCAGACGGTCGGAGGCGAGGAGGAAACTCGGGTCGCTGACCCGCACGCTGCCGACGAAGACCGCGGTGTTTTTCTTTTCGTCGAAGGTTGCTTCTTTTTGCGCGGTGATTTCGGTTTTGGCCCCGGGAGCACGCGTGTCGCCCAAGGGTCCGAGTCCGAGCGGATCGGCCTGTGATTGGGCCGAGGCGCCGGCGGCAAGAACGAGGAGAAAAAGGACGGCTCTCACGGCTGGATGGCATCGGTGGCGGTCAGCACCATGGTGACCGGACCGCGCAGACGGCTGGTGCGGGAGTCGATGTCGAACTCGAGTTGGCGTCCGACAATCTCGACGGTTTCGCCTTTGATCACCGAGCGACGGTCGCTGACCAAGCGGCGGGTGTTCTGGTCGAAGACGGCTTCGGGGAGGAGGACTTCGAGTGCGGGTTCCTCGGCTTTGGGATCGAAGATTTCGATGCGCAGATCGCCGAAGGTGAACTGCGTAGTGCTCGAACGCTCGGCGCGGGCGGCATTGAAGCGCAGGCTCAATTCGCCTTGGGCGTTGTGGTGCGGCACGCGGATATCCTTCACGCTTTGGCCGATGTCGACCGGAATGTCGATAGGCTCGGGGGCCGCCTCTTGGGCAAGGAGGGGCGCAGCAGCGAGGCCGAGCAGAAGAAATAGCTTACAACGCATGACGGATGGCGAGGAGTTGGCGTAGCACGGCGGGGAGTTGGGCGAGGGGGATTTGGTTGGGACCGTCGGACGGGGCTTTGGCCGGATTTTCGTGGGTCTCGAGGAAGACGCCGTCCGCCCCGGCGGCCACTGCCGCGGCAGCGAGGACGGGAGCAAGTGCTCCGTCGCCCGTGGTGCGGTCACCGCCGCCACCCGGACGCTGCACGGAGTGGGTCGCGTCGAAAACGATGTGGAA
>CAZJGQ010000150.1:0-3797 GCA_964545425.1 uncultured Chthoniobacter sp. | reverse complement strand
ACGTCGAGATCGGCGGCGAGTTCATCGTCATGGCCGCGAACCTCCTCTACATCAAAAGCCGCACCCTGCTCCCGGTCGACCTGCAGGCGCCGGTCGACGACGAGGGCGAGGACGAGGACCCGCGCTGGGAACTGATCCGCCAGCTCATCGAATACAAAAAGTTCAAGGAAGCCGCCGGCGAATTGCGCGACCGCGAGGAATTGGCGACCAAATTGTTCGGACGCTCGCCGTCCGCTCCTCCGGTCGACGGCGGGGCGACCCTGCTGGCCGGGGAAGTCGGGGCGCTCGACCTCATCGCTGCGTTCCAGCGCGTGCTCGACCGCCTCGAGAAGCAGAAGGGCGCCGAGCGCGAGATCGAGGCGGACCGCTTCACCGTTTCCGAAAAAATCGAATACGTGCTCAAGATCCTGCCGGAGAAAGAGGGGCTGAAGTTCGAGGAATTGTTCGCGGGCCAGACCACGCGCGGCGAGGTGGTGGCCACTTTCCTTGCCCTGCTGGAACTGGTGCGGCTCCGGCACGTCCATGTCGAACAGGAAGGCGCCTTCGGGGAGATCATGCTCCGGCGGCGGGGGATGGCGGTGGTTCCGGAGGGAATGGTTGAGGAGTAGGGGGAACGGCCGTCGCCGGGGACGGCGATGCTACAAGAGGTGGATCGCGCCGTCCCGGCGCGATGGTTCCAATCGGCAATCGCGATGGGGACATCGCGATCCACCTTTTTTCGGGGTTGATGACCCGAGGCAAATGGCAAATCCTCTCCCCCCACTTTTATGAGTCCGCTCCAACGTGTTCTTGAGGCCCTGCTGTTTGCCTCCGACAAACCGATTTCCGCCGCCGAGTGCGTCAAATACCTCAAGGGCGCCGTGGAGTCGGCGCCGGAAGATGCGGAAGTGGCGGCTTTGGCCAAGACGAAGCAGGACGAGGTGGCCGCGGCCATGCGCGAGTTGGGGGCGGAATACGAAGAGCAGCAGCGCGGGTTCCGTCTGGTCGAAAGCGGGTCGGGCTGGAAAGCGGTGACCACACCGGACGCCGTGCCCTGGGTGCGGCAGCTTTTCCCGGAAAACCGTCCGGCGCGGTTGAGTCCGTCCGCATTGGAAACCCTCGCCATCGTGGCCTATCGCCAACCGATCACTCGGGCGGACATCGAGGCGGTGCGCGGGGTCAATGTCGACGGCGTGATGCAGACTTTGCTCGAGCGCGGAGTTATCCGCATTTCCGGGCGCGCCGATGTGCCGGGGCGTCCGTTGCTTTACGGAACGACGGAATTTTTCCTCGAACATTTCAATTTGCGCTCCTTGGACGAATTGCCGAATTGTGCCGAGTTGCGTCGCGTCGAGTTGCCGGTGGCGGAGAAGGACGAAAGCCAACCGGACTTGCCGCTGGAATCGGCGGGCACCAATGGCACGGAGGAAACTCCTGTCGAAGAACCCGCACCGGCCGGGGAGGCATCATGAGTTTGGAGCAATTGCGCGCCGCGATCGACGGGGTCGATGACCGCATCCTCGATCTGCTGCGGGAGCGCGCCGAGTTGGTCGAAAAAGTGGGCCAACTCAAGGACAAGAGCGGCGAGTCTTACTACGCGCCGGAGCGCGAGGAAGCGCTGCTGCAGCGCTTGGTCGCGGCGAACAAAAGCCGGTTGCCGGAGTCATCGCTGCGTTCGGTCTACCGTGAGATCCTTTCCTCCATGCGCGCCCTCGAGCAGTCGATCAACGTCGCCTACCTCGGTCCGCGGACAACATTCAGCCATCAGGCGGCGGTGACACAATTCGGGCACGCGGTGCAGTTCCATCCGGAGCGCACCATCGGCGAGGTTTTCGAGGCGGTGGAACGCGGGCGCGCGCACTACGGCGTGGTGCCGATCGAGAATTCGCAGGAGGGATCGGTCAACGCCACGCTCGACCGGTTCATGGACGGCGACGTGAAAATTTGCGCGCAGATTTTTCTCCCGGTGGAATTGAACCTCCTCGGCGCCGGGCCGCTGGACAAAGTGCGCAAGGTCTACTCGCACCCGCAGCCCTTCGGTCAATGCCGCCGCTGGCTGGCCGAGCATTTGCCTTCCGCGGAATGCATCGAGGTATCGAGCACGGCGCGCGCCGCGGAGTTGGCCGCGGCCGAGCGTGATGCGGCCGCCATCGCGGGGAGCATGGCGGGCGAGGAATTCGGACTGCCCGTGCTGGCCCACGCCATCCAAGACGCGGCGAGCAATGTGACGCGTTTTTTTGTTGTCGGCAAAAAAGCCGCTCGGCCTTCGGGTCGCGATAAAACTTCGGTCATGTTCGCGGTAAAGGATCAACCCGGCGCGTTGGCCAAGGCGCTCGAGCCGTTCGAGCGCGGCGGGATCAGCCTGACCCGCATCGAAAGTAGGCCATCGAAGCGGCAGGCGTGGGAGTATTACTTCTTCGCCGACTTTGCCGGCCATGCCGAGGATCCCAAAGTCGCGTCGGCCCTCGCCGAACTGGGCAAGGTCTGCGCTTTCACCCGCATTCTCGGCAGCTACCCGGATAGTCCGGCCGCTTGAGCCGGATTGCGCCGCGGGGTGCCGGCTGGTAGTTTTGATGGTCCGCCCGTGAAGACCGAGAAAGACCTCCCTGTTGCCAAGCGCAACGCCTACCTCAAGGCGCTGAGCGCGCTGGAGATGAAGAATTACGGGCTGATTTCTTCCCTGCTCGGCCCGCTTGTTGCGGAGGAGCCGGAATTTTTGGGCGGTCGCCGGTTGTTGCGCGAGGCGCAGATCATGCGCTCGAAAGGCAAATCCAGTTTCCTTGGTCTGTCTGGCAGCGGCATTTCGCTCGGTCGGGGCAAAGTGAAAAAGCTGATCGAGTCGGGTGACTGGAATGCGGCCTTTGCCGAGGCCGAGAAAGCGCTCGAAGGCGATCCGACGGGAGTGCAACCGAACAAGGATCTGCACGATGCGGCCGAAGCCGCCGCGGCGGCGGCGCGTCAGGAATTGGCGCCGTTGCAGGCCGCGTTCGATGCAGCCCCCGATGAGGGCAAAGAAGCGGCCGCGCGCCAGCTCGACGCCGCGAGGGACAAGGTTCTGACCTTCGAAGCCATCGCCCGTTTCGCTCTCGAGACCATCGCCCACGACCCGAAGAACACCAAGGCGAAGCATGAACTCGGCGATTACCTCATGCGGATCGAGGAATACGACGAGGCGGCCAAAGTTTTCGACGAGGTCATCCGCAAAAATCCCTCCGACCTCGACGCACGTGACAAAGCAAAGGAATCGGCAGCCCGCCGCTCCATGCAGCGCGGCAAATTGGGCACAGCTTCGTTCGCCGAATTGGTCAAGCAGCGGCAGGAAGCGGCCAAGAGCGGCGGGGAAAAAGTGGTCGGGGCCGAAGAATCCGCCGAGGAACTCGCCCGCATCGTCTACGAGGCGCATGAAGCCGGCACGCCGAACAACGAGGCCGCGCGCAAATTGGCCGATCTTTATTTCAACCGCGAGGATTATGACAATGCGCTGGAGTATTACCGCTACCTCTCCGCGCTGGCCAACGAGACCGATCCGGGCCTGCTCCGGAAAATCAGCGACACCGAAGTGCGCAAACTGACGCGTTGGATCGGCGACAAAGAAAGGGAATTGTCCGTCCTCGCGCCCGACAGCCCCGAGGCTGCCGCTTTGCGCGCCGAGATCGACGAACTGCGCCGCGGCAAGGCCGAGCAAATGCTGGGCGAAGCGCGCAAGCGCGTGGAGCGCAACCCGACGGACCTGCAATACCGTTTTGAGTTGGGCGAGCAGATGGTGCTGGCCGGACACTACAAAGAGGCCATCCCCGAGTTGCAGAAAGCGCGTTCCA
>CAZJGQ010000149.1:0-3811 GCA_964545425.1 uncultured Chthoniobacter sp. | reverse complement strand
ACGCCATACCCGCCCGCTTTCAGCGCTTTGATCGCACGGATGCTCATGCGGGCTCCGCGCAGGGTGGTCATGATGGGAATCCTGCTCGCCACGGCTGCGCTGCGAATGGCCACCTCGTCCCGCCGCGGAATTTTCCCGTGCGGGGTGTTGATGATGAACTGCATTTCGCCGTTTTTGATCAGGTCGAGAACATTCGGGCGCCCCTCCTGCAACTTGTAAATGGGCCGGACCGGCACGCCGGCTTCGGTCAGGACGGACATTGTGCCGCGGGTGGCATGGATGGTGAATCCGGCCTCGGCGAATTCGCGGGCGATGGGAACCACCTGGCCCTTGTCCGCATCCTTCACGCTGATGAAAACATTGCCGGCTTGCGGCAGAGGCGGTTGGGCCGACATCTGCGCTTTGGCGTAGGCGATGCCGAGATCGGCATCCAACCCCATCACCTCGCCCGTCGAACGCATTTCCGGCCCGAGCGTTATGTCCGTTCCGGGAAATTTGATAAAGGGAAAAACCGCTTCTTTCACCGCATAGTGCTCGGGAACAACTTCGTCGGCGACCCCCAACTCCTTCAGCGTATGCCCCGCCATGACTTTGGCCGCCAGTTTGGCCAAGGGCACTCCGATCGCCTTGCTCACGTAAGGAATGGTGCGTGAAGCGCGGGGATTCACCTCCAACACGTAGACCTTCTCGTCCTTCACGGCGAACTGGACATTCATCAGTCCGCGGACCTTCAACTCGCGGGCCATGGCTTTGGCAGCCGCTTTCAATTCGCCCAGCACTTTTGGCGAGAGCGAGAAACTCGGGATCACGCAAGCGCTGTCGCCGCTGTGCACACCGGCTTCCTCGATGTGTTCCATGACGCCACCGATCACGGTGTCCGTGCCGTCGCTCAGGCAGTCGACATCGACCTCCGTGGCATCTTCCAGAAAGCGATCAACCAGCACGGGGCGCTCCGGACTGGCTTGGACCGCAGTGCGGATGTAACGCCGCAAATCATCGGGGGTGTAGACGATTTCCATGGCGCGGCCGCCGAGCACGAAGGACGGACGCACCAGCACCGGGTAACCGACCCGCTCGGCCACGGCCAAGGCCTCTTCCTCATTCGTTGCTGTCCCGCCTTGCGTGGCGTTGAGGCCAAGGCGGTCGAGCATGGCGGCGAAGTGCTTGCGATCCTCGGCCATCTCGATGCTGGCCGGTGCGGTTCCGATGATATTGACCCCGTTGGCCTCGAGGGCGGCAGCCAGATTGAGCGGAGTTTGTCCGCCGAATTGGACGATGGCGGCATCGCATTTCTCCCGCTGATAAATGTTGAGCACGTCTTCCAGTGTGAGCGGCTCGAAGTAGAGCTTGTCGCTTGTGTCGTAGTCGGTCGACACGGTCTCCGGGTTGGAATTGACCATGACCGTCTCCCACCCCATCTCACGGAAGGCGAAGGCTGCGTGGACACAGCAATAGTCGAATTCGATACCCTGCCCGATCCGGTTCGGACCACCACCGAGGATCATGACGCGCTTTTTGTCATTCGGCCGCGTTTCATCCTCATCGCCGTAGGTCGAATAGTAGTAGGGCGTGTAGGCCTCGAACTCGGCTGCGCAGGTATCGACCAGCCGATAGGTCGGCTCGACCCCGGAGCCAATGCGCGCGGCACGAACTTCCGCCTCGGATGCGCCCGTGAGATGAGCCACTTGCCGGTCGGAAAAACCGTGTCTTTTGATGCGTCGCCATGGAACGGCTGACAAATCTTTCGGGCACGCCTTCTCCTCGGCGACAATTTTGGCCAGGCCGTGCAGGAACCACGGGTCGATACCGGTCAGTTCGTGAATACGGTCGATGCTCCACCCAGCGAGCAAGGCGTGACGCAAGCTGAAGATCCGCTCCGCGGTGGGAACGCGGATGCGCTTTTCCAGAACCTCCTCATCCAGCGAGCCGTCCGCTTTGAGCGCTGGCGCATCTTTTCCGTCCGCACCGAAGCCCGCCCGCCCGGTCTCAAGCGATCGCAGGGCTTTCTGCAGAGCCTCTTTGAAGGTCCGGCCGATAGCCATGGCCTCGCCGACGCTTTTCATCTGGGTGGTCAGGACGGGATCGGCTTGGGGGAACTTTTCGAAAGTGAAGCGCGGAATTTTGACCACGCAGTAGTCGATGGTCGGCTCGAAGCTGGCTGGAGTTTCCCGCGTGATGTCGTTGCGCAGCTCGTCCAGCGTGTATCCCACGGCCAACTTGGCCGCGATCTTGGCAATGGGAAACCCGGTGGCTTTGGAAGCAAGCGCGGAGGAACGCGAAACGCGCGGGTTCATCTCGATAACCACCATGCGGCCCGTTTTGGGACAAACGGCGAACTGGATGTTCGATCCGCCGGTTTCCACCCCGATGGCCCTGATCACGGCAAACGACGCGTCGCGCATCGCCTGGTATTCCTTGTCCGTCAGGGTCTGGATCGGCGCGACGGTGATGGAATCCCCCGTGTGCACGCCCATGGGATCGAAATTCTCGATCGAGCAAATGACCACGCAATTGTCTGCGTGGTCGCGCATCACCTCCATCTCGAATTCCTTCCAGCCGAGCAGCGATTCCTCGATGAGCACTTCGCTGACCGGGGACAAATCCAAACCGCGTGTGACGATTTCCTCGAACTCGTCTTTGTTGTAAGCAATACCGCCGCCGCTGCCTCCGAGCGTGTAGGCCGGGCGGATGATGATCGGGTAGCGACCGATCTCCGCGGCCACCGCACGGGCCTCGTCCATGGTGTGGGCCACGCCGGACTGGGCCACGTCCAGCCCGATCTTGAGCATGGTCTCCTTGAAAATCAGGCGGTCCTCGCCGCGCTCGATCGCGTCGGCTTTGGCTCCGATCAGCTTGGTGCCCAATCGCTCCAAAGCCCCCGTCCGGTGCAGAGTCATCGCGGCATTGAGTGCGGTCTGTCCCCCGAGGGTCGGCAAAACAGCATCCGGCTTCTCCCGCTCGATGATTTTTTCGATAACTTCCGGGGTGATCGGTTCGATGTAAGTCCGGTCGGCGAACTCCGGATCGGTCATGATGGTTGCCGGGTTCGAGTTGACCAAAACCACCTCGTAGCCCTCCTCTTTCAGCGCCTTGCAGGCCTGAACCCCCGAGTAGTCGAATTCGCAGCCCTGACCGATGACAATGGGACCGGATCCGATGATGAGGATTTTGTGCAGGGATTTGTCTTTCGGCATGGCGCGTGTGACCGTCTTGTTTAGTCGGCGCGGCCCGCCTGTGCAATCCGCAGCTTGATCCCCCACTTGTTTCTTGCCGCGAAGCGCGCCCCTTCCGACACTGGTGGCATGGTCGAGCTTCAAGTCTACGCCGCCGGCGTCCGGGCACCGGACAAACTGATGGGCTTGGATCTGGAACTCGGAGCCCTGCCCGGGCTGCGCTACAAAGTCGACACGCTGCATGACCTAATCTACCTGGAGTCGGACGACCCGGCGCTCTCGCTGGAAGAGATCCGCAGCATCTTCAACAAACTCGACCTCCGCTCCTTGTTTGTCGGTCAAACCCACACCGTCGCCGCTTCGCCCTCGGCCACCCAACCCATCCGCCCGTAACTTTCGCGTTCATGGCGCCTGCCCGTTACGTTGGAAACCTGGTCTTTTCCCTCGCCCGTTACCTGGGCGACCTCGGGCTGCTTGCGGCCGAAACAGTCCGCGGGATTTTCCACGGCCAGGTTCGTCCGCGGCTTGTCGTCCAGCAAATCTACGAAATCGGCTTCCGCTCCCAACTCGTCGTGCTCATCACCGGGGCCTTCACCGGGGCGGTCTTCGCCACGCAGACCTTTTTCCAGTTCCACCGT
>CAZJGQ010000148.1:0-3877 GCA_964545425.1 uncultured Chthoniobacter sp. | reverse complement strand
TCGGCATGTATGAACCGAGCGGCGGCACCGCTCCGGACATCGCCGGCATGGGCATTGCCAACCCCATTGCGCAGATTCTTTCCGCCGCCATGATGCTGCGCTACTCCGCCGGCCGCGAGGACGCCGCGGCGGCCATCGACACGGCCGTGCAGCGCGTGATCAAAGCGGGCCTGCGCACCAAGGACATCCACACCGAGGGGACGAAATTGGTCAGCACCGCGGAGATGGGCAAAGCGATCGTCGAAGCGCTTTGAGGTCGCGATTCTCTTGGCCAGCCGCGGGATTTGCCCGCACTATGCGCCGTCCGTGAACTTCCGCAAACAGGCCGTGCCCGAGCCCGGGGCGTTCCAGATCGCCCCGATGGTGGACATTGTCTTCCTTCTGCTCATCTTCTTCCTCGTGACGTGGAATTTCGCCCGCTACGAGACCGAGCTCGACGTGAAAGTGCCGACGGCCAAGGAAGGCAAGGAGTCGCGCCGTGCCGTGGGTGAAGTGATCATCAACGTGAAATCCGACGGCGCCATCGTGATGAACCGTCGTGAAATGTCACCGGACGAATTGAAAGCCACGTTGGAAAAGATTTCCGGACTCTATCCCGACCAAGCGGTTGTCCTGCGCGGCGACCAATCGGCCGATTACCGCCACATTGTGGCCGTGCTCGACATCTGCCGCGCGGCCAACATCTGGAACGTGGCCTTCGCCACCGGGCGTCCCGAATGATGAAGCGTTTCCTCCTGCTCCTGACCGCGCCCGCTCTTGTCCACGCGCAAGACGCGGTCGAGGTGCGTCCGGCCGAACCGGTCGATTCCGGCCTTCCGGTCGAAGTGCGCCGCGCCGAACCCGTCGCGCCGGCGGCACCCGCGGCACCGGTGAACAGCGCCACCGGTCTGCCGGCGGTCGATGCAACGGATGGCACCGAGGCTTTCCGCGCGGCACCGTCGAACATGACGGGCGATCCCGCGCGTCAGGCCTACGAGCAGGCCAACGCTCTTTACCAGCAGAAAATGTATGACATGGCGCTGCCGCAATACCAGCAGTTCATCGCCATGTCGCCGCGCAGCATCGACCGCCAAGCGGCGATCTTCCGCGCGGGGGAATGCCTGCGCAATTTGAACCGCGGACCCGAGGCCGCCGCGGCCTACCGCCAATTGCTTTCGGAATACAACTCGGGCGACTTCATGGGTCCGGCCGCCTACCGCCTCGGCGAGATGCAGTATGCCGCGCGCGATTTCGACGGCGCGGCCAATTCCTTCCGCATGGCCTCGCACCATGTGCGCGAACCGAAGCTGCGTTTGGCCGCCAAATTTTTCGAGGGCCGTTCCCTCGAGGCGTCCGGACGCAAGATCGAAGCCCTCTCCGCCTACCGTGAAGTGGCTTCGGTCAAAGAAGACAATCCCTACCGCGACCGCGCCATCTTCGATTTGGCCGAGGCGGACGCCAAGGCCGGTCTGACCGACAGCGCTTACCGCCAGCTGCGCGGATTGGCCGACACGGCGCAGACTCCTGTGGTGCGGGTCAGTGCCGCGGTCAAAGCCGGCCTGCTGGCCATCGACCAGCGCGATTTCGAATCGGCCCGTCCCCTGCTGGAAATGGGCGCGGCGCAGAAGGAACTCGGCAACTGGCGCGCGGCGGCGCAGGCCGGTTTGGTCCGACTCGAATACGAGTCGGAGAATTACGATGCGGCGGTCAAGCGCGCCACCGAGGTCCTTCCCATGTTGCCGGCCGAGTCCCAGCCGGAGGTCCTGCTCCTCGCCGCCAATGCCAGCCGCCAACTCGGCGATCAGGCCCGCGCTTTGGAACTTTATGACAGACTCGCCGCGGAATACCCGCAGTCGGCTGCGGCGCGCGAGGCGGGATTCCACCGCTTGGTCAGTCTGGTCGCGCAGCAGGACGAACGGGCGCTCGGACAAATCGATGCTTTCCTCGCCTCCTCGCCTTCGGAGGATGCCCGGGCCAAAGCGGAATTGCTCAAGGCCGAGCTGCTCTTCGGTCAGGACCGCTTCGACGAGGCGGCCGAGCTTTACCGTGCGGCCAGCTCGGCGCGCGGCACGGAGAAATACCGCGCCGATGCGCTCTACAAACTCGCGTGGTGCCGGCTGCAGACGAAAAAATATGACGAAGCGGTGGAAGTGCTGACGCGTTTTCTCCTGCAATACCCGCGTCATCCGCGGGCGGGCTCGGCCTTTGCCCAGCGTGGCTTGGCCCAGCTGGAAACCGGAGACCAAGTGGCGGCCTTGGCCGACTTCGAAGCGGTGATCGACCGTCATCCCGACGCGGTCGAGCGCGAGGATGCCATGACCCAGCGGGCCCTGCTTCTCGGCAACATGCAGCGACCGGCCGAAATGAAAGCGGCATTCGAACGGCTGCTCTCCGATTATCCGCAGACCAAGTCCGCCGCACAGGCGCATTTCTGGATCGGCTACGCCTCGTCCGAAGCGAAGGACTTCGATGCCTCGATCGCGCCGCTGGAAAAAGCGCGCGAGCTGGACAAAGAGAAATACGGCGAGCGTGCAACGCTGCGGCTCTTGCTCAGTCATTACAACTTGCAAGATCGCGAGTCCGTGGCCCGCGAAGCGCGTGCCCTCGGTCCGGACAAAGCCCCGGCCGAAGTGCGCGAGTGGCTCGGGCTGTCCGCGCTGGAAGCGGGTGACTACAAAACGTCCGCCGAATTTCTCGCTCCGCTTGCCGCGGCCGACGGGGCCACGCCCGAGCTGCGCACCTCGCTCGCGCAGGCGCAGATCGGGGCGGGTCAATTGGCCGAGGCGCGCAAAACGCTCGACCAGCTCCTGCCCAAAGTGCACGAGCCGCGCGCCAAAGCGCGGGCGCATTTGCTCATGGCTGAAGCGTTGCTCGGATTGGAGGACGGTGAAGCGGCCAAGGCGCAGGCCGAGGAAGCGCAGCGCTTGCAACCGGAAGGACGGCTCAACGCCGAGGCGCGTCTGGCCAACGGGCGGGCCTTGCTCGCGCAGGACAAATTCGACGACGCGGCGCGCGCGTTCATGGCCGTGGCCTTGCTCTACGACGAAAAAGATCTCACGCCGCAGGCGCTGGTGCTGGCCGAGCAGGCTTACCGCCGGGCGGAGAATGCGACCGATGCTGACCGCGCGCGCGAGGAATTGCAGCGGCGTTACCCGGACTACAAGCCGACTTCCTGACCATGCCGCTCGAGTTGCCGGCGGGGGATTTCCGCGCGTTCATTTTCGACTGCGACGGCACATTGGCCGACAACATGCCGCTGCACTTCAAGGCGTGGACGCGCGCCATGGAGGACTTCGGCGGTTCCTATCCGGAGGAATTGTTCTACGAGTGGGGCGGTGTGCCCACGGCGGACATCGTCAAGCGCCTCAATGTGAAATTCGGCCTGTCGCTCGACGTCGATGAAGTGGTGCACCGCAAGGAGCACTACTACCGCGAGATGATCCCGCACGTCGCACCGGTGCATGATGTCGTCGCCTTGGTGCGGGAGCATCACGGCGAGAAGCCGCTGGCCGTGGCATCCGGCGGACACCGCGACTTGGTGGAGCGCACGCTGCATGCGCTGGGCATCCATGAGATGTTCGACGCGGTGGTGGCGGCGGAGGATTACGAGCGCGGCAAGCCTGCGCCCGATCCGTTCCTCACCGCCGCGGCGCGGCTTCAAGTGGCACCGGAGCACTGTCTGGTTTTCGAGGACACCAACAGCGGCGTCGAAGCGGCCCGCGCCGCGGGGATGGCGTGGGTGCTGGTGTAAGCAGTCCCTACTTTTCCAGCAGCGTGAGCACCGCTTTCTGCGCGTGCAGGCGGTTTTCCGCCTGGTCGAAAATGGTTCGGGCGTTGGCCTCAAAAACCTCGGCCGTGATTTCTTTGCCGCGGTAGGCCGGCAAGCAATGCATGACGA
>CAZJGQ010000147.1:0-3923 GCA_964545425.1 uncultured Chthoniobacter sp. | reverse complement strand
CCCGTGCTCAGCATGAGGATGCGGTTCTCGATGGGCTGGAGGAAACCGGGCACATACCCGGGAACCTGCGCCAGCTTTTCCGTCAGCTCCGCCACCAGTTTGTCTTTGGTCATGCCCGGACGCCACTGGTCCTCTGGACGCAGCATGATGGTGGTCTCGATCATTTCCACCGGCGCCGGATCGGTCGGGGTCTCGGCACGGCCGAGTTTGCCCGCCGCGGACTCCACCTCCGGGACGGTGCGCATGACGGTGTCCTGCCAAGCCATGATGCGTTTCACCTCGGTCAACGAGGTGCTGGGCAGGAGCACGGGCATGAAAAGAAGGCTGCCCTCGTTGAGCGGGGGCATGAATTCGGACCCGAGGCCGCCGGCCGCGCGGGCCAAACCCGTCCAACCGCGCTCCTGCAGCCACTGCACCGCGGGGCGCGGCAGGCCGAAGGCGAGGAAGAGGGCGGCGACGAGCAGCGCAGCCGCGATGGCAAGAACGGCACGCGCGTGGTGCAGCGACCAATCGAGCGCGGGCCGGTAAAGCCCCAGGAGCGGACGCATGATGCGGTTGGCGCTTTCCGGGTGGAACGGACCGCGCACCAGCCAGGAACACAGGACGGGCACGATCGTCACCGCAAGGATGGTAGCGGCAACCATGGCGAATGTTTTGGTGTAGGCCAACGGATGGAACAGTTTTCCCTCCTGTCCGGTCAGGGCGAACACCGGTAGGAAGGCGAGCACGATGATGGCCATGGCGAAAAAAACCGGGCGTCCGACTTGCGAGGCGGACTCGCCGGTGACCCGCAAAGTCTCGGCGGCGGTGAGCGGCGCGCCTTTTCGGTCCGTGGCCTGCTCGCAATGGCGGATGACGTTCTCGGTGATGACAATGGCCGCATCGACCAGCACGCCGATGGCAATGGCGATTCCGGCCAGCGACATGACGTTCGAGGTGATGCCGAACACCCCCATGAGAATGAACGCGATGAGAATCGAAGCCGGCAGCGGGATGGTGACGATGAGAACGCTGCGGAAATGCCAGAGAAAGAGGATGTGGGCGAGTGTCACCAGGATGATCTCCTCGACCAAAGCGGTGCGGAGCGTGTCGATGGTCCGCTCGATCAAACCGCTGCGATCATAAAAAGCTTTGATAGTCACTCCGGCCGGCAAGCTGGGCTGGATCTGCGCGATCTTTTCCTTGATCCCGCGAATGACCGCCATGGCGTTCTCGCCGGTGCGCATGACCACGATACCGCCGACCACCTCGCGTCCGTTCACGTCGAGCGAACCTCGGCGAAACTCGCCACCGAGCGAAACGGTGGCAATGTCCCGCAAATAAACCGGAACGCCATCGGCCGAGCGCACGACGATCGACTCGATGTCGTCCACCGATTCGACCAAACCGACGCCGCGGACGACAAACTCCTGTCCGTTTTCCTCGATCACCTTGCCGCCGACATTGAGATTGGCTGCAGCGACGGCCTCCATCACCTCCTGCAGCGAGACCATGACAGCGCGCATTTTGTCCGACGAAACCGCGATCTGGTATTGCCGGACGAAGCCGCCGATACCCGCCACCTCGGCCACTCCGGGCACCGAAGCCAGTTGGTAGCGGATGAAGAAGTCCTGCAACGACCGCAATCGCCCAAGGTCGAGGCCCGTCGCGGCCTTTGGATCGACATCGAGGTAGTATTGGTAGACCCAACCGAGCCCCGTGGCGTCCGGCCCCAACCGCGGCACCACGCCCTCCGGCAATTGGTCGGCGAGAAAACTCAACCGCTCGAGCACCCGCGTGCGGGCGAAGTAGTTGTCCGTGCTGTCCTCGAAGATCACGGTGAGCAACGAGAAGCCGAACATGGAAATGCCGCGCACCTCGCGCACGCCGGCCAGGCCCTGCAGGTTGGTCGAGAGCGGGTAGGTCACCTGGTCTTCGACTTCCTGCGGGCTGCGACCGGCCCAGTCGGCGAAGACGATCACCTGGTTTTCGCTCAGGTCGGGAATGGCATCGACCGGCGTCTCGCGCAAAGCGACCACGCCGTAAGCCGCGACAAGCAGAAAGAGGCAGACAACCAGGAAGCGGTTGCGCAACGACCATCCGATGATCGCGGCGATCACGGCTTCACCTCCGAGCCGCACTCGAGCATGGCGGCGCCGAACCACGGATTGCGCAACGGCGCATCGAGCTGGATCCAGCGCGCTTTGCCCGGCGCACCGGGAAACGCGCCCGAGGTCATCGGGCATTCGTAAACGCGAACGATGCCGGGATGCTTCAGAGCCTCTTCCACCGCCGGCGTCACCGCCTCGTAGAATGCGCTCCGCGCCGCACCCAGATCCGCTGCCGGCGCCGTGACTGCGCCACTGGCGTTGAAGGCGGCGAGATCATCCGCCGCCAAGGCCGCAGCGGCCGTGCTCAACACGGTCCAGCGTTTCATGGTGGCATCATCGACCGTATGCTCCGGCATCGCCTCGTCCACACCGAGCGACTCGGGCTGCGCCATTTGCGCTTCCGCATCGATCATCAGGTTGCCCTGCGTCACGACCTTTTCTCCTTCGGCCAGTCCGCCGAGGATTTCCACCGTGTTGTCGCCGCGGCGGCCTACGCGCACGTCGCGCTTCTCGTAGGCGCCGCCTCCGCGGTCGACATAGGCCACGGCGCGCCGGCCGGTATCGAGCACGGCGCTGCGCGGGACAGCGAGCACCGGATCGCCCGCCAAGGCGAGGACCGCCTCGCCGTAGGCACGGTGCGGCAGCGGACGGGCCAGACCGCCGACCTTTTCCTCCACCGGATTTGGCACTTCGATGCGCACGCGCGTGCTGCGCGTTTCCGGATCGAAGGTGGGATCGATAAGCGTGACCGTTCCCTCGAACTCCCGACCCGGTGCGGCCGGCGTGGTCACGCGCGCCTTTGCCCCCACACGGACCCAGGGAAGGTCTTGCTCGTAGACATTGACGTGGAACCACATCACGCCGAAGTCGGCGATCTCGAAAAGCACCTCGCCCGCCTTGACGTATTTGCCGGGGTAAACGTTGCGCGCCACCAACGTGCCGTTGACCGGGGAGCGGAAGTTCAGGCCGAAATCCTCGCGCCGCCCCGAGGCCAACTCTTCCACCTGCGCCGGTGTGAGCCCGAACTGGACAAGACGCTGCCGCGCCACGGCGGCCTGCGGGTCGTCGCGTCCCCGCCGAACCGCGGTCTGGAATTCGCGGACTATGTAAAGCAGCTCGGGACTGTAGATCTGGGCCAGAGGTTCTTCCGCCCTGACATCCTCACCGACGTGGTCGACGAAAACCCGGTCGATCCGCCCGTCGAAGAAGGCGGAAACAATGACGTGTCTGGTGTCGTCGTCCTCGATGACCCCGGACAAGCGGATGCTTTTCTCCAACGGTGCGCGGACGACCGGTGCGGTGTCCACGCCGAGGATCTGGGCGGTCGATGGCATGAGCGTGACGGTTCCGGGGTCGGTGGAAATACCCTCCTCCCCCTCGTAAACCGGCACGAGATCCATGCCGCAGATGGTGCATTGGCCCGGTTGGTCCGAGGTGATCCACGGATGCATCGGGCTTTGGTAGAATTTGACGGCGCGCTGGTCTCCTTCCGGCTGCTTGCTGCAGGCGGCGAGGAGAACTGCGGCCAGGATGATGAGTTTCATAGGTTGAATTTGAAGTTTTTGGCGCCGGGTGAAGGCGCAGGGTTGTGAAAGAACAATGACCGGCCGGCCCAAGGCCGCCAGCCCCGTCAACAACCCATCTTCAAATCAACCAAACTTGCAGAAGACTCCGCAGGGCCTGCCGCGGAGGCGCGTGCGCCACGGCTGGCACCGCATGCAGCGCAGCCGGGACACCATGGACAGAGACAGAGGGAAGAACATCGTGGAGAGCCGCGGCCGGTTTCGGCATCAAGGGTCCGCCGGATACCGCCTCAACCTTTCCCTCGCTCAG
>CAZJGQ010000146.1:0-3964 GCA_964545425.1 uncultured Chthoniobacter sp. | reverse complement strand
CGCAACAAGAAGCACGTGCCGACGATGCTGACGACGGACCTGTCGATGCGCTTCGATCCGGCGTATGAAAAAGTTTCGCGTCGCTTTTACGAGAACCCGGATGAATTCGCCGACGCCTTCGCGCGCGCGTGGTTCAAGCTGACCCACCGCGACATGGGTCCGCGCGCCCGCTACCTCGGACCCGATGTGCCGAAAGAAGAGCTCATCTGGCAGGATCCCATCCCCGCCGTCGACCATCCGCTCGTCGATGACAAAGACATCGCGGCACTAAAGAAGAAAGTGCTCGAATCCGGCTTGGGTATCTCCGAGTTGGTCGGCACCGCGTGGGCGTCCGCGTCCACCTTCCGCGGGTCCGACAAGCGCGGCGGCGCCAACGGTGCCCGCATCCGCTTGGCACCCCAGAAATTCTGGAAGGTCAACCAGCCTGAACAGCTCGCCAAAGTGCTCGGGAAGCTCGAAGGCATCCAAGCCGAATTCAACAAATCGGCAACGGGTGGCAAAAAGATCTCGCTCGCCGACCTCATCGTTCTCGCCGGTTGCGCCGCCGTGGAAAAAGCCGCCAAGGACGCCGGGCACGAGGTGAAGGTTCCCTTCGCCCCCGGCCGCATGGATGCAGCTCAGGAGCAGACCGATGTCGAATCCTTCGCCGTGCTCGAACCGGCCGCCGACGGCTTCCGCAATTACCTCCGCCCGAAACTTTCCGTGCCGGCCGAAGAGATGCTCGTCGACAAGGCGCAACTGCTCACCCTGACTGCGCCCGAGATGACCGTCCTCGTCGGCGGTTTGCGCGTGCTCGGGGCCAACTTCGAAGGAACCAAGCATGGCGTCTTCACCGATCGTCCGGGCCGGCTGACCAATGATTTCTTCGTCAACCTGCTCGACATGGCCACGGAATGGAAACCGCAGTCCGAAGCACGCGAGGTCTGGGAAGGCCGCGACCGCAAGACCGGCAAACCCAAATGGACCGCCACCCGGGTCGATTTGGTCTTCGGATCGAATTCCATTCTCCGTTCGCTGGCCGAAGTCTACGGCAGCGCCGACGCGCAGGAGAAATTCGTCCGAGATTTCGTCCGCGCCTGGGACAAAGTGATGAATTTGGACAGGTTCGATCTGCGCCTGGCGAAGGCCTGAGGCCGGTCCCCGAGAAATTTCAGCCTTCGCCAAGCGCCCCGCCCGGTAGAGGTGTGGTGGCTGCCCACGGGCGGGTTCGAACGCGCGCTCGTCTCCGGCCGCCAATACCACCACTCACACCCACCACGGTAGGGCCCGCTGGCCCAGCGGGCCGCTGCCCACCCATGCCGCCGGAAAGTCGGAGAACTTTTCGGCCTTGCCCGCAGTCTCCAGCCAGAAGGGCGGGGGATCGGGGCTCGTAGCAAAAAGTGGCTCGATTATGCATTTTCTACTTGCGCCGAGGCGGATACATATGGAATACACGAGCACTCCTAAATCACACATCCCACCGTTATGAAAATCATTATCGCTGTTCTGGCCTTGTTAGTTGCACCGCAGCTCGCCTCCGCGCAGGCCTTGCCCGTCTCCTTCCCTCAGGGAGTCACCATTGCCAACGCCACCCCGCAACAGCTTGCCGACGCTGTGGCGGCGGCCATCCAAGCCAACCCTGCCAACGCGCAAAACATCGCCACCGCCGTGGCCAAGGCCATCGCCGGCCTGCCTAACGCCAAGGCCCTCGCCACTGCATTGGCTACCGCTATCGCCTCCAATGTGCCGGCCGCGCAAGTGGCTGCTGTCGTCGCTGCTGCTTCCGCAGCCGCCGCTGAAGCTGGCAATGCCGGCCTCGCCTCGTCCATGGCCGGCGCAGCCGCCGCGGTCGTTCCCTCGCAAGCAGCCGCCATCAATTCGGCGGTCGCCGACGCCGTGCCCTCCGAGGCCTCGAGCGTCGCCAGTGCCGTAAACTCCAGTGCCGGTGGCACCACCACCACCACCAGCTTCCCCGGCACCACGCAGACGACCACCCAGAACCCCGCCAACTTCAGTGGGGGACAAGCCACGCCTACGCCGACCCCTACGCCGACGCCGACACCGCAGACCAACTCTCCGTCGAACTGAGGTCGCTCACGCCTCCGCCCGCTGCGTCAGCCCGCCAACCAAAGAACGCAACGAACAATCGAACCATGCCCAAAACAAGCCTCTTCCTCGCGTGCCTCCTGCTCGGCGGCCTCGCCGCAGCATCTGCGCAAACCATGAATCCCACCGATGGCGGACCGCGCCCCGGCCTGCCGTCGCAAATGTCCACCGAAGTCGCGCGCGTCCTCACTCCCGAGCGGCCTGCGGAGACTGATGCCGGCTTTGCCGCGATCAATGCCATGACCCAGCCGTCCGGCCCGCTGGCTGACCCGAACCTCAACGACATGCCCTCGCTCAACGAGGAAGGCGTGGCCATTCTCACCACCGGCGAAGAAGCCGCCGAGAATTGGTGGCGCGTGGTGCCCATGCTCAATGCCGGCGTGGTCTACGACGACAACATCTTTATCAGCAACACGGACCGCCAGGGTGATGTCATCTTCAACATCGGCGCCGGTCTGGCTCTCGAATTCGGCGACTACCGCACCCTCGAGGAGAACTACCTTCTGCTCGAATACATCGCCAGCGGCTACTTCTTCAGCAAATACACCGCGCAAAATTCCTTCGGCCAGAACGCCAGCCTCCTCGGCCAATACCGCTTCAACCAGCTGGCCGTCCAGCTCGAGAGCCAATACCAATACATCAACGGCGCCCAGCGCCAGGTCGGCGGCTTCACCACCCGCAACATTCTCGTGAGCGATCTTCGCTTCATCTATGACGTGAGCGAGAAAACCACTTTCGACCTCGAGTTCGGACAGGACGCCAACATCTACAACGCGCCCTACAACAGCTCCTACTTCTATCAGGTGCTGGCCGGCATGGATTACCTCATCCTGCCCAAGGTCCGCATCGGTCTGGAAGGCATCGTCGGCTTCGTCGATGCGGAAAACAATCCCGACCAGACCTACCAGATCATCAACGCCCGCGCCAAATACGACCTGACCGGCAAGCTCGCCCTCAAGGCCACCGGCGGCGTGCAGTTGACCCAATACCAGAGCGGCGGCGAGCCGATGAATGCCTCGCCCGTTTTCTCCCTCGGGGCCGAATACCTTCCGTTCCCCAACACCACGGTCAGCCTGCTTGGCTATCGCAATCTCCAAGTCTCGCCCTCGCTCAACAACCAGAACTACTGGGCCACGGGCGTCGAACTCGGCGTCACCCAGCTCATCGCCCAGAAGTTCCAGGTCGGCGTGGCCGGTGGTTACGAAAACGACTACTACATCGCCAACACGGCGAACACGGTTGCCTCGCGCCGCGACAACTTCTTCTTCATCGAGCCGCAGATCTCCTACAACTTCCTGAAATACCTCACCGCGACGGTGTTTTACCAGCACCGCTTCAACGACAGCACGCTGCAGGTCGACACGTGGTATGACAATCAGGTCGGCCTCGAAATCAGCGCGGCCTTCTGAGTGATGGCCATGGCCCGTCGTTGTTCCCGCTTCAGTGCCAGCGCGGGAAGGGCTGCTGCCGTGGTCCTTCTCCTCCTTGCGTTCGCTGCACCCGCGCTCCGCGCGCAGGACGCCAACTACAAACTCTCGGCCAACGACCTCCTCGACTTCCGTGTCTTCCAGGAACCGGAACTCGACGGCGTCATCCGCGTCTCGGGTGACGGCACCGCCATTTTTCCGCTCATCGGCTCGGTCAACGTGGTCGGCAAGACGGTCACCGCCGCCACCGAGGAAATCAAAGCCCGCTACCGCGACGGGTATCTCGTCTATCCGCAAGTCAGCCTCACCGTCCGCACCTACGCGCAAAAGCTCTTCACCGTGCTCGGACAGGTGCAAAAGCCCGGATCCTACGACATGAAGGGGAGCGACGAGATCACCCTGCTCCAGGCCATCGGCATGGCCGGCGGCTACACCAAGATCGCCAACCCCGG
>CAZJGQ010000145.1:0-4028 GCA_964545425.1 uncultured Chthoniobacter sp. | reverse complement strand
ACGCTTCGGCCCAGATTTTGGTCATGGAGAAAAGGGTGAGTAGTCCCACGGCCAAGGCCACCGCGGCAAGCAGAACGGCCCAGCCGCCGAACATGGTGTCACCCGCCAAGCCCGCTTTGACGATGGCGAATTTGGCGAAGAATCCGGAGAGCGGCGGGATGCCGCCGAGCGACATGGCGGGAATGAAAAAGAGCAGCGCGAAAAACGGCGTGGCCGCGTAAAAGCCGCCGAGTTTTTTCAGGTCGAAGGTCCCCGAATACCGATGGGCCACGCCACTGGCCAGGAAGAGGTTGGCTTTCACCACGATGTGGTGGAAGAGGTAGAAAACCGTTCCGGCCAAGGCCAGCGGAGTGAAAAGCGCGAGCCCGAGCACCATGTAGCCGATCTGGCTGACGATGTGGAAGGAGAGCAGACGCCGGAAGTCGAATTGCACCACCGCGCCGAGCACGCCCGTCACCATGGTGAGTCCGGCGATGGCCAAGAGCAGACCGTGGGTGAAAACCAGATCGGCGGTGAAGATGAGGGTGAAGACGCGGACCAGCGCGTAGACGCCGACCTTGGTCAGCAGACCGGCAAAAACCGCCGACACCGCCACGGGCGGCGTGTGGTAGGACGCCGGGAGCCAGAAAAAGAGCGGGAAGACCGCCGCCTTCAAGCCGAAGGCGACGAGGAAAAGCATGGCCGTGAGGGTGAGCAACTCGGGCTGCATGTATTCGCGCGCGCGCACAGCCAAGTCGGCCATGTTCAACGTGCCGGTCTGTCCGTAAAGGATGCCGCAGGCCGCGAGGAAGAAGCTCGAGGAAATGAGGTTGAGCACGACGTATTTGACCGCGCCCTCCATTTGCGGACGCTCGCCGCCGAGGCTCATCAGGACAAACGAACTGATCAGCATGACCTCAAACCAGACGAACATGTTGAACATGTCCCCGGTGAGGAATGCCCCGCATACGCCGAGCATCATGAAATGGAGGAACGCGTAATACCCGTAGCGCGTGCGACCCGCATCGATGTCGGCCAGCGAATAGACCGCCACGGCCAGACCGATGATGGCCGACACCAGCACCATGATGGCCGCGGTCAGATCGCCCACGAGGACGATGCCGAATGGCGCGGGCCAGTCGCCGAAGCGCACGACAAGAATCTCCCCGTCCGCCGTGGCCGCGATGAGCCACAGCGCCACGCCGAGCAGCACCGCCATGCCGGCCACGCCGAGAAAACGTTGCAGTCCGAGCGAACGCCATCCGAGCACGCAGAGCACGGCGGTGACCAAAGGCACGAGAATGGAAAGCGTGACGGGGTCCATCAGGTGTCGGTGCTTTTCAGTTCGTTGATGTCATCCGTGCCGGTGCTCTGGTCGGCGCGATGAACCATGGCCAAAGTGAAAGCGAGCACGCCGAAGCTGATCACGATGGCGGTCAGCACCAGCGCCTGCGGCAAGGGATCGACGCTCGTTGCCGCGAGTTCGGTTTGCTCGGGTCCGATGAAAGCGGACACGCCTTCGCGCAGGCCTCCGGCGGTGAAGATGAGAAGATTGACCGCCTGACTGAGCAGGGCGATGCCGAGGACCACTCGCACCACGGAGCGGCGCAGGATCAGGTAAAACGACGCGGCGTAGAGGACGCCGATGGTGATGGCGAGAAGGAGTTCCATTTCAGTCGTCCTCCCCCAAAGTAAAAACAACAAGGCAGGTCATCCCGAGGACGAGCAAGTAGACCCCGGTGTCGAAAACCAGAGGCGTGCCGAGCTTGCCCACCACGGGCAAAGGCGTTTTGTCCCAGATCCCGGTGAGGAACGGTTCGCCTTTGAAAAAGGCGACGATCCCGCTGCCCGTGGCCACGGCGAGCCCCAAGCCCATGATGGTGCGCGCGTCGAATCCGAGGAGTCGGCGTGCGGAGGCAAAATCGGTGGCCAGGGCATGCAGCACGAAGGCGCTCGCCGCGACCAGACCTCCGGCGAAACCGCCGCCGGGCAGATTGTGTCCGCGCAGAAGCAGGAACACCGAGAAGACAAGCAGGAGTCCGGTGAGCAGGCGGCTGACCGTGGCGAGGATGATGCTGTTCACCGTTCCTCCTTTCCGCCGCGGCCCGGACGCAGCCGCAGCATGGCCCAGACGCCGAGCGCGGCGATGCCGAGCACGGAAATTTCGCCCAGCGTGTCGAGGGCGCGGAAGTCGACGAGGATGACGTTGACCACATTGCGGCCATTGGCCAGCTCGAGGCTGTTCTCGCCCATGTAGGCCGAGACCGGCTCTTCCGGACGCTGCGTGCCGAGCTCGAGCAGCAGCACGGTGGCCATCACCGTGCCGACCGCGCCGGCGACCAACGCATCACGCAACTTGGTCGCGTTGCGCGAATAATTTTTGAAAACCGGGAGGCGGTAGAAGGCGAGGACGAAAAGGACGAGGGTCAGCGTCTCGACGAGCACTTGTGTCATAGCAAGGTCCGGCGCGCTGAACATGAAATAAATCATGGCCACGCCGAGACCGACCACACCGAGGGCGAGGATGGCATTGAAGCGCGATTGGCTGAAGCAGGCGAACAGCGCACCGGCGATGATCAGCGCACAGACCGTCACGGTGAGCACGTGCGGACGCACCATGCTGTCGAGGTCCGGCACGGGGAAGTTCCCCGGGAGCAGCCAGACAAGGAGCGCCACGGTGAAAAGCGTGACCGTCAGGATGTAGCTGCGCAGGTTGCCGTTTTGCAGAATCCGGGTCTGCCAGCGGGCGAAGGAAAGAGTTCCCTCAAGAAGCAATTCGTAGCCGCGCTCCGGACCGATCTTGCCGAGCGCCTCGTAGAATCCCCTCGCCCGCCGCGCGGCCGGGGCGAGGAAATACAGTCCGATGCCGGCCGCCACGGTGAGGACGCTCAACCCGAGCGCCACCGTCCATCCGTGCCAGAGTTTCAGTTCGGCCACATAGTTCGCCTCGCCCAGCACGGCAACGGCCGCCGGGGTGATGAGAAAGGCGGCGGCCAGTCCGGGAAGCAGCCCGAATTTGATGCTGCCGATGCCGAGCAGAATCGGACCCAGCCACATGGTCCACGGGGCTTCGTGCGGATGCTTGGGGGTGTGCTTGAGGCGACCCCAGAACGGTTTGATGCCCGCGGTGAGGGCCAGGGCCACCATCATGATGCTGGCCGTGACCCCGAGCGTTTCCCAAAGCACCCCCGGGCCGTCGGCATCGAGCAGGGCTTTGTAGAAATATTCTTTGCTCACGAAGCCGAGGAGGAAAGGCAACCCGGCCATGGAAAGCGCGCCGATCAAAGCGGCCGTCGCAGTGAAAGGCATGGCATGACGCAATCCGCCGAGGTGATCGGGATCGCGCGTGCCGGTTTCATGGTCGACCGAGCCCGCGGTCATGAAGAGCGCGGCTTTGTAGAGCGCGTGGGCCAGCAGGTAGGCCAGCGCGGCTTTGACCGCCAACTCCGTGCCGATGCCGAGAAGCATGGTCAGCGTGCCGAGCACCGCCACCGTGGTGTACGCGAGAATTTTTTTCAGGTCGTTCTGACCAAGGGCGAGGAAGACGCCGGTCATCATGGTCAACGCCCCGACCGGCGCGACGATCGGCACCCAAAGCGGACTGGCCGACAAAAGCGGATGCAGGCGCGCGAGGAGAAAGACACCCGCTTTCACCATGGTGGCCGAATGCAAATACGCGCTGACCGGCGCCGGCGCTTCCATCGCGTTGGGCAACCAGAAATGGAACGGGAACTGGGCCGACTTGGTGAAGGCGCCGAGCAAAATCAGGACGAGAATCGTGGCAAAGCCGGGTTGCGCGACGAGCGCCGCCGGGTCCATGGCGAGGAGTTCGGAAATGCGGAAAGTTCCCGCCGCACGCCCGAGTAGAATGATGCCCGCGAGCATGCAGAGTCCGCCCGCGCCCGTGACGAGCAAGGCCTGCAGGGCCGCGGCGCGCGACTTGGCTTCGTTGTGGTAGTAACCGATGAGCAGGTAGGACGAGATGCTGGTCAGTTCCCAGAAAATGAAGAGCAGCACGAGGTGGTCCGCACTGACCACGCCGAGCATCG
>CAZJGQ010000144.1:0-4115 GCA_964545425.1 uncultured Chthoniobacter sp. | reverse complement strand
CCGGGATCGAGCACCCACGCGCCGTCGATGACCAGCTTGTAGGGATGCGCGCCGGGCGGCATGGAGACGAACAACTCGTAAGTTCCGCCGGCCGCCGGCTTGAGCTGATGCGACTCGGTGTTCCAACCGTTGAACTGCCCGGCCACGGCGACCTTTTTCACGTTCGGATCGGTCGGACGGTAGATGAAGGTGTAGCCGTCCGCCGGTTGCACACCGATGAGCAGGACGCCTTCGAGGACCGGCTTGTTTGAAGCATCATCCGGCGTGGCGGTGGTCGACGTGTCCTTGCGTCCGAGATCATCCGGACTGGCCGGATCGCGCTCGAAAACACGGATGGGAATTTCAACCAGCCCGGATGCTTCGCGGTCGATCTGCACGCCGAGGGCGAAAGCCGCTTTGTCGAAGCGCGCTTCAAATCGACCGGGCACTGCCTCAGGCAGCTCGAGATCGTCTCCTGCGCCGGGCTTGGCGAAATAAAACCGGTGCATGTCGAGGATAAGCTGCCCCCCCGCGGTGACCGGTTGCATGGGCATCCAGCCGAGGAAGCTGCGCAGTTGCGCCGGACTGTCTTGAGCCTGCACCAACGACGCCGGGGCAAGCAGGCAAGCGGGAATGAGGAACAGGGAGAGAAGGAATTTTTTCATGGGCTGGTGGGATCGGCTCAGGGAACGCGGGGAGTCGCGCTCTGGGCGGACTGCAATTCGTAATACGCGGCGGTCAGGGGTTGAAGCTCTTTGATGCGCAGACCGGGCTGGGCCATTTCCGCGGGCGTGGTGGTGATTTCGGCGACTTCCCCCGGCACATCACCCAAGCGGTCGCGGGCCACGACCGGCACCGACTTGGACCCCGCAATGGTGTCCCAACCCAGGAAGCGCATCGCCCGCTGCGGGAACTGGATACGCACATCGCGCAGGGTCTCGCGCGGATGGAGGTTGACCACGACGAGCACACGCTGACCCGAGACCGGATCGTAACGCAGGTAGCTGTAGAGCCAATGACCGCTGATTCCGCGATCGAGGCGCCCGTAGCCCGGGTTCTCCAGATTGTCGGGATTGAGCGGATAAAAATCGCCGTCGCGGAAAGCCGGTTGGTCGACCGCGGCGAGCAGCCGCCGGTAGAAATCGCGCAGCGCCTTCTGCTCATCGGAAAGACGTCCGCCGTCGAATGCGCCGCCGTTGACCCACTTGGCGAACTCCGGCATCGACCAGTAATCGTAGATGGAAGTGCGCGCGTCATCGCGCCCGAAGCCCTCGATGCCGTCCGCGGGTTCGCCGACCTCCTGCCCGTGGTAGAGCATGACCGGACCGCGCGAGAGCCCGAAGAGAAGCGCGGAAACCGGGCGTCCGACCTGCATGCCGGTTCCGCCCCACTGCGATGCGGCCGCGAGACGCACTTCGTCGTGGTTCTCCGCATAGCGCAGGGCGTTATCGAAAAAGAACGGACCCGGACGAACCTTGTCGAGATCGTTGGCCGTGCCCGTCCCGTCGTAGATTTCTTTCAAGGCATCGTAGGTGATGTCGTCGTAGACGGCGTCGAAACCGGCATCGAGCAGCTCGGGCATGACCGCGCCGTCCGTCACCTCGAGCACGGCCGCGTTGCCGCCGGGAACACGCGCCGGATCGGTGTCATAAGCCTCGGCCATCCAATAAACCCCCGGCTGCCGCTCGCGGGAGCGCAGGATGAGCCAGCGCCAGAATTCCGGCGGAACCATGTGCGCCATGTCGGCCCGGAAGCCGTCGACCCCGATGTCCTGCCAGTAGGCAATGATCTCGTCCATTTTCTTCCACGTGTCGGGCACGGGAAGGTCCGGCGAATCACCGTGCGGGTATTTGCGCGTGGCCTTGTCCTCGTCGGTGAAATCATAGCCGTAGTTCAACTTGACCGTCTCGTACCAGGTATCCTGCCCGGGCGACCAACTGACCGCGTTGTTGCCGGTGACGCGACCGAACTCCTTCTCCGCATCGAACAGTCCGTCTCCGCCGCCCACCGCCTGGACCGTCGGACTCGTCGCGCGGCCGTCACCGTCCACCGTGGGCAGCCGCAGCGGTGGACCCTCGCCTTCGACCTCCACGTCGCCGGTCAGATAAAAGAAATTGTTCTTCGGATCGAAAAATTTACTGCGGTCGTCGTCCGCGCCAAAGGAGAGTTCCGGCTTGATCGTCGAGGCGTGGCTGCGGGCCACGTGGTTGGGCACGAAATCGATGAGCACTTTGATGCCCTGCGCGTGCGCGCGGTCGACCATGGCCTTGAATTCCTCGAGCCGCTTGGCCGGGTCGTCGGCATAATCGGGCGAGACATCGAAGTAATCGCGGATGGCGTAGGGACTGCCCGCCACGCCCTTGAGGAGGTCGGGATCGTCGGCCGGTTCGCCGATGGCGGAATAATCGGTCGCCGTGGCCTGCTGGAGCACGCCGGTGACCCAGACGTGCGTGAAGCCCATGGCTTTCAGCTCGGTCAGTGCGGTGTCATCGAGATCGCTGAACTTTCCGGAACCGTTGTCGGCCAGCGAACCATTGGGCTGGCGCGTCTCGTTGGTGTTGCCGAAGAGGCGCGGCAGCATCTGGTAAATGCGGACTTTGGGAGCTTGCGGGTCGGTGCGCCCCGCGCGGCGGAATGTCGTGCCGTTGCGTCCGGTCTCGGCCACAAGGTAATGACGGATGACCCGCACGCCGGTGCCGGAAGTCATCGTTGCGTCAATCGCACCGTAAAGCCGCCCCCATCCGCCGTCGGCCGCGAGGTCTTTGAGGTAGACGGCGATCTTCATGGTCGACGGACGCCCGATCAGCTTGTCGGGCACGCGCAAAAGAACCTGCGCAGGCTCGGCCGAAACGGTGAACGCATCTTGGGCCGGTTCGGCCGGACCCCACTTTGTTGTTTTCCAGCGGCGGAGATAGTTTTCCTCTTTGCTTCCGCTGCGGTTGGCGACCAAGAGGAGGTCCGCCGGGAAGGGCAGCCAAACCGCGGATCCTTCTTTGCCCTTGGACGGCGGGATGAGCGCCGAGCCGGCGCCGTTTTTGGTGCCGAGGGCCACGAAAACGGCCTGATCCGGGCGATCGACGCCCGCGCCGAGGATGAGGATGTCCCATCCGGAGGCAGTCTTGGTGATGCGGTAGCGCACCTCGTCGGCGCCCGCCGCGTCGTAGCGGCCGGTATCCGCTCCGGACACCGCCGCTGCCATGAGAAAGGCGAGCAGGGCGGGAACAACGCGGGGCATAGGAACGCGTAATCTCAAACGCGGTTTCCATTCCTGTCAAGAAACGGCCCCTGTCTTCTTCCTTGCGCGACGACGGATCCTGTCCTCTGCTCGCGTTGGACCAACAAAGCGTGAGAAGCAACCGCCTCGACAGGCCGCCGCCGACAGAACCGGCCGGTTGGCAATTTTCCGTGCCGCGCCGGGTTTTGTCCTACGCTGTGCTTATCTTGGGCGCCGCTTTGGCCGCGGTGCCGCTCTGGCACATTGCTTTGCTCGCCGTCCAACCGGGCGGAACGGGCGCGGGATTCGGATTGGGAAATTTCGCGGCCTTGATCGGAGGGACGGATTTTCTGCGCTGGCTGGCCAATTCACTTTTTGTCGCTCTGGCCGTCACCGTGGTGGGCGTTTTTCTTTCCGCCACGGCGGGCTACGCCATCTCGAGGTTCCGCTTTTTCGGACGCCTTGCCGTGCTGGGCAGCCTGCTCACCACGCAGATTTTTCCGGCCACCATGCTGTTGCTGCCGATTTTTCTCATCCTCGTTCAATTTCAGCTGATCAATACGTTCCTCGGCCTCATTCTCGTTTACCTCGTCACCGTTCTTCCTTTCTGCATCTGGCAGATGAAAAGTTTCTACGACAGCATTCCGGAGAGCATCGAGGAGGCCGCGGCCATGGACGGTTGCACCCCGGCGGAGACGTTCTGGCGGGTCATCGTCCCGGTTTCCGCCCAAGGCATCGCGGTCACCGCGCTGTTTTCCTTCGCCGCGGCATGGAACGAATACGTCGTCGCGGCGATCCTCATGCAGGATTCGGAAATGTTCACCCTGCCGGTCGGACTGCGCTTGCTCCACACCGACAGCATGGCCGGCGAGCCCGGACTTTTCGCGGCGGGCGCTCTGCTCGTCACGCTGCCGATGCTCGC
>CAZJGQ010000143.1:0-4144 GCA_964545425.1 uncultured Chthoniobacter sp. | reverse complement strand
CCGCGCGGGTCGAGCAAATCCGGACGCGTCTGCAGATAGCGCGGGTTTTTTGTCGGCTTGCCGTCGACGATGCGCGGGTTGGCATTGGAGACGAAAAAGGCGGGGTGCCCGGACTCGACGTAACCCGCGATCATCTTCTGCATCGGACGCGTGTATTCGTAATATCCGATGGCGTCCTCGAGGATGCGGCGCGCGTCCTCCAGATCGAGCGGCTGGTAGTTGGAGAAAAAATTGCCCCCGTGGGAAAAATCCTCCTCGGTCACTTTGTCATAGCCCCGGTGGATGGCGTCATCCGGCCGCTGGAAGAGGCGGTATTCGCAATTGCGGACGAATTTGACCCCGGGCAACTGCTCCGTCTGCGCATCGAGCAGGCCGGCAATGAGCGGACGCGGGACCACGGTGGAAGCCGTGATGTCGTCTTCCATCTGGATCTTCACCGCGGGGAAGAAGTCTTTGCGCAGACCGAAAGTGCGCCACGAATCCTCGGCGTCGAAGCCGACACGAAGGAAATTGGCGACCAGTTTGCGGCGGTGGAAGCGCAGTTCGTTAGCCGGAAGACCGTTGACCGTGTCCACGCTGAAGTTCTCCCGCCAATGCTCGCCCCACTCCGGGCGATAGAAACGCTTGAGGACGAAAACGAGCTCTTTGATGTGCTGCGGAATGGTCTCAAGCCACGCATTGTAGTCCGCGCTGAAGGACGGCGACGGCGTGAGGAGCTTGATCACCGAGCCGAGCGAACGGTTCGGGCTGAGAATGAGTCGGTGGTCCTTGCCGTTGCGGGCCGCGTCGGCGTAGCGGTCGGCGTAGTCGCGTCGGATCAGCTCGTCGACCTGATCGAAATCGGCCTTGAAGTCGGACACAAAGATGGGCCCGGCCAGAATGGCGTCCGAAATCGGCTTGGAAATTTCCGATTTGCCGCCGCCGGAAACCGTGCAGGGTTTGTGGCAAAGCGTTCCCTCGGCCATCGTCCCGATGAGCCGCCACGCGCGGCCGGCCGGTGGCTTGACCATGTGGATCTTGTAGCCGCAAGGCAGGACGTAACGTTGGTCGAGGCGAAGCGGAATTTCGTGCGTCTTGCCATCTTTCTCCCACGTCACCTTCTGCGCGAGGAGTTGGAACCGGGAATTTTCCGGCACGTAGATGATGTCCGGATAATGACGGTCGATGGCGTAACCCTCGGGCCGCACTTCAACGGAATCTCCAAGCAGCGCAACCGCCTCGGCAAAGCCGCGCGGCATTTCGAGCGGCAGGTCGGCCACGGCGATTTGTTCGGCCAGATCGTAGCTCGGGAAAATGAGCGCGCCGCCGGCATGCTCCTCCTCGGCATTGCCGAACAAGTTGGCCGCCATGCCAAGCTGGGTTTTGACCTCCTTCTTGCAGTAGCCGAAGTAGTTGTCGGAAATGATGGTCACCACCACGCCGTTTTCATCGCGCGCGGTGATCTTGAAAGCCGTCCCGTCATTGTAGAGTTCGTCGGGCGACTTCCAGCACATGCCATCGCGGCGCTGACGCTCGGTCGCTTGGTCCCACGAAGGAAGGCCCAGCTCGGACTTGGTCAGCTTGTTGAGGTGCGGGGCAAGAATGACGCACCCCGTGTGTCCGGTCCAATGTTCGGTGTCGAGCGCGGCATCGTTGTCCGGCAAATTCGGATCGCCCGCGTTGCCGAAGATGCTTTCGACAAAGTCCAGATTGCAGACCAGCCCGCCCGGGACGAAGAAGCGCACTTCCATGCTCTTCTCCGGCGTGACTCCGGCCACTTCGGGACAAACCACAGGCCGGAGGAGGAGGGTGACGAAACACTCGGCCGGCTCGGGGAGCGTCGAGGTGAAAGGCAAACGCAGCAATTCCGGCGGCGGCTGCAACGCGGCTTTCAGCAGGCGTCCGAAGACCGCCTTGGGCACCGCTTTCTTGTCGTCCGGCACGGGCAGCCCGCCTTCGGTGACATGGAAAATGCCCTGCGTGGTCCGCCGGTCGCTCTGCGGATTGTGCAGCACGCCCTGGCGCACGCGGTAGGAGTTGATGATGTCGGAGGAAAACTCGTCCTTGTCTGGTGGCAAAGAGAGCTGGCGGGCCAGCCCGTGGCGGTCGAGGACGAAGGTCTGGTTGGGCAAACGCGGCACTTCCACCTCGTCCTGCAAATACTCGTAGAGAAAATTCTGGATCCGCGTGTCCGCCGGGCAGAGATGGTTGGAAAGCAAGCGGTCCTTCTCGCGATGCAGGGCCATCAGCCCGCCGACCAGATCGGCGAACTCCGCATCGTGCTGCACGGGAAAAGTCGGGCACCCGAGATCGCGCAACTTGAGGTTGATGTAAAAAATGCGCCGCCGCACGACATCCGCATCTTCTCCGCCACCGGGAACTCCCCGCAACGCGCCGACTTTTCTCTCGAGGTCCGTATTCATGACAAAATTCTCCATCAGTTAAGTCGCCGACGCGCCGAGGGGCAAGAAACTCGGACCGAAATCGCACTTGCCTCGCACCGCGCGTGCGGGCACAGACTCGTCCGATGGGAGAGGCACTGCCCGCACCGTCCGCCGCGGCGGAAAAGAAATTCGCCATGACGCTGTCCGTCGCGGCCGGCGTTTTCCTGCTCGCGCTCAAGGCATTGGCCTGGCGCTACACCGGATCCACGGCCATTTTGAGCGATCTGGGCGAAAGCGCCGCGCACCTTGTGGCCGTCGCCTTCGCCGCCTACAGCCTGTGGCTGACCCTGCGTCCGGCCGACGCCAACCATCTCTACGGCCACGCCAAGATCAGCTTTTTCTCCGCCGGCTTCGAGGGCGCCATGATCATGGCCGCGGCGCTCTACATTCTCTACGAGGCGGTCGGTGCGGCCATCCGCGGACCCGAACTGGCGCACATCCCGGTCGGCCTCGCCCTCACCGCTCTGGCCGCCGCCCTCAACGGCGCCCTCGGCTGGCACCTTGTGCGCACGGGAAAAAGGCGCGGCTCGATCATTCTCGAGGCCAACGGACACCACGTGCTGACCGATTGCTGGACGAGCATCGGCGTGCTCATCGCCCTCGGGTTGGTGCAAGTCACCGGCTGGCTCTACTGGGATCCCCTCTTCGCCGCGGCTGCGGCCCTCAATATCCTCGTTTCCGGAGTGCGCCTCGTCCGGCGCAGCGTGAGCGGCCTGATGGACGCCGCCGACCCGGCGGTGCATCGCGAAATCGAGGAAATCGTCACGGCCGAGACAAACAAGCACGGCATCGCCCACCACAACCTGCGGCACCGCAACATCGGCGACGCCTATCTCGTCGAATTCCACCTGACCTTCCCGAAGGAAATTCTTCTGCGCGACGCCCACCGTGTGGCCACCGAGATCGAGGAAGCCCTCGAAAAAAGCATCCACCCGGCGGCCCACGTCATCACGCACCTCGAGTGCGAGGGCGATCACGCTTAGCCGCGCACTTCGAGATACTCGCGCGACAAGCGCACGTAGCGCAGGGCCCACATTTTGATTTCGTCCTGCTCCGCCTCGGACAGCGTGCGCACGACCTTGGCCGGCGTGCCGAGGACGAGGGAACCGGGCGGGACCTCCATACCCTGCTTCACCGTGGCGTTGGCCCCGATGATCGAGCGCGTTCCGATGCGGGCACCGTCGAGGATGATCGCACCCATGCCGATGAGGACTTCGTCTTCCACCGTGCAGGCGTGGACAATGGCTTTATGACCGACCGTGACCAATTTTCCGATGATCGCCGGAAGATCGTCCGCCGTGTGCACCACCGCACCGTCCTGCACATTGGACTGCGCGCCGAGCACGACGTGGGACACATCCCCGCGCAGCACCGCCTGATGCCAGACGCTGGCCTCGGGGCCGATCTCCACGTTGGCCACCACGGTGGCATCGTCCGCGACGTAAGCGTCCGGCGCGATGCGCGGGGCGGTCCGGATGTTTTTCCGGATGGTTTGGACGAATGGCTCGGTCACCCCGAAGGTCGGCTTGCTCATGCTTCCAACCGTCCCCCGCCGCTCCCGCCTGTCAAACCAAAATCCGGCGGGAAATTTCCCCGGCGGGCGCAATGACGGTTGACACCTTCCGGCCCATCGGGGGAAAACCTTCCCGTCCCCCGCTCACCCCAGCCACCAAGCAAACCGCACACCCGAACCATGAACAAAATCAAACTCATCGAATCCG
>CAZJGQ010000142.1:0-4182 GCA_964545425.1 uncultured Chthoniobacter sp. | reverse complement strand
GGATACATTCCGGTTTTCCAGCGCTGCGCCGTGGAGAGCGGATCGCGCGAAGCGGCCTATGATTTGCAATCGCTCAGCGTGCACGCCCTGCACAACGGCACCTGCGCGCTCTCGCGGGTCGAGCCGCCGTTCCGCGCCCGCTTGGTCGATCGTCTCGTTCGCCAATCCGGCTTGTCCATCTTCGCCGGTCCTGCCGCGATCAACAGCGACGGCCTGCTCGACAGCGACACGGCGCGCGATCTCGGACGGCGCAACAGTTCACGCTTCATCCTCTCCGGCGATGCGCATCCCGGCGAGAACGGTGCCGTGGCTTTCACCGCCCGCCTGCACGATGGACAGACCGGCCAGTTGCTTTGGTCCGAGGGAATCAATGGTGATCCGGAGCTGATCGAGGACACCCTGTTCGCCCGCGCCCTCGAGATGCACCGTTATTGGGCCGGCAAATTCGCGGCCGAGGGCGTGAGTCCGGGTTTTGTTTCATGATGGGGCGCCGATTCCAGGACCGTCCCAAGCGCATCGCGCGGCGCACCGAGCGGGAGAAATTCGAACGCATGGTGATGCCCGCGGCCTACATTTGCCTGCCCGTTGCCGTGGCGATCGGCATCGCCGCCGCCCTGAGCTATCTCGTTTACGGCGAATTCCCGGGCGACGTCCTCATTCTCGCCGTCGCCGTGCTGGCCATCCCGGCCGTCCTCACCGTCTACCGCTTCATCCGCGGCCACTACAGCGGATCCCTCGACGAACCGTGATCCTGTAGCCGCGGCACTCTGTGCCGCGCTTCACTGGGCCCGGCGCGGCACAGAGTGCCGCGGCTACAGATCGGGTCGACGTCCATGGACACGGCAGTCAGCTTTTGTTTGGCATCCGGGCGGCGGGTCGCTATGGTCCCGCGCAATATGAGTCAGCACAGAAGTCTCCGCGGTCAGGGCGCGATCAAGGCGAAGCGCAATGTTTTGAAGCGTTTCGAGCGCGTCGAGGTGCTCAAGAAGCGCGGACAATTCAAAGATGGCCAGAGCGTCATCGGCCTGAAGAAAACCAAGCCGGACGAGTAATCGTCGCCGCCTGCGGTTTCTCGACTGCGGGCCGAACCATGCGCCTGAACCGTTACCTTGCCCTCTGCGGGCTGGGGTCGCGCCGTGCCTGCGAGGAAATCATCCTCGGCGGCGGGGTTCGTATCAACGGACGCGCCGTGCGCGAGTTGGCCACGATGGTGCAACCCGGCGACACGGTGGTGGCGCGCGGCCGCGTGGTGCGGCCGGAAAGCGCGCGTTATCTCGTTCTGCACAAACCCTCGGGCTGTCTCAGTTCCCGCGCTTCGCAGGGAGGAAAGCCGACGGTTTACGATTTGCTGCCGCGCGATGCGGTCACGCTGCCTCATGTCGGACGGCTCGATGCGGACAGCGAGGGGTTGCTCCTTTTGAGCAACGACGGCGCGCTGGCCCAAGCCATCACTCATCCCTCGCGCCACGTGGAAAAAGAATATGACGTGATCCTCGACCGTGCCTTCGACGCGAAGTTCATCCCGAAGCTACTCAAGGGCATCTACCTCGAGGAAGGCCGGGCCAAAGCCGCCCACGTGCATATCGAGGGGGCGAACAAGGTGCGCGTCGTGCTCACCCAGGGCATCAACCGCCAGGTGCGCCGCATGTTTGCCGCGCTCGGCTACAAAGTGAAACGTCTCACGCGCACCCGGCTAGGACCGCTCAAGCTCGGACGTCTTCCCCGCGGATCGTGGCGGGAGTTGTCGGCCCGCGAGGTGGAGTCGCTGCGCAACACGGTAGCTCGGGGGGTGGATCGCGCCGTCCCGGCGCGATAATCGGTCAACGCCATCGCGATCCACCTTTATTCTGGCTAGCGCTCCGTTTATCGGGGATAGAAAGACCATTATGCGCAAATGCATCACCTCCGTTCCCGAAGGCCCCTCGGCCATCGGTCCTTACTCCCTCGCGGTCGCCGCGGAGGGCAAATTCCTCTTTCTCTCCGGCATGGTCCCGATGGATCCGGCCACGGGCAAAATGTGCGACGGCCCGGTCGCCGAGCAGACCCGCGTGGTCCTGACCAACCTGCGCAAGGTGGTCGAGGGCGGGGGTGGCAAGCTGTCCGACGTGGTCAGCGTGCGCGTTTACTTGGCCCAGCTGACCGAGAAAAACTTCGCCGAGATGAACGGGGTCTATAAGGAATTTTTCCAGGGCGATTACCCGGCGCGCACCACGGTGGGGGCGCAGCTGCTCAACATGCAGGTCGAGATCGAGTGCATCGTGCGGCTTGATGGCTGACGCGTGACGCGGCCGGTCCCGCGGTTTATCTTTTTCCATGCTCGCCCGCCGATCCAAGCGCGCCATCCTCGCCTTCGCCGGACTCTTCCTCGTCGTCGCGGTGGCGTTGGCGGCCATTGGACGATACTTCGACTCGGTCGAGCAGCGGCGCCGCCTGCAGGACGAAAAGTCTTCGCTCAAGGAGCGCGAGGATTTCATCTTCACCGTGGAACCACGCACGGTGGAGCGCGAGCGGCGCTACGCTACGGCCGTTGATCCTTGGTTGGTTGCCGACGTTCCGGCCGAGGTGGCCGGACGCGTGGCCGAGGTGAAGGTCGAGCCCGGCTCGCTGGCCAAGACGGGCGACCCGCTTGTCCTGCTCGACGACGAAATCGCGGCCAGCGATTACCGCCGGGCCGAGGCCAAGCTCGTCGAATTGCAGCGCCTGCTGGGCGAGGCGGAGAAACTCGGTCAGAGCCGCGTGGTTTCGCGGACCCAAGTGGAGGCCGTCCGCGCCGAGGCGCGTCAGGCCGATGCCGAGGAGGATGCGACCAAGGCGCGTTTGGAGGACCACACGATCCGCGCGCCTTTCGACGGATCCGTCGTCGAGCGTCTCGTCCAGGTGGGCGAGGCGGTCAATGTCAACCAACCCGTCGTCCGCATGGTCGACACCAGCCGGTTGCGCGTCGTGTTTTATGTCAACGAGCGCGACGTTGCTTCGTTCCCTGCGGGAAAGAAGATCCAACTGCGTTTGCCCGCCGCGCCCGGCCAGGTTTTTGAAGTGCCCGTGGTGCACGTGGCCCGCGCGTCCGATGCCGAAACGCGGCTCTTTCGCGTCGAGGGCGAACTGCCCAATTCTGACCTCGCCCTGCGCGGCGGTCTAACCGGCGAGATCACCGCGCAGGTCGGACTTTATGAAAACCAGCTCTTTATCCCGACGGCCTGTGTGAGGTTGGAAGGTGCGGGAGCTTATGTGCTGCGCGTGGGGCAGGGGGAAGGGGCGCCGGAGAGCGTGCGCGTGCGGGTCGGTGAGGAGTTGGACGGATTTTACCCCGTGCTCGAGGGGCTCTCGGCCGGCGACCGCCTGCTTGTGCGGTAGCGGGATTGACGCCTCCCGCCGGGCGTGGCAGATAAAGAGGCTCTTCTTTGCGCGATTAGCTCAGTGGTAGAGCGCTTGCTTCACACGCAAGATGTCGCAGGTTCGAACCCTGCATCGCGCACGTCTTGACACTGTCCGGCGCCGTCAGTAGTCTCCCGGCAACCTTTTCTGACGAAAAGTGGGTTTCGGCCCACTTTTTTTTATCCTCAAAATACACACGACCATGAGTAACGAGCTGCTGACCATGCTGGAATATCTGGAGCGCGAACGCGGGATTTCGCGCGAGACCCTGCTTCAAGCCATGCAGGAGGCCATTATCAAAGCCGCAGGCAAAGGCTTCGGCGGGTTCACCCGCGAGCTGCGCGTCGAGATCAGCCCGAAGACCGGCAAGATCCGCGGCGTGGCCAATGTGCTCGTGGTGGAAAAAGTGACCAATCCTCAGGAGGAAATGCTCTTGGCCCGCGCGCAGGTCATCAAACCCGGGATCCAGCCCGGCGACACCCTCGAAGTGGAAGTCGAGCCCGCCGCTTTCGGCCGCATCGCCGCCGGCGTGGCCCGCAACGCCATCATGTCGAGCATCCGCCGCGTCGAGAAGGAGCGGATTTACGAGGAATTCAAGGACCGCGCGGGCGACATCGTCAGCGGCACGGTCCGCCGTTTCGTCAAAAGCGACGTCATCTTCGACCTCGGCAAATTCGAGGCCGTCATGCCGTCGCGCGAGCGCGTCGTCACCGAGGACTACAGCGTGGGCGACCGTTTGCGCGCCTATGTCGTTGCGGTGGAAAACGGCAAGGACGGCCCGCAAATCATCCTTTCGCGCAGCCATCC
>CAZJGQ010000141.1:0-4246 GCA_964545425.1 uncultured Chthoniobacter sp. | reverse complement strand
TGTGGTGATACCAACTGGAACCGATGGCATCGCTGATCGCCTTGCGGTAGCGGCCGAGCGGCGTGGCCAGCGATGCCACGGCGGCGCGGCCGCGGTTGCTCACGTTGCCGGTCAGGCGGGTGGGACGGGCCTGACGTTGGAATGACGGACGCGAAGGCGGCGGCGCGGGCGGAAGCCTGCGTTCCGTGGGCTCCTTTTGCGGTTCCGGTTGCCCGGCTACCCGCAAAGCATCAGGTTCGGGTGTCTCGGTCTCTTCTTTTTTCTCGGCGGTCTCCTGCGGGGTTTCCGGTTGCGGCGGCTCGGGCGGCGCGGGCTCGGAGGGCGGAGACTCGGGAGCAGGCGGCGCCTCGTCGACTTTGGCCAGAGCGAGCTCCTGCCGCTCGAGTTCGAGGAATTTCTGATCCTGTCCGTCTTGCGTCGGCAGCGGCTCCGCGCCTTGCGCCGCATCGGGCGAGGCCGCCAAGGTATCGCGGTCCGACTCGAAGGCCGCTTGCTCGGGCGGCTTCTCCGCCTCGGGCGCCGAGGTGTCGACGAACTGCGGTTGGGCCGGAGCGGGCGGCGGTGGTTCGATGATCGTGATTTCGATTTCCTCCACCGGCTCGGGCGGCGGCTCGATTTCCATGATGTAAATCCAGGCAACGACAAGAATGATCGTTGCATGGACCAAGATGGACCACAGAAGCGCCCACCACGTCCGTCGGCGCTGCTGCTTCCTTTCCATCACGCGCGTCCCGCTCACCGCTCGGCCCTCGCTTTCTGCGTCATCCGAGCGTGATGGAACAAATACTGCTGCGCGTAGCCGGCATGCGGACCGAAACGTCGGGCCAGCCTTTGCTCCATGGCCAAGGGCGTCGCTTTGCCGCGGCCGCGCCAATAGTTCTTGCGCATGATCCGCGCGATCCACGTGTCGACCGGAAAGGCGGAGAGTCGTTCGTAACCGAAAAGCATCACGCAGTTGGCCACCTTGCGTCCGACGCCGGGCAAAGTGCAGAGCGCCTCGCGCAGCCCGGCATCATCCAGCTTCTCCCACGCGGCAAGGTCCGCTTCGCCGGACGCCACACGTTCCGCCGTCGCCTTGAGATTTTTCGCCCGGTAGCCGAGCCCGCAGGCACGCAAGTCCTCCTCGCGCGCCGCCGCCAAGCGCTCCGGTTCCGGGTAGGCCGCCCAGGAAGATCCGGACACGGCACGCCCGAAACGCGAGCGCAGCGCGAAGGACATCTGCCGGATATGGGCGACTTGCTTCATGGACGAAGTGATGAACGTGGCCAAACACTCCCACGTCGGTTGGCGGATTATCCGCAGGCCCCGGCAAAAGTCCAAGGCCACAAGCATGGTCGGATCATTCGGGAATCCCGCATAAATCCCCTCCAAATCGTGGTCCAAGGCGAAGTAACGGGCCACCGGACCACCCTCTCCTTCGACGACCTCAAGGCGTCCTTTCTCTTCGCGGACAACCACAAGTGACTCGCCGATCAGGCCCTCCCAAGCGCCGTCCGGACGCTCCGTCCAATGGAACACCTGACCGCATTCCAGCGTGCCGCGCAGATTGATTTCCGGCTCCATGCTCCCGGCTCCCTGCTCCCTGCTCGTGCCCCTGCGGGTCACATCATTTTGACCGGCAGAAAAAATTGGAGCACGCCGCGTCCGGGGTTGAGTCCGCGCGAGGCATCGACGCCGAGGAGCAACGCCTTACGCACGCGCAAACTTTGCAAGTGCGGCATCCCGAGCAGCACGGCGGCCAGCGCGCCGAGATCGGGCTGATGGCCGACCAGCATGACCGAGGGAAAGCGGTCGAAGGCGTTCAGTTCGTGCATCGCCGTCATCGGATCCATCCCGCACGCCGCCCAAGGCACCTCGATCAATTCCGGACCCGGCAGGTTTTTCAGCACCAGCTTGGCCGTTTGCAGGGCGCGGGTCACCGGGCTGGAAAGAATGACTCCGGGCTCCAAACCCTGCTTGCGGCAGAATTTCCCGACCCGCTGCGCCTGCTCGTCGCCCTTGGGCGTGAGGCGCCGCGCACTGTCGGTGGCGGCCAGCACCTCGGCCTCGGCATGCCGCAGCAGGTAAAGCAGCATGGCCTTACATCACCATCCCGCCGTCCACGACGAGCGTTTGGCCCGTGATGTAACCGGCTTCGGCGCCCGCAAGGAAGGCCACGGCCGAGGCAATATCGTCCGGCGCGCCAAAGCGCCCGAGCGGAATGCGTTCGACCACCGCGGTGCGGATATTTTCGGGAAGAACATTGGTCATGTCCGTCTCGATAAACCCCGGTGCCACGGCGTTCACCGTGATACCGCGACCGGAAAGCTCGCGGGCGATCGTTTTGGTCAAACCGATGAGGCCCGCTTTGCTCGCCGCGTAGTTGGCTTGGCCGGCATTGCCCATGATGCCGCTGACCGAGCTGATGTTGATGATGCGTCCGCTGCGTTGCTTGGCCATCGGGCGCTGCACGGCGCGGATGAAGTTGAAAGCACCCTTGAGGTTGGTGTCGACCACCACGTCCCAGTCCTCGCTGCTCATGCGCATGCTCAGGCCGTCGCGGGTCAGTCCGGCATTGTTGACCAAGATGTCGACCTTGCCGAAGTCCTTGAGTATGGCGTCCGCCAACTCCTGCACCGCTTGGAAATCCGCCACGTCGACCGCGTAGGCCTTGGCCGCACCCGCATGCGTCGCGTTGATCGCGTCGGCTGTTTTGCCGGCGTTGGCCTCGGTCCGGCTGACCACCGCCACTTTGGCGCCGCCATCGGCCAGCTTCTTGGCGATCGACTCCCCGATCCCGCGCCCCGCCCCGGTGACCACGGCCACTTGTCCTTCGAATGGTTTGCTCATGGCCGTCCATCAAACACCATCCGGCGGCCGGCGAGCAAATCCTTTGCTTCCGTCCCCGGACCGCGGAAGATTACCACTTCGCCGGAGCATCCCTTCGCCATGACCAAACCATTCAGCCTTTTCCTGGCCCTGCGCTATCTGCGTCCCAAACGAACCTTTTTAAGCCTCATCACGGTGATTTCCATCCTCGGCGTCACCTTGGGAATCATGGTGCTGATTCTGGTCATTTCGGTCATGACCGGATTCGAGCAGGAATTGCGCCGCAAAGTGCTCGGCTTCGACGCCCACCTCGTGGCCGGCGGCGAAACGATCCTCATGGATTGGCCGGCGCAAGCCGCGCAAATCCGCGGAGTGGAAGGCGTCACCGGTGTCGCGCCGTTTGTGCAGGGTCCCGTTCTGGCCGAGTTCATGGGACGTCGCCTCGCACCGAAAATCCGCGCCATCGATCCGGAAGCGGAGCGCGAGGTCACGGCACTGCAGGACTTCATGACGGCGGGAGAGATGAAACTCGACGGCAACGAAACGGTCATCGGTTCGGCCTTGGCCGGCATCCTCGGTGTCGGCGTGGGAGACACCATCACGGTTTACTCGCCAGGCAATCTTGAGCAGATCGTCGAGGGCATCGACGCACTGGAGAAGGACGGGGACAAAGCAAAGTCAGCGGGCGAGTTGCGCGAAATGATCCTGCCGCTCGAACTCACCGTCACCGGCATCTTCTCTTCCGGACGTTACCTCTACGATTCCGAGTTCATGCTCGTGCCTCTGCATATCGGGCAGGAACTCTACGGCCTCGGCGACGGCGTTCACGGGCTGACCATCAAAACAGTTCACCCTTACGAAGCGGCGGCCATCCGACAGCGGATGGAAGGCCGCATCGACCCCGGACTTTCCGTGGCCACGTGGATGGACATGAACCGCGAACTCTTCGAGGCCATCCACATGGAGCGCAATGTCATGTTTTTCATTCTCCTCTTCATCGTCATCGTCGCCGCATTCGGGATCATGAACACGCTGATCACCGTGACCGTGCAGAAGACGCGCGAGATCGGCATTCTCAAGGCACTCGGCGCGCGGACCGGACAGATCATCGGCGTCTTCGTCGGTCAGGGTATCGTCGTCGGCATCTTCGGCACGCTGATAGGACTGGCCACCGGCATCTGGCTGGTGCAATACCGCAACCAAGTCAGCCAGTGGCTCTCCGGCATCATGGGCATCGAGATTTTCCCCGCCTCCATCTACCAATTCTCCGAGATCCCCGCCGAAATCGTCCCCTCCGACATCGCCATCATCTGCGCCAGCGCCTTCCTCATCTGCACGGTGGCCGCCGTCATTCCCGCGTGGTTCGCCGCGCGCATGGATCCTGTCAGCGCGCTGCGCTACGAGTGACACCAAAGTCCCCCAACCTTCTCGACATCCG
>CAZJGQ010000140.1:0-4272 GCA_964545425.1 uncultured Chthoniobacter sp. | reverse complement strand
ACGCGCGCCCAGCCACGCCGCTGAAAACCCCCGTGCGGGAACTGGCCGAGCGCGAACTCCTCGCCCACGCCGCGCTGGTCGGCGCACTGGTCGACGGGCGCGGCGACATTCTCTACCTCCACGGACGCACCGGCCTCTACCTCGAGCCGTCCACCGGCGAACCCGGCGTGAGCAACATCCTCAAGATGGCCCGCGAGGGACTCCGCCCCGCGCTCACCTCCGCCCTGCGCAAAGCGGACAAAAGCTCCGCCGCCGTCCATGTCCCGCGCGTGCGCATCGCCGGTGACGGACATACCCTCGAAGCCGATCTCACCGTGCGCCCGGTCGGCGCGGACAAAAGCAACGAGCCCGCCCTCTTCATGGTCGTGCTCGGGCAACCCGCGCCGGTCACGGAAAAACCGGCCCGCGCCCGCCGCGGCGCCGAAACCGGCATCGCCGCCCTGCGCCGTGAGTTGCAGGCCAAGGAGGAATATCTGCGCAGCGCCAACGAGCAACTGCAGAGCGCGACCGAGGAACTCCAGTCGTCCAACGAGGAAATGCAGTCGGTCAACGAGGAGCTGCAATCGACCAATGAGGAACTCGAGACGTCGAAAGAGGAACTCCAGTCGGTCAACGAGGAACTCAGCACGGTCAACGCCGAACTCCAGACCAAAGTCCTCAGCCTCTCCCAGGCCAACAACGACATGAACAACCTGCTGGCCGGCACCGGCATCGGCACGGTCTTCGTCGACCACCAGTTGCGCATCATGCGCTTCACCCCGGCGGCCAGCGGCATCATCAATCTCATCCTCAGCGACGTCGGCCGCCCCGTGGGACACCTTGTTTCCAACCTCACCGGCTATGACCGCCTCGTTGCCGACACCAAGGAAGTCCTCGACACCCTCGTGCCCAAGGAAATCGAGGTCGAAACCAACGAAGGCAAATTCTACACCATGCGCATCCAGCCCTACCGCACGCTGGAAAACGTCATCGAGGGCGCGGTCATTTCCTTCATCGACATCACCGCCATGGTGCGCACCCGCGAGGAACTGCGCAAAGCCAACGAACTCCTCCGCCTCGCCGTCGTCGTCCGCGACGCCCACGATGCCGTCACCGTGCAGGACCTCGACGGCAACACCCGCGCGTGGAACCCCGCCGCCGCGCGCATGTATGGGTGGACCGAAGCCGAAGCCCTGCAACTCGCCTTCCGCGACCGCGTCCCCGCCGGTCTGCAGGACGATGAACTCGCCAAGTTGCAACTCCTCATCCGCGGCGAAGTCCTCCCGGCTTACCCGTCCTCGCGCCGGACCAAAGACGGACGCACCCTCGCCGTCGAGGTCACCGCCACCGCTCTGGTCGACGACGCCGGCAAAGTTTACGCCATCGCCACCACGGAACACCCGCGCAAGGAGACCGCATGAGCCCACCGCCAAAGGACGAGGCTGCCGCCCTGCGCCGCAAGGCCGAGGCCGCCGTGGCCAAGATGGCCCGGCCGGTCCGCCCCGGCGCCGATGCCGAAGAGACACTGCACGAATTGCTCGTTCACCAGGTCGAGCTGGAAATGCAGAACGAGGAACTGCGCCGCCTGCAGTCCTCGCTCGACACCGAACGTGCCCGCTACTTCGAACTCTTCGACCTTGCCCCCGTCGGTTATATCACGCTCGACGACCACAACCTCGTCCTCGAGGCCAACCTCACCGCGGCCCGCCTGCTCGGACTGCCCCGGGAACAGCTGGTCAAGCTCCCCCTCGGCCGCATCATTCGGCCCGAGGATCAGGACATCTTTTATCTCACGAGGAAGAAGCTCCTCTCCGAACGCGCGGCGCAGACCTGCGAACTGCGCTTGCTCAAGTCCGACGGCTCGTTTTTCTGGGGCCGCCTCGAACTCGCCCCGGTCGCGCCCTCCGGCGGCCAAGCGGACTTCTGCCGCATCTCCATCAGCGACGTCACCGAGAAGGTCAAAGCCCGCGAGGACCTCGCCCGCCGCGAGCAGGAATACCGCTTGCTCGCCGAGAACGCCTCCGACGTCGTCTTCCGCTGCAGTATGGACGGCCTCATCGAGTGGATCACTTCTTCGGTGACTGCCCACACGGGATGGACCCCCGAGCAACTCGTCGGGCGGCACTTCCGCGATCTTGTCCATCCCGACGACACCGACCGTCTGACCGCCGCCCAGGCCGGGCTCAAAGACGGCATCGGCTTCGAGATCGAACTGCGCATCCGCATCCGCACCGACGGCTACCACTGGTTCTCCGTCCACATGCGCCCCGCCCTCGACGACGCCGGCACCGTCACCCACCTCGTCGGCGGCTGGCAGGACATCCACAACATGGTCCAAGCCCGCGCCGCCTTGGAAATGGAACGCGCCCGCCTGCACGCCACCCTCGATTCGCTCCTCGACCCCCACGTCATGCTCGAGGCCGTGCGCGACGGCCAAGGCCGCATCATCGACTTTCTTTACACCGACGCCAACGAGGCTGCCTGCGAATACAACCACCTCGAGCGCGCGCGACTCGTCGGCCGCCGCTTGCTCGAACTACTGCCGGCCCACACCTCCACGGGACTGTTGGATTTGTATCGCCATGCCCTCGAATCCGGCCAACCGCTGGTCCTCAACGACTTTGTCTACCCCCACGAAATCCTCGCCGAGGAGCGGCGCTATGACATCCGCGCCGTCCGCGTGGGCGACGCCCTCAGCTTCACCTGGCGCGACGTCACCGACCGCTACCGCATGGCGCAACAACTGGCCGCCTCGGAAGAGCACTACCGCCTGCTGGCCAGCAACTCGTCCGATGTGGTCATGCGCATCGACGCCACGGACACCATCATCTGGGTCTCACCCTCGCTCAAGGCCGCCCTCGGCTGGGACATCGGCGACTGGATCGGCCGGCCCGGCCACAGCATCTTGGTCGACGCCGAGGGTCGGGAGCGCTTCGAGGACGACAAGGTGAAGATGGCCCGCGGCGAAAACATTGTGAACCGCGCCAGGGTTCTCGCCAAGGACGGCACGGCCCGTTGGATCGAGGTGCACGGCGGCCCCTATCGCGATCCCGGGGGAAACTTGAATGGTCTCGTCGCCTCCTTCCGCGTCGTGGACAAGGAAGTGGAAGCGGAACAACTGCTCGAGCGCCAGGCCACCACCGACGCGCTCACCGGACTGCTCAACCGCCGGCAATTCGAAAATCTGGCCCGCCGCGAACTCTCCCGCGCCCTGCGCGAGCACGGGAAGATTTCGCTGCTCATGATGGACATCGACAAATTCAAAACGATCAACGACACGCTCGGACACGAGGCGGGCGACGAAGTCCTGCGCGCCCTCGCCCGCGTCTGCGCGCCGCACCTGCGCGAGGTCGACATCTTCGCGCGGCTCGGCGGCGAGGAATTCGCCGTGTTCATGCCCGACACCCCGCTGGCCGGAGCACGCCATGTCGCCGAACGCATCCGCCGAGCCCTCGGCGCGGAGCCGGTGCAACTCCCCGCCGAAAAATCCGTCGCCTTCACCGTTTCCATCGGCGTGGCCGAGTGGTCCGACCATGGCGACGAAGATCTGCCCGGTTTGGTCAAACGCGCCGACCAATGCCTCTACCGCGCCAAACAAAGCGGCCGCAACCAAGTCTGCGCCGAAGCCCCCTCCGCCAATTCGTCCAACGGATAACACCTCTCCTTCCGCAGGTGTCGGTTGGCCCCGCACCCTGATGACTCTCCGTTCCACCTTTATCCCAGCGCCCATTCACAAATGGACTCTGGTTAGCCGGAAAAACCCGTGGCATTGGCATCCTTGCCAATGAAGAAACCGGTCTCATCGGCTGGTCTCCTGCTCGTAGAGCCTACGGCTCGGAGAGAAGCCGATGCCACTTTTTCTTGCCCCTGCGGGAGCAGTCCAAAAGCAAGGGAACGCTCGTATCAGGCGCTCCTCCGCCCCCCTCCGCGGATCACGCGGGGTCCTCTGCCTTGGCGGTCACTATACCAAACCGTCTGCGTTTTCCGGTGCTGCCACAGAGCTGCACATCGGCGAAAATCCACTCACTGTTTGCCGAGCGCGACGCCGCTCGGGCAGGGGGCACGGGCAGCCTGCCCGCCTGTGTGCGGGTCTCGCCCGTCACGACCGGACACCACAGGCGGGACGCCTGTGCCCCCCCTGAAATACCTGCGCCGAGGCTCAACCTTCCGGTGGTAAGTTTTGCATAATTACGGGTCAGGGAGTCCCTGAACCCGCGCGCGGGCGGGTGTGGTTTGGAAGTAACTGGGGCCGATATGCGACAAAAGGTAGGGCGCGACAGCCTGTCCGCCGGG
>CAZJGQ010000139.1:0-4273 GCA_964545425.1 uncultured Chthoniobacter sp. | reverse complement strand
AGTTGCCGACCAGCCTGACCGACGCGCAGCGCGCCGCGTGGGAAGCGCTGGCCAAAGCCTGACGCGCCATGGCCGAACTGACCGACATCGCTTCGCTGCGCGTGGCCGCCCGCGAGGGCCGCACGCGCGCCGTTCTTCCGGTGCTGGTCGAAACGGTGACCGAGAAAGCTTCCAAGGACGGAAAACCTTTCCTCGAGATCCAGTTGGTCGATGCCCGCGATAGATTTGTCCTGCGTGTCTGGTCGGACAACGGACAATTCACCAGCGCGCAGGAATTGGCCACCGGCGCCTGCCTCAAACTAGAAGGCGAATTCACCGTCCATCCGCAATTCGGACTCGAAGCCAAGCGCTGGAGTTTCGCGCCCTTGACCGGTGAAGCCAAAGACGAGTTCCTGGCCGGCCCGGCCGACCTGCGGGCCAAGCAGGAGGCGGATTACGAATTCATCGCCGCCGAAGTCGCCGCGATGAAAGACCCGCGCCTCAAGGCGCTGGGCGAGACGTTTCTCGACAAGTTCGGTCTGCGTTTCCGCCGCACCGCCGCCGCGCGCTTTTTCCATCATGCCCGCCGAGGCGGTCTCGTCGAGCACGTGGCGCAAATGATGCGCTACGGCGACGCCATCTGCGCAGCCAATCCGGTCCTGCACCGCGACTTGCTGCAATCCGGCGTCCTTTTCCACGACTGCGGCAAGCTCTGGGAGAACTGCGTGGAGGAAGGCGGCTTTACCATGCCCTTCGACGAGCGAGGCGAATTGCTCGGCCACATCAACATCGGGATCGAATTGGTCAACACGCTGTGGAAGTCGCTTCCCCTCGACGAGTGGAAAGACCTCCAACCGGACAACGAAGACGTGCGCCTGCATTTGTTGCATCTCATCGCCGCGCATCACGGTGAGCTGGAATTTGGTTCGCCCGTCCAGCCGAAGACGCCCGAAGCCATCGCGCTGCATTACATCGACAACCTGGACGCCAAGTTGGAAATGCTGGCCCGCGGCTACGAAGGCGGCGCCTCCGTCGCCGAGCGCATCTACGACAAAGTAAAACCCCTCAACGTCCGCCTCGTCGCCCCCCTCGGACCCGCGCCCGCGGCATGAAGTTCGCCGCATGGCTTGCGGTTCTCTGCGCCCTCTCTTTGGTGGCGCGGGGCGAGGACCTGCCAACGCCCGCCCCGCCAACGAACAGTCCGGTCTTTCTCGCCGAGTATCCCGGTGATGCGAAATCCGGGCGTTTCTCCGAGGAAACGATCCGTCGCATGGTCGACAGTCTGGTCATGGCCGCCGCCGGACGCGCGGACATCGCCGAGGCCTGGCGCGTGTTTGTCAAACCCACGGATCGCGTTGGACTCAAAGTGTCCACGTCGGGCGCACCGGTTTCCTCGACGCATCCCGCCATCGTCACGGCCGTGGCCGAGGGGTTGGTCGCCGCGGGCGTTGCGCCCAAGCGCATTGTCATTTGGGATCGCGAATGGGAGGACATCAACCGGGCCCGCTACGGGTCGCTCGGTCGCCGGTTCTCGGTGGTGTCCACCGATCGCGTGGGCGGTTACAGCGCGGATGAAACCATCACCGCGGCGGCCATGGGAAAACTCATCGTGGGCGACCGCGAGTTCGATCCCGAAGGCGGCGGCAACCAGACGTCGAGCAAGAGCCACTTGTCCGTCGTGCTCGGGGCGGTCGACAAAATTGTCCATCTGCCTGCGCTGACCGACCATTTGTCCTCCGGCGTCAACGGCGCGCTCTCCGGCATGGTGCTGGACAATCTCGACAATTGGCGACGGCTGGCCCGTCCGCCCCACTTCGGCGATCCGTATCTTCCGGAGATCTATGCCGACCCGCGCCTCGGCGGCAAAGTCGTGCTGACCATCCTCGATGCGCTTCGTCCGCAATTTGCCGGCGGACCTTTTCCCGAGCCGCAATACAGCGTGAATCACGGGGCGATTTACGCTTCGCGCAATCCGGTGGCGATCGATGTGCTCGGCATGGACGTCCTCGACCGATATCGCAAGGAAAACGGTTTGCCTGCGCTCGGCAAAAGCGTCCTGTGGCCCGCCTCGGCCGAAGTGGTCGGTCTCGGCATTGCTGCGCGCGAACGGATCCGCGTCTTTCACGTCGGAGCGCGATGATGAACGAACGCGAAATCCTCCGCCGCACTTCGCGGACGTTTTATCTGACCATCCGCCTCCTGCCGCGTCCGGTGCGCGACGACGTCGCTTTGGCTTACTTGCTTGCGCGTGCCACCGACACCATTGCGGATACTTCCACCGCCGCGGAGGGGCAACGCGTGGAGCTTCTCCGCGCGGCTCGCGCTTCGTTGGAGCATTCCGCAATCTCCGGCTACCGTGCCGATGATTGGATGCGCCAGCAACGCGATCCGGCGGAGCGGCAGTTGTTGTCCGAACTGCCGACGCTGTGGCAGCGGATGCACGTGTCGCCGGATCGGCGCATCTCAGCGGTGCTCGATAAAATTCTCGAGGGGCAGATTTTCGATCTCGAACGCTTCAGTCCGGGGGCGCCGCCGCTCGATGATGCCGAACTCGAGCGCTACACCTATCTGGTGGCGGGTAGTGTCGGGGAGTTCTGGACCGATTTGTGCGCGACGCGGTTGGGCGACTTTGCGCGTGACCCGATCGAGATGATGCGTCAGCGCGCACGGCATTACGGCCAGGCGTTGCAGCTGGTGAACATCCTGCGTGATCGCCGGATGGATGCGGCGCTGGGGCGCGTTTATGTCACTGCAGAGGACGTGGCGCGTTGGACGGAACAAGCGCGTGTCTGGCTCGGGGAGGGAGCGGAGTATTGCGCGGCCCTCCATTCCGGGCGTCTGCGCTACGCAACGTTGCTTCCGGCTCTCCTCGGCTGGCGCACCTTGGCCCTGACTTCCAAGCAATCGCCGTCGCTTCTCACGCCGGCCAAAGTTCCCCGCGCCGAAGTGAAACGATGGATGAGGCGGGCTTTGCCGGTGTGGTGGTCGGCCAAGTCGGTGTCCGCGCTGGCGCGTCGCGCAGCGGATTGAGGTGGATCGCGCTCTCCGAGCGCGATGTGTGAGGTCAAAATCGCGATGGGGACATCGCGATCCACCTTCTCTCTCCGTGTCCTCGGTGGTCTTGCTCCTTCAGAACATGACCAAGATCACCGCTCCAAGAATCAGCACGCTGCCGGCCACGCGCAGGGCCAAAGTTCGGCGATCGAACACCGCGTCGGTGATCCCCAGTTGCTTCGCCACCAAGGCAAGCAGGAGCAAGCTCCACAATCCACGCGATCCGTAGACCACGTTGGCGCCGGTTGCGTCGCCAAAAAGTCCGATCGCCGTGCCCATGCCGATGGCCTGCAGACCGAGCAACAGCACGCCCGCGGCCAGCCATCCGCCGGTTCGCCGGTCGATGGACGGACGCGTCGCGCGCAAAATATGCGGTCGGAGCAGCGGCAGGGACAACAGCGCCACCGTGCCGAACATGACCGGCATAAAGAGGGTGAATCCGGCGACCGGCGCGCCGATTTGCACGACAATGTCGGTCGCGGCGTAACTCAGCGCGGCGAAAAGCGCCCAGAGCAAGGTCGGCCAAGGACGCGTGGCTGTCAGGTCCGGTCGTCCGTGCAGCAAAAGCATGCCGCCCATGGTCAGCAGAACGGCCAGCCAGAGATCGGGATCCGGACGGCTGCCGGGAATGGCCAGGCTGAGCAGCGCGACAAAAACAACCTTCGCGGCGAGGGCGGGTGTGGCGATGGAAACATCGCCGCTTTGCAGCGAACGGAACGTTCCGATTTGTCCGAGGAAGAAAAGCAGGCCCGCCGCCAAGGCCAGCGGAGTTCCCGACAACTGCCATCCGGACGGTCCGAAGAAAAGCAGCGGCAGGAACAAAGCGCCCATCGTCGCATTGCTGTAGAAAAGAACCGACCATGTCGTGGCACCGCGCCCGAGTGCTACCTTTAGGCAGAGTGCGGCCATGGCATAAAGCAGGGCCGAGGTGAGGGGCAGAAGGAGGTAAGGATGCAAAGCTTGGCTCCACCCTAATATCCGTCCTTAGGCGAGGCGAGCTGTCCGCCCTGCGCCGCCACAATTCGCTTCCGCCGCGCCCGCCTCGCAGCTAATCCTCGCCGCCCTCCATGGACTCCATGCGCAAATGCACGGCGTGTCTCCCTTCCGGTGCCTTCCTCCGGCCCCGCCTTGCGCGAATGCGTGGCTATTTGTGCATCCTCTGCTTTTTGCTGTCCGGTCTGACCACCGCCCAAGCCGAGCGGGATGTTTTGGCGAGCTGGTGGAACGCGCAAGGCGTGGC
>CAZJGQ010000138.1:0-4284 GCA_964545425.1 uncultured Chthoniobacter sp. | reverse complement strand
CGCACTTGTTCGAAGAGCCGGGTGCGCTCGAACAGGTCGCCGATTTGGCAGCCGGTTGGCTCAAGTCCCGCCTGAGCGTTGCTTGGCAAGGGGGGAGCGGATTCAGAGCGTGAGCTTGCCCGGCTACGGGCAAAGAAAGGGAGGGCGCTGGCCGACGGTCATGTGCGCCGCCGCCATTTTTCGAAGGCGACGAGGAGGTAGGCTGCCATGCCGGTGCCGAGGATGGGAAGCCATGTCTGCCAAGGCAGGGGCGTGGTGCCGAAGAGGTTGTTCATGAATGGCGCGTAGGTGAAGAGGAGTTGCGCGGCGGCCATCAGTCCGAGCCCGAGGAAGATCCACGGATTGGAAAACCACCCGACAGCGCGCGGTGATCGGTCGAGGGAGCGGCAGCTGAGCAGGTAGAACATTTCGATGACGACAACCACGGCGGCAGCGGCGGTGCGGGCTTGCTCGATCGACGCTCCTTGGGAGCGCTGCCAAAGGAAAATGAGCATGGCGGAGAGGACGATAAACACCCCGACCAAGAGGGTGCGCCAGACAATGGCCGGGGAGAGGATGGCCGTCGAAGCGGGGCGCGGCGGCTGGCTCATGATGTCCTTTTCCTTCGGTTCGAAGGCCAGCATGAGACCGAGAAAGATGGCGGTGGTCATGTTGATCCAAAGGATTTGCACGGCGGAAACGGGCAAGGGCATGGCGGCGGCGACGGCGGCGAGCACGATGAGACCTTCGCCGAGGTTGGTCGGCAGGGTCCAGGTGATGAATTTGGTCAGGTTGGCAAAAACGGTGCGGCCTTCCTCCACCGCGGCCTCGATCGAAGCGAAGTTGTCGTCGGTCAGCACCATGTCGGCGGCGTCTTTGGCCACGTCCGTCCCGCTGCGTCCCATGGCAATGCCGATGTTGGCCTGCTTGAGTGCCGGGGCATCGTTGACGCCGTCGCCGGTCATCGCGGTGATATGTCCGCGTTCCTGTAGCGCGCGAACGAGACGCAGTTTCTGTTCGGGCGAGACGCGGGCAAAGACATCGACGGACTCGGCCAAGTCGGCCAATTGATTGTCGTCGGTGGCCTCGAGTCGGCGGCTTTCCACGGCCTCGGGCGGCGGTGCCTCTTCGCCGCAACCGTCGAGGTCGAGTTGGCGCGCGATGGCGGCGGCGGTGATGGGATGGTCGCCGGTGACCATTTTCACGCGGATGCCGGCCGAACGGCAAAGTGCGATGGCCTCGCGCACGCCATCGCGGGGCGGGTCGATCATGCCTTGGAGTCCGACCAGACGCAGGGTGCCGCGGAGCGCATCCGTCTCCAGACGCGTGGTGTCGGCGTCGACATCCGCGCAGGCGAAAGCGAGCACGCGGAGTCCGTGCTTGGCCATGCGGTGCGCTGCCTCATGCCACGCGTCTTGCTCGCCCCCGGCCAAGTGCGACAGCGCATCGAGCGAGCCTTTGGCGAAGATGCGGCGATGTGTTCCCTCCGGCGTGTCGTGCAGCGTGGCCATGAATTGCCGGGCTGATTCGAAGGGAATTTCGTCCACGCGCGGAAAATCTTCCTGCACTTCATCGGCGACCATCCCTGCTTTGTGCGCGCTGACCAAAAGAGCGGCCTCCGTCGGGTCGCCTTTGATCGTCCAAGCACCCTCGCTCTCGTCGTAAACGAGCGATGCGTTGTTGCAGAGTGCGCCGGCCAGGAGGGTCTCCCGCGCATCGGCTGTCAGCGCGTCGTCGCCGCCGATCGAACCGGTCGGGTCGTACCCGGCGCCGGTCACCTCGAGGTCGGTGCCGTCGGCGTAGACGGCTTGCACGGTCATTTGGTTTTCGGTCAGCGTGCCGGTTTTGTCCGAGCAAATGACGTCCGTGCTCCCGAGGGTCTCGACGGCCGGGAGTTTCCGGATGATGGCCCGGCGGCGGCTCATGGCGGAAACGCCGATGGCCAGCATGATGGTGATGGCCGCGGGAAGGCCTTCGGGGATGGCGCCGACGATGAGGGCGATGGTCGCCATGAACATTTCGTCGGCCGGTTCGCCGCGCCAAAGGCCGAGAGCAAAGGTCGCAGCGCCGAGGGCAAGGATGGCAACGAGAAGGTAGCGGCTGAATTGGGCGATCTTCGTGGTCAGCGGGGTGGCCAGTTTTTCCGTGGCGGCCATCAGACCGGAAATGCGGCCCATTTCGGTGCGATCGCCGGTGGCGATGACCACGCCGCGCCCGCGCCCGCGGGTGACGGACGTGCCGGCGAAGACGAGGCAGGATTGCTCGGCCAAGGGTGCGTCGAGTGACACGGGGTCCGCGTGTTTTGCTACGGCAACGGATTCTCCGGTCAGCGATGCCTCGGCGGCGTGGAGATCACGGACCGAGACCAAGCGGAGGTCGGCTGGGACTTTGTCACCGGGTTCGAGCAGGACGAGGTCGCCGGTGACGAGTCCCTCGGCGGGCAGACGAAGTTTTTCGTCCCCGCGAATCACGGTGGCTTCGGCCACCATGGCACGGGCGAGGGCGGCGATGGCGTCGAGGGCTTTGCTTTCCTGCAGGTAGCCGACGATGGCGTTGATCAGCACGACGCCGAAGATGACCGACGCATCGGTCCATTCTCCCAGCGCGGCGGAGATGGCTGCGGCGGCGATGAGGATGTAGATGAGTGGTTGGTGGAATTGCTGGAGAAAGCGGACGAAGGCCGGCGTGCTGCGGGCGGGGGTCAGGCGGTTGGGTCCGTTGCGATCGAGGCGGGCGGCGGCTTCCGCGGGATCGAGTCCGTGCTCGGTGTCGGACGACAGGGCGCCGACAACGTCGGACAGGCTGGTGGCGTGCCATTTCACCGTCTTCAGGGTGGTGGACGAGGCGGGTCGGGGCAACCCGGATTGGTTGCGGGCTTCACCCCAAGGCGTGAGGGGCCTCAGCGCGCTCTTGGAAGCGGGAGTCTGTCTTTCAGAAACAGAATGTTCTTTGCCGAGGATAGGGGTTGGCGGATAAAGGCGGATTACACGGAACTAATATATGGGTTTTAACGAGTTGGGGTTGTCGGATGCGGTGGTGCACGGGGTTCAGTCGATGGGATTTGTCGATCCCACGCCGATCCAGTTGCGGGCTATTCCGGTTATTTTGTCGGGCAAGGACCTCATGGGTTCCGCCCAGACAGGCACCGGGAAAACGGCGGCCTTTGGCTTGCCCGTGCTGAGCAAGCTTGGATCGCATCAAGCGAAACCGCGGTGTCTCGTGCTCGAACCCACCCGCGAATTGGCCATGCAGGTGGAGACGGCGTTTCGCGACTACGGGCGGTTCAGCGACCTGACCTGCACGCTGCTCTACGGCGGGGTGGGATATGGCAAGCAGCGGGAGGAGTTGCAGCGGGGGACGGATATCATCGTGGCCACTCCGGGGCGCCTGCTTGATTTCATGGAGCAGAACGAAGTGCCGCTCGACGGGCTCGAATTCCTCGTCCTCGACGAGGTCGACCGCATGCTCGACATGGGCTTTTTGCCGCAGGTGCGGCGCATCATCCAGAAATTGCCGAAAAAGCGTCAGACTTTGTTCTTCTCGGCGACCATGCCGGCGGAGATCGAGTCGCTGGCCAAGTTCGCGGTCAACGATCCGGAGAAGATCGAGATCGGCATGCGCATGTCGCCGGCCGAGACAGTGACGCACGCGTTCTATCCGGTGGCGATGGACCAGAAATACGAACTGCTCTCGCGATTGATGGAGAAGACGAATTTCGATTGCGTGCTCGTTTTTTGCCGGACGAAGGACGGGGCGGACCGTATTGCGCGTCAGTTGAAGAAGGAAAACCACTCGGTGGTCGCGCTGCATTCGAACCGCACGCAGCGCGAGCGCGAGGAGGCGCTGGAGGGTTTCAAAAACGGGCGTTACGAGGTGCTCGTGGCGACCGATATCGCGGCGCGCGGACTGGACATCGCCGGGGTTTCGCATGTGATCAACTACGACATTCCGGGGCATCCGGAGGATTACGTGCACCGCATCGGTCGCACGGGGCGTGCGCAGGCGGTGGGCGATGCTTTCACGCTGGTGACCGCGGAGGATCTTGCCATGATCGAATCGATCGAGCGATTTATCGGGATGAAGATTCCGCGATTGAAGCTCGATGGGTTCGATTACAAATACACGACGTTGCTCGATCCGAGCGCCACGCACGTGAAGGCGCGCGCGGCGGGCGGGGGGAGGCATCGGAGTGGGTATTCGTTTGGGATCAAGCGGAGAAGATAGGGCTGAGACCTGAGTGACAGGCTCCAGCGGTCATAGACCGCCGCTTGTCTCTTTGTTCCTGCTAATATTCCCGATGTCTTC
>CAZJGQ010000137.1:0-4321 GCA_964545425.1 uncultured Chthoniobacter sp. | reverse complement strand
GCGTCAGCCCGACCACCCTCGACCAGGCCATCGAAGTCATCCGCAAACGCGTCGATCAGTTCGGTGTGAGCGAACCGGTCATCGCCGCCCAAGGCCGCGACCGCATCCTTGTCCAGATTCCCGGACTCGACACCGCGCAACTCGCCTCGACCAAAGAGCAGCTCCAACGCGTGGCCAAACTCGAATTCGCCATGGTCCACCCGCAGAGCGACTCCGTCCTCGCCGCCGTCGATGCCGGCCAAGGCGTCCTCCCGCCCGGCTTCGTCATCAAGGAATACACCGACACCATCGAGGGCAAGGAAGAGACCGTCCGTCTCCTGGTCAAACAACGCCCCGACCTGACCGGCGACCGCGTCACCTCGGCCAATCCATTCTACGACGTGCAGGGCTATGGGGTGGCCATGAAACTCGACGGCGAGGGCGGCAAGATGTTCGGCGACCTCACGGCCAACAATGTCGGCCAGCGCCTCGCCATCATGCTCGACGGCGACGTGCAAAGTGCCCCGAGCATCCGCCAGCCGATCTACGGTGGCGAAGCGGTCATCACCGGACGTTTCTCCGACGCCGAAGCCCGCAACCTGGCCAGCGTTCTGGAAAATCCGCTCAAAACTCCGGTCGAAATCGAGGAGACGCGCAGCGTTTCCGCCTCGCTCGGCGCGGACTCCATCCGCAGCGGCGTCGGCGCCGGCCTCCTCGGCCTCGCCCTCACCCTGCTCTTCGTCCTCTTCTACTACCGCCTCGCCGGCGTCGTCGCGTGCTTGGCCCTGGCCGTCAACCTCGTCCTGCTTTTCGGCGCGATGAGCATGTTCAACTTCGTGCTCACCCTGCCCGGCATTGCCGGCATCATCCTGACCATCGGCATGGCCATCGACGCCAACGTGCTCATCTACGAGCGCCTGCGCGAAGAGATGAAAGCCGGCAAGTCGCTCGCCGCGGCGGTCAATTCGGCTTATGACAAAGCCTTCTCCGCCATTTTCGACGCCAACGTCACCACCCTGATCACCTCCGCCATCCTCTTCTGGCAGGCCACCGGACCGGTCAAGGGTTTCGCCATCACCCTGACCCTCGGCATCATCGCCTCGATGTTCTCCGCCCTGCTCTTCACCCGCACGGTTTTCGGATTCCTGCTCGAGAATTTCGGACTGAAGAAGCTGACCATGGTCAACTGGATCCCCTCGCGCAGCATCGATTTCCTCGGCAAGCGCCACATCGCCCTCGCCCTCTCGCTTATCGTCCTCCTCGGCTCCATCGGCTTCTTTGCCTGGCGCGGGGAAAAGAATTTCGGCGTCGACTTCACCGGCGGCGACCTCGTCGTTCTCGGTGCGAAGGAAAACGTCCCGCTCGCCGACCTGCGCCGCAGCGTCGAAGGCGCCAACCTCGGCGAATCCACCCTGCAAATCGCCACCGAAGAAGGACGCGAACTCATCACCGTGCAAAGCCGTTTCGGCACGGCCGATGCCATCGTGGCCAAATTGCAACAGGACTTCCCGCAGGCCGGCCTGACCATCGAACAAACCGACACCGTCGGTCCGCGCATCGGCAAGGAACTGGCCGGACGCTCCCTCTTCGCCCTCGCCCTCGGCCTTCTCGGCATCCTCATCTACGTCACCCTGCGCTTCGAATTCTCCTTCGCCCTCGGCGCGCTCGTCGCCCTGCTGCACGACGTCATCATCACCATCGGCATCTTCGCGCTCACCGGACGGGAAATTTCCATGGTCATGGTCGGCGCCGTGCTGACCATCGCTGGTTACTCGATCAACGACACCATCGTCGTCTTCGACCGCGTGCGCGAAGGACTCATGTCTGGCCGTCGCGGCACCGTGGCGCAGATCATGAACGCGTGCCTCAACGAAACGCTGGGTCGAACCATCCTGACCGGCGGCACGACTCTCTTGGCCACCTCCGCCCTCTACTTCTTCGGCGGACCGGTGCTCAGCGACTTCGCCCTGGCCATCATCATCGGCGTCCTTGTCGGAACCTATTCCTCGATCTTCGTCGCCGCCCCGATCGTCCTCTGGTGGTCCAAACGCACCGGCAAGAGCATCAAACGCGAAGTCCTCGGCGACTTGCCACAGTCCGCATCCTGAGTCCGAAGGTGGATCGCGCCGTCCCGGCGCGATGTCCACAAAACGCTGATCGCGATGGGGACATCGCGATCCACCTTTGCGCTTTTTCCCGATTCCCAAGGTGGGGACGAGCGGCCCGCTCGTCCGTCCTCTCTGCATCACTTCATCAACAACAGACTCAATGCCATCACCACCATCCCGCCGACCAGCCCGAGCAAGCTGTCGTGCCCTTTGCCGTAAGCGCGACTCGTCGGCAGCAGTTCGTCGAGGCTGATATAAACCATGATCCCAGCCACCGCGCCGAACACCGGGCCGACGAGATGTCCCGGAATGACCGCACCTCCGCCTCCCACCAGAACAACGAACAACGCATAAGCCGCAAGAGCCCCGATCGGTTCGGCCAAGCCACTCAGCGCCGAATAGATGAACGCTTTGCGGCGGCTGCCCGTGGCAAAGTAAATCGGAACCGACACACTCATTCCTTCGGGAATGTTGTGCAGCGCCACCGCCACCGCGATCGCCACGCCGAGGCCCGGATCCTGCAAGGCGACGAGGAACGTCGCCAAGCCTTCGGGAAAATTGTGGATGCCGATGGCCAGCGCGGTGAACAGCCCCATGCGCATCAGTTTGTGATGGTGCGGATGACGCGACACCGCCTCGTCTTTGGCCTGGAGGAGCAACTCGGCCTCCTCGTGCGAACGCGCCTCGTGCGGGTTCTCCGCCGCGGGAATCAGGTTGTCGATCAATCCGATGATGAGAATGCCGGCAAAAAAAGCCGCCGCATTGATCCACGCCGCCATGACGTCGCTGTAGCCGGCTCCGGCCAGCGCCGCCTCGCCCTTGGGAAAAATTTCCACGAAGGAAACGTAAAGCATCACCCCCGCGGAAAATCCGGTGGTGACCGAAAGAAAGCGGTGGTCGGTCTGTTTGGCCAGAAAGGCGATGCAGCTGCCCACAACTGTTCCGAGGCCGGCCAACAGAGTCAGCATGAAGGCCGTCAGAAGGTGTTCGTTGGTCATTTCGCGATGCGGGGATTACCCGCGCGCCCCCGCGGTGTCAATGCGCCCGCCGGGAATTTGTGTCCAACGGCATCTCCTCGGCACTGGCCAACTCGACTCGCCACGGGCATGCTTTCCCGTTCACCAGCATGGAAACCATCGTCATCGGCCACCGCAATCCCGACATGGACTCGGTCTGTTCGGCCGTGGCTTACGCGGAGTTGAAGAAACGTCTTGGACACGCGGACGTGCACCCCGCCCGCGCCGGGGCGCTCAACGAGCGTATCGCCTTCGTGCTTGAGAAATTCGGCGTGCCGCAGCCGGAGTTTGTTCCCGATGTCACCCCGCGGGTGCGCGATGCCATGGTCCGCGAATACATCGCCATCCGCCCGGACCAGCCTATCGCCGAGGCGCTCGCCCTCATGTCGACCAATCGTCTGCGCAGCCTTCCGGTGGTTGACGAGCACGGCCACTTTCACGGCGCAATCAGCGAAAACACGCTTCTCGGACTGGTCATGCCCTCGCGCGACGCCGCCCAGCGCGCCCGTGAAGTGCTAGCCAGTCTGGCCAACATCGCCGGAACGTTCGAAGGGCTCTCCCTCACCGGTCCACTTTCCGCCGAGGAGAAAAACTACGCCTTGGTCGTCGCGGCGATGGACGCCGAAACATTCGCCGGACGCCTGAAAAATCTCGAACCCGCGCGCACCGTGCTTTTCGTCGGCGACCGCGAGAACGTCCACCGCACCGCACTCGACGGAGGCGTGAGCGCTTTGGTCGTGACCGGAGGCGCGGAGGTTGATCCCACCTTTGTTGCCGAGGCGCAGGCCCGAGGCATGGCGGTCATCGTTTCGCCGTGGGACACGGCCACCAGCGTGATCTTCGCCCGCGGCGCCATGGTCGCGCGCCACGCGCTCGAGGAGATCCCGGTGAAATTCGACGCCGATATGCCCCTCGAACTGGCGAGGCGTTCGGTCATTCTCTCCAACAAATTCATTTTCCCGGTGGTGGACGAAAACGGACACCTCGAAGGCATCCTCTCGAAGAGCGACTTTCTCAAAGGCCCCTCACGGCAGCTCATCCTGGTCGACCACAACGAGCTGTCCCAAGCCGTGCCCGGCGCGGCGGAGACGCCCATCGTGGAAATCCTCGACCACCACCGCCTCGGCAACATGCCGACCGAGGCACCCATTCTGTTCCTCAACCAACCCGTCGGCTCGACCTGCACCATCGTGGCCGACCTTTACCGCCGCCATGGCA
>CAZJGQ010000136.1:0-4329 GCA_964545425.1 uncultured Chthoniobacter sp. | reverse complement strand
AACTCCCAACTCAAAAACCCCGAACTATTGCCAAAATAACAATACAGTTGCTACACCCCGTCACGTCCATTCTGGCCCTCTTCTTCCTCTACTCCGTGCCCTCTGCGCTCTCTGCGGTTTTCTTATCCTTCTTTTTCCAACCTCTCCGCCAGCCACTGCTTGATCATGCTCTGATAATTCAAATAGCGCGAACGCGCCACGCGCTTGATCCGCGCCAGCATGCGCGGATCGAAGCGCAACGTGACCGTGGCCGATTCGCGCGCGTCGCTCTTGGGGATGGACGCGTTCATCAGCTTGGGGTCGAGACTGTGGCGCAGCCAGAACTCCGCTTCGGTCGCCTCATTGTCGAAAGCGGGCACCTCGGACCACGCGCGCAGCTCGCGCAGATCGCTCTCGTTGTTATTCGGCATTTTTGCGCTCGAAGAAATTCTCTTCGTCCTTGGTCATGGTCCGTGCCGCAATGACACGCACCGTTTTTCCGTCCGTCCAGAACACGCTGAAAATCCCGCGTCCCTCGGCCGAACGACCGAGATTGAAATACCGCGCCTCGCCGTGGTCGAAGTCGGGCAACAAGCGCAGACTGAAAGGGTCCTCGAAGGATTCCTCGATGGCCCGCGGGGTCAGCGCCTTGAGGTCGAACGGGGCCTCGAGCCAATCGAATTCCATAAAGCCGCGCCTATTTCGGCGCTTGGATCAACTCGATCTCGTAGCCCTCGGGCGCGTCGATGAAGGCGAAAACCGTGCCGGTCGACGACGTAGTCGGACCGTCGGAAAGCGGATAACCCTTGGCCGCCGCCTCCTTGGCGAATTTTTCCAAATCCTCGACCTCGAAGGCGAGATGCGTCAGATCCGGACCGACCACCACCGGCCCGCTGGCCGGATAGGAGCAGATCTCGATCAACTCCTCGCTGCCCGGCGTCTTGAGAAAAACCAACTCCGACCCGCGCGGCGATTTGTGGCGGCGGATTTCCTCCAAGCCGAGCACGTCCTTGTAAAAGTTGACCGTCTTCTCGAGGTCGTTCACGCGGTAGCGGGTGTGGAGGAGTTTGGTCACCATGGGAAAGTCCTATCACACCGCGGCGCCGCTTGTCTGCCCGTTTCGCGGGATGCCTTTGGCGCACAATTCCCACGAATGCACCTGATCGAGGATCACCCCGGCCATCCCCGGATCGGTGCCGACCGCGCGCGAGTAGTAGAGCCGCCGCCCGTCGAGCAGGTGCGGATTACGCCGCTCGCGCTCGCCCGCATCCCCGCCTCCCGGAATGCCGAGCAGCTCGGGAATGTCCTCGTCGCTGTGCAAGCCGTCCGCGATGAAAAAGGGCACGGCAATCACTTCGCGGCATCCGGTAATCTCCCGCCAATCCTCGATCTTCGGCGGCGTCTCCATGAAAGCCCCGTGCACTTCGGCGAAAATGCCCCGCGCACGGATATCGGCCACTTGCGCCTCGACCGCTTCCGAGCTCCGCGTGTCGAGCGGCGTGCCATGTCCGAGGACGAGCAAAGCCGCCGAGGCAGGATCGGCCTCCGGCGCCACCTCGCGGGCGCGATGCAAAAGCACTTCGGTCATGCGCGGATGACCCCCGACCGGCAAACACAGCCGCAGCACCTGCCCATTGGGCCGCCGCGTGACCGGTCCGGTGAGATCCAGTTCCTTGGGAATGACGTTGCGCACAAAATATCCCTCCACCGTGAAATTCGGCACGATGAAGACCTCGGGCATGGTCAGGCTATCCAGGGCCTCCCGCAGACCGGGCTTCTCCTTCCAAAATCCGCAAGCCACTTGGCCGAAAAGTCCCGACTCCCGCAGCCGCTCGGTCAACTCCCGCGTGGGCAAACTCGAGGTGCAATTGACGCTCGATCCGTGGGCCAGCACCAAAAGTGCCGCCTCGGGTTTCGGAGCAAACGGAGCTTTCATTCATTAGAGTAGAAGCGGCGTCCCCGCCGCTTAACCATCAAAAAAGCGGCGGGGACGCCGCTTCTACTTTATCAGATACTACCCGCCATGTAGGTTCGCGCGCTCCACCATGACCTTGGCCTCGCTGTTTCTGCTGCTCGGACTCGTCCTCCTCTACTTCGGGGCGGAGGGCCTTGTGCGTGGGAGTTCCTCTCTCGCTTTGCGGCTCGGACTCAGCCCGCTGGTCGTCGGCCTCACCGTCGTGGCCTTCGGCACCAGCTCGCCCGAACTGGTCGTCAGCCTCAAAGCCGCCCTCGACGGCCAAGGCGCCATCAGCGTGGGCAATGTCGTCGGATCCAACATCTGCAATATCGGACTGATCCTCGGCCTCTGCGCCTTGATCACGCCCATCGCGACCAACTCGCAAATCGTGCGCGTCGATATCCCCATCATGCTCGGCATCACGGCCGTTTCCCTTTTCATCCTCGCCGACGGCGCGATTGGACGTAACGAAGGCTTTCTTCTCGTGGCTCTGCTCGTGGCCTACATCATCTTCAGTATCCGACTCGCCCGACGCCAACCGGCCGATGCCCTCGGCGCGGAATTCGGCGAAGAAGTCAAAATTTCCAAGCGCGGCTTGGCCGTCGACATCCTCATGGTCTTGGGCGGGCTCGTCATCCTCGTGCTCGGCGCGCGTTTTCTCGTCGACGGCGCCGTCATCATCGCACGCACTCTCGGCTGGAGCGAGGCGCTCATCGGACTGACCGTCGTGGCCATCGGCACCAGCCTGCCGGAACTGGCCACCTCGCTCGTCGCGGCCGTGAAGAAGGAAGCCGACATCGCCGTGGGCAACATTGTTGGCTCCAACATCTTCAATCTCCTCGGCATCCTCGGCATCACCGCCATCGTGCATCCGCTGCAATCCGGCGGGGTCGGTATGGTCGATTTTGCGGTCATGGCCGCCTTCTCGCTCATCCTCTGGCCGATAGCCTTCCACCAGCAGCGCATCACGCGTCCGGAAGGCGCCGCCCTGCTTGCCGGCTACGCGGGCTACTTGTTCTGGCTGCTGCGCTGATCCACGCGATCATCCGCCGCGATGTGGTCGCGTCCCTCGTCGATCACCGAATGTTCCCACAGCGGAGTGCGCCGCGCGTAGGCCGCGCGGCCAAGCAAGTGCGCCGCGACCGGCGCGGTGAGGAAAACAAAGGCGATCGTCACCAGCGATTTGGTCACCACCATGGGATCGCGGAAAACGAACGCCGCGGCGAGCAGGAGGAAGGCAACGCCGAGCGAGGCACCCTTCGTCGCGGCGTGCATGCGGGTGAAAATGTCCGGCATGCGGTAAAGACCCAACCCGGTGAGGAACATGAGAAAGGCCCCGAGGAGCAGCAGGGCGGCGACAAGAAAAGTCATTTGAAAATCCCCCTTTCGATGGTCATAGCCATGGCGATGGTGCCGAGAAAGACAACCAGCGCGATGGCCAAAGCAATATCGAGGAGCAATCCCTGGCCGGTGACCACCGCGATCAGCACCAACGCACCGACCGCCATGGTGGCCAGCGCATCGACCGCCACCACGCGGTCGGCCAACGTGGGGCCCTGCACCATGCGGATGAAGGACAGCACCATGCCCGCGGCCAGCACGGCGCCGGCCAGCCAAGCAACATTGATGAGCAGCGGGGTCATTTCCATGGCATCAGCGCAGCAGTTCGAGCACCCGGCGCTCGAGGTTTTCTTTGATGTCAAAACGCAGCGCCTCCGGGTCTTTGATATACATGGCGTGCACGTAAAGCGTCTTGCGGTCGGGCGACACGTCCAAGCTGAGCGTGCCCGGCGTCATGGTGATGAGGTTGGCCAGCACGGTGATTTCGAGATCGGTTTTGGCCTCGAGCGGGATACCGATGACCCCGGGCGTCATGTGGTGCGTCGGAGTGAGCACATCGTAGGCGATGATGGCGTTGGATTTGAGCAGTTCCCACAAATAGTAAACGAGGAACTTGGCCAACTGCGGCAAACGGCCGAAGTAACGGTCGTGCCCGCTCAGTCCGCGGGTGACAAAGTAAAGGATCAGGTAGCTGACGAGAAATCCGGAAACGAGATTCTCCAGCGTGATCCCACCGAGCAGGCCGGACCAGACGAGAGTGAGCAAGATGTTGATCGCGGGATACATGGTCAGGGGGCGGGTGCGAGCACGGCGTTGATGTAACCCTGCGGGTCGAGCAACTGCTCGGCGGCACGCTCGGCGAAGGCGAAGAAAAATCCGGGGAAGAACCCGATGGCCAGCGTGAGGATGGCCAACGCGGCGATGGGTCCGAGCAAGAGGACACGATCCCTCCACGGCACGTGATCGGGATTCGGGGCGTGACCCTCGGGCGCACGTTTCCAGAACGCTTCGGCCCAGATTTTGGTCATGGAGAAAAGGGTGAGTAGTCCCAC
>CAZJGQ010000135.1:0-4363 GCA_964545425.1 uncultured Chthoniobacter sp. | reverse complement strand
CGAGCAGGCCGGCCTTGATCAGGCGCTTGGTCAAACGCAAAGCCGGTGTGCCTTCCTCGCCCTCGTTCGCGGTGAAATCCTCCGTCTCGATGCCGAGAAGGAGTCCGGCCCCGCGCACCTCGCGCACGAGCGGGAAGCTGCGGACCGTTTCGGCCAGTTGCACTCCGCGCTCGCGCGCATTGGCCAGCAGGTTCTCGGCCTCGATGGTGTCGAACACGGCATTAGCCGCGGCGCAGGCGAGGGGAGAACCGCCGTAAGTCGTGCCGTGCGTGCCGGGTCCGAGAAGGTCGGCGTAGGGTTCGCGCGCCCAGAATGCGCCGAGAGGAAAGCCGCCACCGATGCCTTTGGCCCAACTGACCGCATCGGGCACGACGTCCGTCGCACCGACAGCATGCCATCCGCACCATGACCCGGTGCGGCCGAGTCCGCATTGCACTTCATCCAACATGAGCAACAAACCGTGCTCGTCACACATGGCGCGCAACGCGCGGAGAAAATCGGCGGGGAACGGACGCACACCGCCTTCGCCTTGGATCGGTTCGACGAGGATGGCTGCCGTGCGCTCATCGATGGCTTGCGCCACGCATTCAAGGCGCGCGGGGACATTGACGAAACCTTCGACGACCGGTCCGAACCCGAGTTTCACTTTGAGTTGCCCCGTGGCGTTGATTCCGCCGAGGGTGCGTCCGTGGAATGATCCATCGAGCGAGATGATGCCGTGGCGTCCGCGCGGCGCGCCGTGTTTGCGCGCCAACTTGTAGAGTCCTTCGTTGGCTTCGGCGCCGCTGTTGCAAAAGAACACTTTGCCGGGTGCGCCCACCATCGAGCTCAGACGCGCGGCAAGTTCGGCCTGCGGGCGGGTGAGAAAAAGGTTCGAGGTGTGGACCAGCCTGGCGGCTTGCGCGGCGAGCGCTTTTTGCAGAGCGGGATGCGCGTGACCGAGCGAGTTGACCGCGATGCCGGAGGTGAAATCGAGGTAGCAGCGGCCGTCCTCGTCCCAAACGCGCGCGCCCTCGCCGCGAACCAGAGCAACAGCAAACCGGCCGTAGGTCGGCATGACATAACGCGCGTAAAGATCGGCGGTGGTCGGTGCTGGCGTCGGCGAGGACATGGCGCGGACGATGGTAAAGAGCGGACGCGCGGTAGCAAGAGGACAGCGGGGCGGGCACTTGACCCGGACGGAGAGCACGGGTTGCATGCAGGGCATGTGGCTCGAGGTTTTGCGCGCGGTGCTCTACGGCATGGTCGTCCTGACCTTGGCCGCGATCGCGTTCGTCGCCGGTGCGTTCACGGCGAAGAAACTGGCCAAGCCGCCGCCGGTCGTGGTGGTGGAGGAAGTTCCGGCCGAGGATCGCGCCGCGGCGAAGGAATTGCTCGAGGAAGCGTTGGCGGCGCGGTTTGCCGGACGTCATTCCGAGGCGCTCTCCCTGCTCGGGCAGGCGCGGTCGCGTCATTCGTCGATGCGCGGTTTGGAATACCAGTTCGCCCTGACCTACCTCGATCTCGAGGATTACGAGGCGGCGGACGAGCGGGCGCGGCGGTCCGTCGACCGCGACGAAGAAACAAGCAATGCGCAGGCTTTGCGCGGATTGATCCTGCTGGAGAAGTCGCGGCGTGACGGTTCGGTGGCCGCGAAGGGGACGGAAATCCTCGCGCGGCTGCAGGAGTCGCGGGAGAGCGATCCGCTCAATCCCATGCCGCTTTATGTGATGGGCGAATATTACCGCGCGGCGGGCCGGCCGGAATTGGCCGTCGATGCCTACCAGCGGGCGCTGGAACGGGTCTCCAAGACCGACAGCTATTTGGTCACCACGGTGAAGGCCGGTCTGGCCGGCCTGAGGCTCAATTACCGGCGGGGTGATCCACCGCTTAAGTTGCAGGAAATCAACGGCGTGCTCCCACCGGAGCAGCTATTTTTCGGGGCGGCTGACTCCCTCCTTCGGGGCGACAATGAGGGCGCGGCTGGGTATTTGCAGGAGGCCAAGACACGGCTGCCGGAGAAAGTTTTTCAGGCCCTGTTGCAAGATTCGTTCTTCCAAGACTACCTTGCCCCGGGTATTCTTACCGACCCGCTCAAGCCCGATCCCCAGCAATGAAAGTCCGCCTGACCCGCATTTTGGCCGTTGTTTCCGCGGCGGTTTTGTTCACCGCGGCGGCCCGTGCGGAGGGTGACACGGTTTTCACGGCGGATCTTCCTTTCGATGCGGCCCAGCCTTTGCCCGCATGGATGCATGGCCCGCCGGTCTCGGCTCCGGGTCAGGGCGCGCGGGTGGCGTTCCATCTTTCGCCTCCAACCGGCAAGGATCTGCTGGTGCATTTCGTTTTCGACGAGACGGAGGGCGGGGGCCTGCGCGTCGAATGGCTTCGCGAAGGCCAAAGCACGCCGGAACTGCTCGCCGAAAATCTGGGCGAAAGCCTCGGCGTGCCCAATCAGCGTCCGCTCCTCATCAGCGCCTCGCGCTTGGGAGGCAACGGATCTTTGCTCGTCCAAGGCGGCGCCAACCTCAACGTCAACCGCGTGAAATTCGAGTGGGTCGCCGAACGCACCATGCTCGCTTCGGCCACGCGCTACGTGCCGGTGGTGGTGACCGCTTCACGGCTCACGCTGGCCGAAACCGATGTGGACGGCGGACCGCGTCCGGCCCTCAAGGATGAATGGCGCGAACGCGTGGTGCGCGCCGCGCTGACCGAAGGTGCCGAATTGCTCACCCCTTCGCTCGAGCTGCTCGCGGAATTGCAGGAAGCGCCGCAGCAGGCGCGTTTGGAAGCATCGTTCGCCGGCGTCTACCTCGACCAGGAGGTCTGGTTGGTGGTCAACGGTCAGGAAATCGGTCCGCTGGCACTCGACGTGCCCACGCTCGAGGATCCGGGCCATCTCGGTTTGCCGGGACGCGAAGTGGTTTTCGCCGGATGGCGCCGTGCCTCGGTTTACATCGCGGCGGATCTCCTCCTGCCGGGCGAGAACTCCTTGCTCCTCGAACTGCGCTCGCCGCTCAATGCCGAATACCGCAACCGCACCTTCGTGCGCGATGCCGTGCTCGAGCTCGCTTATCCGCCACCGGTGAGCGAACCGGACCTCTCGATGCCGTTGCCCGACTTGCCGGTCGGTGATCCCGCCGTTTCCGGCGAGGAACCGCTGCCGCCGGTCGAGCCTCCGCTGCCCGCTCCGTCCGAGGCACTCTCGGATTTCTGGAGCCGCGGCGAAGGCACGCTCTGACCCCGCCTTTTTCCGCCTAAGGATTGTGCGGGTCGCGCGTTGACTCGACGAACCCCGTGCTGCGCCGCAGGTGCCAAGCGCCGAGGGGTTTTGACAATGCGGTCGCGTGCGAGCATCTTTTCCCACTCATGAATGCTTTTCCCCGAAGGCCCCGGCGCGAGGCTGGTTACACTCTTTTCGAGATCATGCTCGTGCTCGGCATCATTGCCGTGCTCGTCGGATCGGCCATTTACCTGCTGGTCGGAAACATCGACGTGGCCCGCGAGTCGCGCGTGGAGGCCGACATCCAGAGCATCAGCACGCAGTTGCGCGTTTACGAAATGCAAAACCTGCGTCCGCCGACCACCCAGCAGGGCCTGCAGGCGCTGGTCACGCGTCCGGGCGGGGATCCGCCGCCGCGCCGCTGGCGCCAGTTGCTCGAGAAGGTGCCCGTCGATCCTTGGGGCGAGGAGTATGTTTACTATTGGCCGGGCAAAAAGAACGCAGATGGTTTCGATCTGTTCTCGAAAGGTCCGGATCGCCAGGAGGGCGGGGGCGACGACATCGGCAACGACCCCGGCGACTGAGCCGCGGCCATGATCGCGCCACGGGCAGCGGGGAGTATCGGACGATCCGCCCGGCGCATCGGCGGCTACACGCTGCTGGAAATTGCGCTCGTCGTGGCCATCATCGTGCTGCTGGTCGGCGCGGTTGTTCCGCTCAGTTCGGGTTTCGTCCGCGAGCAGCGCTTGCGGGAGTCGGTCAGGGAGTTGCTTGTGCTGGCCAAGACGGCGCGCACCGAGGCTATGACCACCGGACGCGCGGCCGAGGTGGTCTTCGGCAAAGGCGGTTTCGGACTGGTCCGCGCCGGCGAAGAGGAACCGTCCGAAACAGTGCGGTTGGCGCGCGGCACGCGTTACCAGTTGCTGCCCTTCGGGGCGGACAAAGCGCTGCGTCCCGATGGACAGCGTTGGATTTTCCAGCCGACCGGACTGTGCGAGCCGCTCACCGTGCGGATCATGGAAGACGAAGCGTGGATCGAGGTGCGTTTCGATCCGCTGACCGCCGGCATCGAGGAGGAGAGTTACTACATCCCGTGAAAAACGCCGGATTCACCCTTTTGGAAATGCTCACGGCGATGTTCATGTTCGTCCTCGCCATCGGCGG
>CAZJGQ010000134.1:0-4398 GCA_964545425.1 uncultured Chthoniobacter sp. | reverse complement strand
CGAACACGCCGCGGCGCAGACGGACAACCACCCCGCGCAGGCCGCCGTCGCGCACAATGAGATTCGAGCCGCGGCCGATAACCATAAAAGGAATCCCCGCTTCGTGGGTGGTCCGCACCAATTCGCAAAACCCCTCTTCCGTCTCGGGCTCAAGCCAGAATTGCGCTGGTCCCCCCACCCGCATGGTGGTGTGTTTGGCCAGCGGTTCGTAAAGCCGCGCGATGCCGGGACCCATGACCGCTTTGAGTTTTTCCAGCGTTTGCAAATCCTTGGCCAAAGCGGCGCCCTGCTCGTGGATGTTACCCGCACCCAAGGTGACAAGGAGGTCTCCCGGACGCAGCAAGCGGCCGGCTTCCAGTCCGGCCTGCGCGCGCGAAGAGGCGTAGGCAGCGTGCGTGCAGCCCGCGGCGGTGGCCGCTTCGGCAACGAGGCGTCCGCTGACACCCGGAATGGGATCCTCGCTCGCGGCATAGACATCGGTCACCACCACGGCATCGGCGAGAGCGAGGGCTTTGCCAAATTCATCCTTCAAAGCTTGCGTGCGGGTGTAGCGGTGCGGCTGGAAAAGCAGGAGGACTCGCGAGCGTCCGGCGTCGCGGGCCGCGCGGACCACGGCGGCGATTTCCGTCGGATGGTGTCCGTAGTCATCGACGAGGAGATAGTCATCCGAGGAATGGACCACCTCGAAGCGCCGGCGTGCGCCGCGAAAGGTTCCCAGAGCCGCGGCACACTTCGTCATGTCCAATCCGAGTTCACTCGCCAGAGCGAGCACGGCCGTGGCGTTGACCACATTGTGCTCGCCGGGGACATTGAGCGTGACACGCGCGAGCTCCTCGCTGCCGCGCAAAAGAGTGAAGGTCGAAGCGAAGCCGGAGGAGGCAATGTCCGCGCATCGGTAAGTGCCGCTTTTGCCGTAGGAGACGGACTGTGGACGGCCGGCACAGACCCGCACCGCCCCTTCGTCGTCGGCGCAGTAGAAAACCTTTCCGGTGGTTTGATCGAGAAGCTGCGCGAAGGCGGCATCGATGGCAGCCAGATCGCGGTAGTGGTCGAGGTGCTCGGGCTCGATGTTGAGCACGATGACATGCTCGGGGTGGTAGTTGACGATGGTCCCGTCGGATTCATCGCCTTCGGCCACGAAATATTCTCCTCCCGCGTCCCAGCGAGCGTTGGTGCCGAGAATGGGGATTTCCGCGCCGACGTAATGCGAAGGATGCGCCCCGGCGGCACGCAGCACGTGCGCAGCCATGGCCGAAACGGTCGTCTTGCCGTGCATACCGGCAACAAGGACGCCTTTTTTGCCGAGCATGAGTGCGGCCAAAGCTTCGGCGCGGCGCACCATCGGTTTGCCCAAGCGCTGCGCAGCATCGTAGGCCGGGTTGCCCTCGCGGATGGCGGACGAATAAATGACAAGCTGTGCATCGACCACATCCTCGGCGCGCTGCGGGGTGCGGAAATCCAGACCGAGTGACTGCAGGCGCTTGACCTCGACCGTGTCGACCTTGTCCGAGCCGCTCACTTGATGCCCGAGCGCGAGGAGCAAACCGGCAATGCCGCTCATACCCGAACCGGCCACCCCGATGAGGTGGATCCGGCGGGGCGCACCGTGCAGCATCTCGGCCAGTTCCTTCGTCGTCATTCCTTCGCTTCCGTCAAAACCGCAGCCACCCGCGCCGCCGCATCCCGCGGGGCCAGCGTCTTGGCCGCCGCGGCCATGGTCTCCAAACTTTCCGGCGATGCGAGCAAAGAGAGCAACAGGCGGGCCAAACTTTCTCCCGTCGCTTCCTTTTCGGCCAGCATCCGGGCGGCTCCGGCCCGGGTGAAAATTTCGGCGTTCAGCCTCTGATGGTCCTCCGCGGCATAGGGGAACGGGATGAGCACGGAGGGCAGACCGAACCAGGAAAGCTCGCCCAAACTGGCCGCACCGGAGCGCGAGACGGCCAAATCGGCCGAGGGATAAACGTCCTGCATGCGATCGCAAAACGGAAGAACGACTGCCGGCACACCCGCCGCTGCGTAAGCCGCGCGCACGGTTTCCACATCGCGCTCGCCCGCGAGGTGCACTATCTGCAAGTCCGCCTCGGACAAATGCGGCGCGGCTTGGGTCATCAGCGCGTTGATACCCGCCGCGCCCTGACTACCACCCATGACCAAGACCGTCTTCCGGTCGGGATCGAGTCCGAGAGCCTGCCGCGCGGCGGCGCGACCGGGAACCCCGACGGAGAGATCGCGCCGGATCGGCGTGCCCGTCACGCGCGTCGGCCGCTTGGGAAAATGGCGCGCACAATCATCGAAGCCGAGGAGCACGGAGCGGCAGAAGAGTGCGGCGAGCCGGTTGGCTTTGCCGGGAATGGCGTTTGATTCGTGGAGAAACGCGGGAATGCCGCGGCGTCGCGCCGCGATGAGCGGGGCAATGCTGGTGAACCCGCCCATGCCGAGCACGGCGTCCGGTCGGTCTTGGTCGTAAGCCATGCCGCATTTTTTCAAGCTGTCACGCAGGCGCCGCAGGAACGTGACCATGGCCGGCGAAAAAATGGAGGGCATCCCGATGGACGGTAATTTTTTGCTCGGCAGGTCGGGATGCGCGCGGAGGGCGCGGGCATCGACTTCTTTTTCCGAGACGAAGAGCAGGACCTCATGGCCTTGTTCGCGCAGCACTTCCGCCACCGCCAATCCCGGGAACAAATGCCCGCCTGTGCCCCCGCATGCGATGGCGAACTTCATGGATCAGAAGCGGACCGCGAGGCTGGTGGCCGGGACGACGCGCGAACGGCGCTTGGGCTCGCGGCGTCCCTGGCGGTGGATGTTGAGGAGGATGCCGATGAGGAGCATCGACACGGCGAGGTTGCTGCCGCCGTAGCTGATGAAGGGCAATGGCATGCCTTTGTTCGGCAGCAACGAAGTGGTCACCCCGATGTTGATCGCGGCCTGCAGGGTAATGATGATGGTGATGCCGAAGCCGAGCAGCATCCCGAATCGGTCCCGCGAATTCATGGCAATGAGCACGCCGGCCAGCAGGATGAGAAGAAAGCAAAAGACGGTCAGCAGGGTGAAACGCAACCCGAGTTCCTCGCCGATCATGGGAAAAATAAAATCGGTGTGCGCATACGGCAGGTAGAGCATTTTTTGACGTCCGCTACCCAGCCCGACACCCTCGACACCGCCGGCTCCGAAAGCGAGCAGGGCCTGCCACTGCTGCAGACCCTCGGTGAGTTTGTATTTCTCCGGGTCGATAAAAGCGAGGAGGCGTCCCATGCGTTCCTCGATGTGGAAAATGGCGGCGACCAGTCCGGCCGCTCCCGCGGCGATGAGCGGAATAATCCAGCGCAGCCCGGCCCCGGCGACGAACATCATGGCCAGCGCTGTGGTGCCGATCAGCGCGGTCGCACCGAGGTCCACCTCGATGACGATGAGTCCCATGATCAGTCCGGCGATGGCCAGCGGCGCGACAAAACCGCGCCAGAACTGCCCCGAGGCTTCCTCGTTCTGCTGATACCACCAGGCCAGCGAGAAAAGGACGGCCACTTTGCCGAGTTCGCTCGGCTGGAAGGTAGCGAAGCCGAGGTTGATCCAGCGCCACGCGCCGTTGATTTTCATGCCGATCGGCGGAACGAAGCAGAGGATGAGCAAAACCACGGCCAGCCCGTAAAACCACGGCCACCACCGCGCCCACACGCGGTAATCGACCGTGGCGGCGACCACGAGGGCCGACCCGCCGATGACCAACCACATCATCTGGCGTTTGACGAAGTAATACATGTCGCCGCGGCTGTCCTGGGCAAAGGCCGCCGTGCTGAAAAGCATGACGATGCCGATGACCAGCAGGCTGACCATGGAAAAGATCAGGATGTAGCCCGTGCGGCGGCGCATGGCGCGTCGGTCAGTTTGCTTTGCCCGGAACTTTGAGCACCTGGTCGATCTGCAACTTGGTCGGATCCTCGATGCCGTTGACCTTGAGCAACTCCTGGTAACTCACGCCGAGTTTCTTGGCGATTTTGTAGGGATTGTCCCCTTTAGCCACTTTGTAGGTCGCGGCCCCGGACGAAGCGGATGCCGTGGTGGCGACTTTGGTTTCGGCGGCGGGTTTCGGCGCGGCCTTGGCCGGCGAGGTTTGCGTGACAACCGGAGCGGCGGGTGCGGCCGGTTTCGTGGTCACGACCGGAGCAACGGCCGCGGCGGCCGCAGGTGCGCTGCTTTCCACCAACGGCAACGGCTCGTCCGCATCGCCCGGCATGCGGCGCAATTCGGCCGGGGTGGTCCGCGCCTCCGGCGCCGGCATGGCGGGAAGCACTTTGTTCGTCGCTTCCGAAAGTTTGCCGGACAAGGCGGCGATCAGGTCGGGCTTCTTGTTCACCTTGATCTGGTTGAAGGCGTAGATGCCGCCCACGGCGACGACGT
>CAZJGQ010000133.1:0-4423 GCA_964545425.1 uncultured Chthoniobacter sp. | reverse complement strand
CCGCCACGCTGAACGGCCAGTCCACCTTCACCGTGCGCAACGCCCGCGTTGTTCTTCGCCAGATCACGCCGACCGACGACATCCAGAACAACGACGATGACAACGACGGCCTGGTCGACATCAACGAGACCAACAAAGTCGACCTGCCCGAGACCAACGCCGAAACGTGGAGCAATGGCGACGTGCACATCTGGCGCGCCTCGGGTAACACCCTGCCCAACAACCCCGACTCGGATAGCGACATGCTGCCCGACGCGCTCGAAGTCGGCTGGCGTCTGGCTTCCGATCCTCCGACCCTGCCCGGTGTCGACACCAACGAAGACGGCATCCCGAACTTCATCGGCGATCTCGACCCGCCCTTCTACGCCGTCGTCGGGAACCATAACCGCGTGCCCGGTGTCGGCTCGCAGAGTGCCGGCGACGACCGCGCGCGCCAGGCGGCGGGCACCGTGACTGATCCGACCAACCCCGACACCGATGGTGACGGCATTATGGATGGCATCGAGGATGCCAATCGCAACGGCTGGGTCGATGGCGATGGTCAGTCCATCCAGCCGACGTGGGAGCCGTGGCTGGGCCGCGATTGGCCGAACAACATCATCGATGCCGGCGAGACTTGGACCGAAACAAGCCCGACCAAGGGTGACTCCGACGACGACACGCTTTCCGACGGCTACGGTGAGGACCGCAACTTCAACGGCTTCATCGACGGCGACACCAACAGGAATCGTATCTTCGACAGCGGCGAGCAGTGGAGCGAGACCGATCCGCTCAACCGCGATACCGATGGAGATGGCTTGCCCGACGGATGGGAGTCGCAATACGGACTCGATCCGCTTGACGACGGCACTCTGAGCATGCGCACCGGCGGCGCGGGCAACCCGGACAACGGGGCCAGCGGCGATCCGGATGAAGACGGATTCACCAATGCCCAAGAGCTCGCCTCCGGCACGCATCCCAACCAGCAGACGGTCGGCGGCGGCGGTTCCGGCGAGGGCACCATCCAGATCGGCACCTTCAATCAGTGGCGGCACACCGACCTTCTCGTCCTCGACGAATACAACGAGAATCCCTCGAACGGCGGCGCCGACGTCTATCGCAGCAACACGGGCAACAGCTCGCGCGACATCGTGGCCTTCTCCTTCCGCGACGGCGGAGACGATGCGTCCGGCGGCGATGGACGTCTCTACTTCCGCGTCGACTTCATGGACCTCGAGCCGTTCGCGGAAGAGGGAGAGGTGGACGCTTACATCGTCATCGACACCGGAAATCCGGGCGCGGGCGAGCGTTCTATGCCCAACGAAGTCGATATCGCCACCGACATGCGCTGGGAAGCCGTGGTCGCCGTCTACGGGCAAAACTCCGGCGGCATCCACGTCGATCGCAACCTCTCGCTCAACACCACGACACAAACCCAAAACCCCGTCACGGAGGGTGGCGTCGAGGTTCGTCCCTTCGGCGGACAAAACGAAGCGGCTTGGTCCGCGGTTTACGATGCGGTCGAAATCGCCATCGAGCGTCGCCACCTCAAGGACGCCGGCTGGCTGGGCGACCCCAGCACGCTCAATTTCCAAGTCTTCACCACCAAGCCTCTTACCCAGAACACCGTTGCCGGCACAGGCGACCTCGCCGGCCGCAATGATATCCGCGATACCATTTACGATGACTGGCTCGCCTCCGATTGGTGGCGCGATCAGGACAACATCATCCTCAACGGCAAGCTGAGCAATTACTTCGGCCGCAGCGGATCCAACGACCGCAACCGCAACGCCAAGGTCGTGCTCGTGGCCCACGGCAACCAAGCCATCCAACCGGCTAGCGTTACCCAAGGCCTGATCCACAGCGGCAGCGGCACCAGCGCCGTTGGCTACAGCCGTCTCATCCAAAGCCACGCCACCCACAACGTCCCGCTCACACTCCACGTCACTCCGACCCTCGCCTCGGCCCTGCAATGGGCCGACAACCCGGCGGTCCATCCCGTCGACAGCGCCTGGCCGAACAATGACGGCCCCGCGCTCAACCGCCGCATCGCCGGCCTCGTCGCCAACGGCAAGATCGATCTGATCGGTTCCACCTTCGCCGACCACGTGCCGAAATACTTCCAGCCCGACTTCAACCTGGCCAACAGGCAGCTGGCCGATGAATTCCTCGCCGGCATTTACGGCTCGGTTTCCTCCAACATCTTCTGGGCCCCCGAGCGCGTGCTCGATGACGAGTCGCTCACCATCATCAAGGACATGGGCTACAGCTACGTCTTCGCCGACCAGATGCGCCACTTCCTCAAATGGTTCGGCCGCAGTGCCGCCCTCGGCACCGCCGGCTACCGCATCAACGAGGTCAACGGCATGAAGATCTTCCCGATCCACGACGAAGCCAGCGCCTACCTCGATCAGGTGCGCGACGATGGCTCGGCCCTTGCCGTCCGCCAGCTCCTCTCCCGCCGCGCCCGCAGCAACGTGCAGGACCAAGCGGTCGTCCTTTGGACCGACATGGGCGAGTTTTCCTCATCGGCGAAGGCCAACAGCTACGATGCCAATGTCCGCTGGCTCGGCAGCCGTCCGTGGATCCGCGTGGTCACCGCCCAGCAGATCGCCGACAACCAGATCGATTACGTCGGGCAGGACGGCAATACCTACACCACGTGGGGCACTGAAACGCGCGGCACCGGACGGAATCTCGAACAGACGGCCAAAGACTGGGTCGATTGGGCCACGCGTGAGAACTACGACAACTGGTTCAACAAGCTGAGCGGCGAGAAATTCGGCGCCAGCACGACCTTCGGCCGCGTCGGCGTGTCGGGTCACTCCGATGCCGCATGGGATGCGGTCAGCTCGGTCAGCGCCGCCAACTTGCAGAAGGTGGCCCGCGCGGTCATCGGCGGCGCCATGTTCCAGACCGCCTTCCATTTCCCGTCTGCTACGACCGACCTGCGCAAATTCAGCACGGGCGATTACATTTATCCCGCCAACAACACCGAGACCATGGCCGACTTCGCCCGCAACACGCAGGCCCAGACCCGTTTCGCCAAGGTCTACGAGCGCGTGCAGCAGTGGAATTCCACCGCGACCAACGCAACCCTCGGCACCGAGGCGGTCGATGTCGATTTGGACGGACAAAACGAATACCTCCTCTTCAACAGCAAGGTCTTCGCGGTGTTCGAAGCCAAGGGCGGACGCATGACCGCTGCCTGGATGCGCGACGGCACCGGCAAGATCTGGCAGGTCGCCGGAAACTTCGCCGCCTACAGCAACACGGACAGCGAAGACGAGGGCGCGACCAACGATACCGCCTTCCGGACCAGCGGCTTCAAGGATTGGTATTCGCTGGCCGGCGCCACCGGCAGCAGCGACAACGTCAACGGCGCCTACACCGTCACTCCCGCCTCCGGCAAAACCGGCTGGGTCTTCACCCGTGCCGTCGGCGGCGTGCGCAAGGAAATCACCATCGACTCGGCCACCGTGGGCGAACTCAAGGCCGCTTACACTCTTACCGCGCTGAACAAACTATATGTCCGCTTCGGTCTCTCGCCGAACTTGCTTGATCTCATGCTCCGCGGCCACGAGGGCCTCACGACCGAAGTTCCTGAAGGCAACACGCGGGTCAGCTTGGCCAACGCCAGCGGCAGCGAGGTGGTGCGCGCCTATGTCGAAGCGCCTTTCGTCAATTCGGAGGCCGTCGACACGGCAACCGCCACCACCACCGTGCAGCGCCGCAACCAAGCCCAGACGCACCAAGTTGAAGTCGAACTGACCGGCAGCGGCCCGCATATTGTCACCCTCGGTTTCGACGACGGCGGAAGCACCAATCCGGACAGCGACGCCGACGGCCTGCCCGATGCCTGGGAGCTGGAAAACTTCGGCAACCTCGACCGCGACGGCAGCGGCGACTTCGACAACGATGGCCTCACCGACCGTCAAGAATACATCGTTGGTTCCAATCCGAAGGACGCCTCCAGCGGCTTCCCGGCCCTTGCCGTTGAACCGACCGGTGAAACCTTCCGGGTGTCCTTCCCCACCGTTGCCGGCCGCCGCTACACCGTCATGGGTCGCGCCAGCCTCACGTCCGACGAGTGGAGGGCCGTGACCAACGTCGAAAATGGTCAGACCAACCCCGTGGACGGCGACGGCACCACCAAGACAGTCACGGAAACCGGCCTCGGCTCTACCGCCGCCCGCTTCTACCGCGTCCAAGTCGAGTTGGCGCCCTGATCCCCCGTCGTCTCCGCCGGTTGGGGACCTGATGTAGCCGCGGCACTCTGTGCCGCGCAGAGCCCCAAGATTCGCGGCACAGAGTGCCGCGGCTACCAGATACCCCACGCTGGATGCCCCATCCACCCAGCCACACCCCAACAAATTGTGGTTGCTACCTAGGCAAAAACCTGCCAACACAAGAGCTTGTTATGCCTAAGAAAAAAGCAACCAAA
>CAZJGQ010000132.1:0-4458 GCA_964545425.1 uncultured Chthoniobacter sp. | reverse complement strand
GTGGTCGAGGAAGTCGATCCGGACAAAGGCAAACTGCGCGTGTCGGTCACCATTTTTGGACGCGAAACGCCGGTCGAACTGGAATACTGGCAGGTCGACCGCGAGGAGTAGAATTTTATGGCTAAAGAAATTGTCGGAACCATCAAACTGCAGATTGCCGCGGGCCAAGCGAATCCCGCGCCCCCGGTCGGCCCCGCGTTGGGTCAAAAGGGCGTCAACATCATGGCCTTCTGCAAGGAGTTCAACGCCGCCACGCAGAAGCAGGCCGGCGACATCCTCCCGGTGGTCATCACCGTTTACAAAGACAAGTCCTTCACCTTCATCACCAAGTCGCCCCCGGCGTCCGTGCTGATCAAAAAAGCCGCCGGCATCGCCGCCGGTTCGAAGGAGCCGAACAAAACGAAAGTCGGCAAGCTGACCAAAAAGCAGCTCCTCGACATCGCCAAAACCAAAATGAACGACCTCAACGCCCGCGACGACGAGGCCGCGATGAAGATCATCGCCGGCACCGCGCGCCAGATGGGTGTGGAGATCGAGGCCTAAGAAAATTTCCAACGCATCCCGCGAAAGCGGGGTGCACAACCGCAGGAGAGCCTCCGGGTTCGTTCGCACTGCAAAACACCATGGCAAAAAACAGAAGCAAACGTTACGAGGCGGCCAAGAAGGCCGTCGATTCCTCGCGGAAGTATCCGCTGGCCGAAGCCGTCAAGGTTCTCAAGGGCATGCCCCCGGCCAAATACGACATGACCGTCACCCTCTCCATGCACTTGGGGGTGGACCCGAAACAATCCGACCAGATGGTGCGCGGCACCACGCCGCTCCCGCACGGCAGCGGCAAAAGCGTGCGCGTGCTCGTCTTCGCCACCGGCGCGGCAGCCGAAGCGGCCAAGGCGGCCGGGGCCGAATTCGTCGGCTTCGAGGACATGATCAAGAAATGCACCGAGGGCTTCGCCGATTTCGACGTGGCCATTTCCACGCCCGCGGCCATGGCCGAGGTGCGCAAGCTGGGCAAAGTGCTCGGACCGCGCGGGCTCATGCCGAATCCCAAGACCGGCACGGTCACCGACGACACGGCCAAGGCCGTGCAGGAAGTGAAAGCCGGACGCGTGGAGTTCAAACTCGACAAGAACGGCAACATCGCCGTCCCGATCGGGAAATTTTCCTTCAGCGAGGACGCCCTCGTGGCCAACGGCGATGTCGTCATCGACGCCGTGGCCAAGTCGCGTCCGCCGACCGCCAAGGGTGTCTTCATCGAAAGCGTGACCCTCGCGGCCACCGTCACCCCCGGCATCCCGCTGGACCTCTCCAACCTCAGCAAGAACTGACCACCATGCGCCCCGAAAAAGCCAATATCGTCAAGGATCTCAAGGACCAGCTGAACGCTTCGCCGTTCCTGCTCGTCGCCGATTACACCGGGCTCAAGGTCGACCAGTTCGCCGAGTTGCGCACCCGCCTGGTCGCCGTCGGCGCCGAATGCCATGTGGTGAAAAACACCATGCTGCGCATCGCGGCGAGCGAACTCGGTTTGCCCGACATGTCGGATTCGTTGGCCGGTCAGACGGCCATCGTCACCGGCGAGCAAGACATCTGTGCCACGGCCAAGGTGATCAAAACTTTCGCCGCCGAATTCAAGAAACCCGCCGTCAAAGTCGGCATCTTGGACAACGCGCTGCTCACCGCGGAACAGGTCCAGGCCATGGCCGACCTCCCGCCGCTGCCGGTCCTGCAGGCCCAGTTGCTCGGCCTGCTCAACTCGCCGGCCAGCAAGCTGGTGCGCACCCTCAACGAGCCCGGCGCGAGCCTCGCCCGCGCGCTCAAAGCCAAGGTCGACGCCGGAGGAGGGGCGGCCTGAACAATTTTCCGCGCGGCCGCTGTGTGACCGCGCGGGAGAAGCCAAACGAAACGGTTCCTTGTCGGTCGGACGGCTGTCCGCCTCAAATCCGCCGGAGCCCCGGCGGGCGACAACACCACAACCAAGGAAGCGGAACGCGGAGGCCCAGCCGAAGCGGCCGCTAAAAAGACAGTATGGCTAATATCGAAACCATCGTGGACCAACTGAGCGGCCTGACCGTTCTGGAAGTGTCCGAACTCGTCAAAGCCCTCGAGGAAAAATGGGGAGTCAGCGCCGCCGCCCCGGTGGCCGCTGTCGCCGCGCCCGCCGCTGGCGGAGCCGCTGCCGCCCCCGCGGAGGAGAAGACCTCCTTCGACGTCATCCTCGCCGAGGCCGGCGGCAACAAGATCGCCGTGATCAAAGAGGTCCGCGCCGCGGTCCCCGGACTGGGCTTGGCCGACGCCAAGGCCCTCGTCGAGGGCGCCCCGAAGCCCCTCAAAGAGGGCGTGACCAAGGAAGAAGCCGAAGAGATCAAGAAAAAGGTCGAAGCGGCCGGCGCCAAAGTCGAAATCAAATAATCTGCTTCCCGGGCGGGGAAAGGGGCAAAATTTCCCCTTGACCCCCGCCCGGGAGCCATTCATAGTGCAAGGTCTTTCCCGGGAATCCCGTCGAACCATTGTCCGAAGCTTGACACCCTGCTCTGAGTCCACGCGGCGCTTGTGCGCCCGATTGGCCGGTGCGGGGATGTTTTGTCTCGCGGACTTTGTCGCCGTGCCGGGGAAATAAGACCGCGCTCCGCGCAACAACACACACCATCGCATCCATGTCAGATCGTCTCTACTTCGGCAAACTCAAGGAAACCACGGAAGCGCCCAACCTCATCGAGCTGCAGATCGATTCGTACAAAGAATTCCTGCAAGAGGGCGTTGCGCCGTCCAAGCGCAAAAACACCGGTCTCGAAGCCGTCTTCCGCGAGGTCTTCCCGATCCCGAGTTATGACGAAAAGATGGTGCTCGAGTATGTCGGCTATGACATCGGCACGCCGAAGCTCAGCTCGCTCGAAGCGCAGCGCGAAGGCGAGACGTTCAGCGCGCCGCTGCACGTGACCTTCCGCTTCAAGGACGAGAAGGGGACCAAAGAAGAAAAAGTTTACATGGGCGAACTTCCGCTCATGACCCCGCAGGGCACGTTCGTCATCAATGGGGCCGAGCGCGTCATCGTCAGCCAGCTCCACCGCTCGCCCGGCATCTGCTTCGAATCGACCGTCCACGCCAACGGCAAAATCCTTTACAGCTTCCGCATCATCCCGGACCGCGGTTCGTGGGTCGAAGTGCAGTTCGACACCAACGACCTGCTCTACGTCTACATGGACCGCCGCAAGCGCCGCCGCAAATTCCTCGCGACGACTTTCCTGCGCGCCATGGGCTATCCGTCCGACAAGGACATCGTCGACCTTTTCTACACCACCCAGGACCTCAAACTGAGCGGCCGCCTCGACGAGGACGAACTTGCCAGCAAGGTGCTGGTCGAGGACATCAAGGACGGCGAAATCGTCCTGGCTAATGCTTTCGAGCCGCTCAACAAAGCGACCATTTCGCGCCTGCTCGCCGCCGGCATTGCCAAGGTGACCGTGGTCGATGTCTCGGCCGACGACACCATCATCAAGTCCCTGCGCAAAGACCCGGCCCGCAACGAGGAAGAGGCGCTCAAGGACATCTACCGCAAGCTGCGCCCCGGTGATCCGCCGACCGTGGCCAACGCCAAGAGCATGCTCAAGCGCATGTTCTTCGATCCGAAGAAATACGACCTCGGCCGCGTCGGACGCCACAAGATCAATCTCAAGCTCAACCTCAACATCCCGGACGAAAACCGCGTGATGACCCGCGAGGATTTCATCGCCGCGGTCAAGCACCTGCTCGAGCTCAAGCGCGAAGAGGGCCTCGTCGACGACATCGACCACCTCGGCAGCCGCCGCGTCCGCACGGTGGGCGAACTTCTCGCCAACCAGTGCCGCACCGGCCTGGCCCGCACCGAGCGCGTGGTCAAGGAGCGCATGACCTTGTTCGATTCCGCGCTCGAGCACATCACGCCTTCCAAACTGATCAACCCGAAGGCCCTCAGCGGCGTGGTCCGCGATTTCTTCGGACGCTCGCAGCTCAGCCAGTTCATGGACCAGACCAATCCGTTGTCCGAACTGACCCACAAACGCCGCCTCTCCGCCCTCGGGCCCGGCGGTCTCAGCCGCGACCGCGCCGGATTCGAAGTCCGCGACGTGCATCCTTCGCACTACGGCCGTATCTGCCCGATCGAAACGCCGGAAGGTCCGAACATCGGTCTGATCAGCTCGTTGAGCACCTTCGCGCGTATCAACGACTTCGGTTTCATCGAAACACCTTACCGCAAGGTGGTCAACGGCCGCGTCACCGACCAGATCGACTACATGCCCGCCGACAAGGAAGAAAATTTCCTCGTCGCCCAGGCCAACTCGGTCACCGACTCGCACGGCAAACTCGTCGGTGACAAAGTTTCCGTCCGCTACCGCGGCGACTTCCTCGAAGTGGAGCCGGCGAAGGTCCACTACATGGACGTCTCGCCGAAGCAGCTTGTCTCCGTGGCCGCGGGATTGA
>CAZJGQ010000131.1:0-4503 GCA_964545425.1 uncultured Chthoniobacter sp. | reverse complement strand
TGCTCGAGGGCCAGGTGGCTTTGCTCGGGCATGCGGATGATCTTTCCGTCGAAGTCACCCCATTGGGTGCAGCTCGGCCTGTGGCAGTTGGTTTGGTCGATCAACCGGCGGAAAGCAACAGCGAGGCGAAGCGTGCTTGGCGATCGCGGGCCATGAGCGATGCGGCGGCGCGTTGGGCCACGCACTACGGGACGAGCGTCTCGCGTTTGCCTCGTTGGGATGCGGTCAGGGATTGGGTCGCCTCGAGCGGGTGCGAAACAGTTGTGCTCATGGCGCCTTTTGTCGGACCCGATGCCGATGCTTGGCGGATCGTCCGGCAAGGCCTGCAGGATGCCGGAATCAAGGTCGTCGAATGCCGCCGCGCCTGGGATGAGCGTCTCTTTCCTGCGGCCCGCTCGGGATTTTTTCCATTCTGGCACAAGGCGCGGAAGGTCGTCGCCCAGCGGCATCTTTGATCTGTCATGCCCGCCGTGCTTGCTTCGTCATCCCGCCGATCCCGCACAAGGCAGCTGCGGCGCATCTCCGTGGTCCGCACGGCGCATCAGGACTTGGAGATTTGGAAGTCCGATTCGGCGGTCGAGTTCCGTGTCGCCGGAGCGGTGCATGCCTTTTATCACCGTCGTCGATTCCTCACCGGATTAGTCTGGGACATGTTGGCGGCGTCGGCGCTGCTCGGAACACGGGAGGAACCGCGCTCTGTTCTCATGCTCGGTCTGGCCGGAGGGACGAGTCTGCGCACGTTGCGCCACTTGCTCCCGGCTTGCCGCTTCACCGCGATCGATATCGACGGGGAAATCGTCCGTCTGGCCCGCCGGCATATGGCTCTCGAGCAAACCGGCGTCGAGGTGGTCATCGGGGACGCCTACGCATGGTTGCGGAAAAACCGCCGCACTTTCGATGTGGTCATCGACGACATTTATCTGGCCGGCCGCACGGATGTGTTTCGTCCACAAGCCATGGACCGTCGCTTGTTGGCCGACCTTCGCCGCTGCGTCGCCCCCAGGGGCGTGCTGGCGGTGAATCTTGTCACCGGCCCGGGGCATCGCACCACGCAATCGGCCGTCCGTCGTGTCTTGCGGAATAACTTCGCGGAAGTGCGTTCCGTCCAATCCCCTGAGGCAATGAACGAAGTGCTCGTGGCCGGGCAGAGCGTTGGGACGGTCCGCCGATTGCGGCAGTGGGCGACGCTGTTTCCGGAGCCCCGCGACCGAGCTTACTGGCGGAAGATATCGGTGCGGCGGATCGGAGCAAGGAACTGAGGAAGACGGGCCACGGATAGACGCGGATAGGCACGGAATCGGGGGGAGAAAGACTCCTGGTGGCTTGAGGATATGGAGAGTTCGCAGTTTCGTTCGCTTCGCTGTTCATGCCAGCGGTTAAAGTTTGTTTCCCGGCACGGACTGGGCATGATGCCGCGTTCCACCGCCCGCCAACGATTTTCTCGCCCGATGCGTCGTCTTACCATTCTGCTTTTGATTCCGTTGGCTGCTTCACTTTCCGGCTGTGCCGTGGTCGGGGTGAGGGTGGATGGTCAGTCTGCCGCTTCCGTGCGGCACGAGGCTTTGCAGGTGGTGCGGGCCAATGGACATTCTCCGGCCGCAGCTGCCTTGGCTGGAGCGCAAGAAAAGAATCTAGGCGAGGGGGCGCGTGCGTCTGCTCTGCTTGAAGCGGCCGGGTTATCGGCGGACGGACGCCCGGGGACGCCGGATCATGCGGTGAATATCGCGGCGACGCGCTCCTTGCTCGCGCTGATGAAGGCGCGCGATTTCGCCCCGCTGGCCCTTGGTGATGGACGCACCTTGTCCGTGTCGCCCGATACCCGCCGGACGATCGATCCCCGCTTCGCGGACATCATTATCCCGGCGGACGACGTTCAGATCTCCCGGCTGCGGGTGCGCACGGCGCAAAATGGCGTCGGTCTGCCCTGCGTGGCGCGCTTTGCACCGAAGACGGCTGCAGTTCAAGGTCAGCCCGGAGTGCCGCCGCTTGGCGGTATCTGCGAGCCGGTCACCGCGTTGGCGCTGGCGGGCGGACGCAATCCGCAGTTGGCCTTTTACCGCACGCGGGTCGACGACCGTGCTGATGTGGGCGGGTATCGCGGGCAATTGGCGGCGGATTTCTCCGCGCCGCTGGCTTACATGCTCTCGCGCGGACGCAACCGCAACCTGGACGTCCGCGCCTTGCTCCGTCCGGGCAGATATTACGACTACACCGGGCTTTATCAGTTCGAGCGCTATGACCCGAAGAAGATCCCGGTTGTCTTCGTGCATGGCTTGATGTCGCGCCCGGAGACGTGGGTGCCGGCGGTGAATGAGCTGATGGCGGATAAAGCGATCCGCGAGCGCTACCAGTTCTGGTTTTTCCTTTATCCGACGGGCTTGCCGGTGTGGGGCACGGCCGGAGAGTTGCGGTCGGAGTTGGACCGCTACCGCAAGACGCTGGACCCGACGCGGAGCAACCGGAATTTCGACCGTATGGTGCTCGTGGGGCATAGCATGGGCGGCCTCATTTCCAGTTTGCAGATCCGCACCGGCGGCAGGGCATTGTGGAAACAATTCCTCGAGACGCCGCCGGACCAACTGTCGATCTCGGCTGAGCTGAAGGATCGCATCATCAAGGCGGTGCAGTTCCAACCGCGTCCGGAGGTGTCGCGCGTTGTGTTTTTCGCCACGCCGCATCGCGGGAGCGATTTGGCGGTCAACCCGGTGTCCGATTTCTTTTCGCGGCTGATCAAACTTCCTTTCACTTTCCTCGAGCCCGACCGCTACGCCTTGCAGTCCGCCTTGCGGGAGGAATACCGGGATATGTTTGTCGCCCCGGCCAATAGCATCGTTTTCCTGCGGGCCAATTCGCCGCTGCTCAAGGCCATCCTCGCGCTCCCCATGCGTCCGGGTGTGCCTTACCACTCGGTGATCGGCGACCGCGGGCGCGGGGACACGCCGGATAGTTCGGATGGCGTGGTGCCTTATTGGAGCTCACGCATGGATGGCGCCAAATCGGAGAAGATCGTGCCTTCAGGTCACGGTGCGCACGAGAATCCGGAGGGCATTGCCGAGTTGGGGCGGATCCTTCGGCTGCATTTGTAAAGAAGCGTGGAGCTCGGAGCAGGGAGCTTGGAGCCTGAGATCGAAGGGGGCGGTTGCGACCGACGCCGGTTTACTTCGCGCTCGGGGCCAGGTAGGCGAGCGGAGCGGAGGGCTGGAGGGCGTTGTTGATCTCGCCTTGGAGTTTGAAGCCATCCTCGCCTTCGAGAGCGACACTGCGCACGCCGGACCCGGGGGCGAAGTCGATCTTGTTCAGATCGACCATGACGACGTAGGGGCTGAGCGCCGACTCGAAGTAGTAGTTCTTTCGCGAGTGATCGAGGACGGAGCGCCAATAAGTGGGCGCGATGTTCGGATGATCCGGATCGGCCGCGCCCCACGGCACGGAAACGTTGCGCATGATACTGAAGACGCCGGCCACTTGGCGGCGCGGATCGGTCGCTTCGTCGCCCATGAATTTCAGATAGTAGGACGCACGGACGAAGCGGTCTTCGCTCTGGTGCGAGCCCGGCAGCACCTTGGTATTATCCATGCGCGACCAGTAGTCGTTCAGCGTGAGCTGCTTCTCGTAGGTCGGGCTGTTGGTCATCACCTGGTATTGCTTGCCGTGGTGGATGACGACCTTGCCGTCGAGGTATTCCATGATGGCAGAGTCGCCGCTGGGATCGGTAAGCGAGAGGTGCACGGAAGGATGCGCCGCCCCGCCCGGACCGAAGTTGCAAGGCACGAAGTAAATCGGATTGTCTTTCATCGCCTCCACCGCCTCGGCCACTGACGCGTAATTCGAGAGGATGTATTGCAGCCAAGCCGCCCAGGAGACCTGCGGTTTGTCTCCGGCGGGCGCCGGGCCGAAATCGGTCTCGGCCAGATAGAGCATGTTCGCCCCGAGGCCCTTCTCGTTCATCCCGTCAAAGGCGCCGTTGATCGGTCCGCCCGGATTCATCGCCCCGGCCAGAACGACTGTGCCGTATTTGCTTTCCCACGTGTGTCCGCCCGGCAGGCCTTCGTTCTTTTCGCCGCGCGGGATGACGTAAAAGTGCGTGTTGAAATCGTAGGGCCAATCCATGGATCGGCCGGTGATCGCCGTGCCGTCTTTGCCCAGCCACGTGGCGCGGGAGCATGCGAGGGTGGAGGGACCGGATGCCGCAGTGACGACGCACGCGAGCAGGATGGTGGAGTGAAGGAGGGGCTTCATGGTGAGCATCGCTTGGGGCGATATACCCGACTCATGAAGTGCAAGGCAACTTCCGCGTTCAGTTCGCCGGCTGTGTGTCGGACCAAATTCTTTGCCATAGGGCGGCGAGGTCGCGGGAGCGGAGGGTGGTGGGGAGGCGCTGCGGGCCGACGGGGTGCCAATGGGGGTTGCCGCGTTGGGCCACGGCGTGGCGGAAGACGTAGTTTGGATGCTGGCCCATGCGCAGGTCGGAGAGGATGAGGGTGTCGCCGTCGAGGCTCGCGC
>CAZJGQ010000130.1:0-4503 GCA_964545425.1 uncultured Chthoniobacter sp. | reverse complement strand
ACGGAATAGTAAACTTTGAGCCCGCGACCGAGCCACGCGCCTTCGTGGATGGTCATGAGCAAGTGGGCGGTTTCCTCGGAGATGCCGAACCAGGCTTGTCCGGCTTTGTAGAGCATTCCGGTGACGGCGGTTGCGGCCAAGGGGAGCAGAAGGACTCCTCCCAAAATGCGATGCCACGTCCTTGCCGCGCCCTTGCCGGCCCGCTGCCAGAGCATGGCGCCGCCGGTCACGACGAGAAAAAGCAACGCGGTGCCGGTGAGGAGAACGTAAAATGGCGAAAGCGATGGACCCAGCCATTCGCCGGTGTGCCATTCCATGACCGACTGGCCGGTCTGGCCGTCCATGCCGAACCATTTCTTGCCCGCGCGATAGACCACGCCGGTCACGGCACTCACCGCGACCAGGGCGAAGAGGTAAGGCGAAAGCTTCCGGTGCAGCTTCCGGAAGGCCGGATGCATGGCGTGGACGGGAACGGATTACTCGAGGATAGTGACGGCGAGCGGACGCAGCTTGTTGCCATCCTTCTCCACCTGCACCTCGAGCTTTTGTCCGTTTTTCAGCGCGTCGAAAGCGACGTCTTTGCCGCCTTGGGTCAGCTTGGTCGCATCGCTGAAATAAAGCTCCAGCGTCTTACCGTCCTCGGTGGTGACGTAGATTTCCTTTTCCTCGGGGTCCACTTTCTTGGCGGTCACTTGGTAGGTGCCGGATTCGACAACCGAAGTGTTGTGGATTTCTTCCGAGCTGTCGTCCTCGGCGGAGACGACGGGAACAAAGGCGAATGCCGCCAAGGCGGCGCACAAGGTGATGATGAAGGGTTTCATGGTGCTATGTCTGTTTGATGGACGATTATTTTCAACCCCGAACCTTCACGAGTCCACCAACTTCTCGCCCCGCCCTCATGTTCCGGCGCGCCGGTAGTAGGTGAGCGTGATCTTTTGGCTGCTTGGATAAAAGGCGAGCATGTCTTCGAGCGTGGAGAAGACGAAGGGCGTGGCGAGGGACGGGCCGTTTTTGGTGAAGACGATGTTGCCCGCGATGTGCACGGCGGAATGGATCGAGCTGCCATCGGGCAAGGTGAGAAGGATGATGTCCCCGAAGCGCGGTTCCCCCGTGGCCGGCACATACCTTTCATTGAGCACTTTCTCCACGCCCTCGGGCGTGTGCAGGGTTTCGTCCGGGCTGCCCGTGTTGAAGAAATTGAAGGCACTCCAATGGCAACCGGGCCCGAGATCGCTCCCCGGCAAGGGATCGGGAAAGCGGTAAAGGCGCTGACGGGCGAAGACCGGCAGCAGGTTGGCGATGTCGAGTTGCTCTCCGCCGCTGCGGGCCAGCGCTTGGAGGAGCGGACCGACTTTTTCCGAACGCCCGCCGAATCCCCAATAGCTGACCAGCGGTTCGACATCGTCCTCGCCGGGAACGGCGAGTTTCACCACGAGCGAGGCTTTGCGCGACAACTGCTCGAGCAAGGCGAGCTTCACCGCCGGCGAGTTGATCGTGTCGGCAACCACATTGTAGTCGCTGAACAGCACCGCATTCCCGCGCTTCCAAAGCAGACTGCGCACCTGCGCGACCACCTCGGGCGGCACCTCGCCCGCTTGCAACCATTCCTCCAAGTGAATGTCCGTCATGCGGAAGGGCTCGAACTGCGGGAGATTCTCGGGCAACAAGCTCAACTGCTCATAGAGCGCGGTGCGCACTCCCGGGGACATGGAAAGAACCAGCGCCGGTGCGGGAACGGCCGCCATGAGCCCGGGTTTGTCCGGCACCGCCTGCAGGGTGGTGAGCAACTTGACCGCGTCCTCCGCCGAAATCCCCGCGCGCAGAAGTTGCTGCCTCACCTCCCCGGCATGCGCCGCGCGGAAATACCAACGGCCGTCGCCGAGGCGGAAGTTGGGCGAAAGACGTTCGGCCGGGGCGGCGATGAGGACGGGCTGCGCGGTGAGACGGCCCCACGGACCCGCGGGGATATCGTAAGTCGATCCGACTTTTCCGTCGGCCACGCCCCAAGGCAAAACCCCCAGCCATTTCAGCCCGAAGAAAAGCGCGGCCAAAGCGAGGACACCGAGCAGGAGATTGCGCCAGCCCTGACGCGAAAGCCGCACCGAGAGATGCGTGCGCCCGCTGCGCGAGCGCAGGTCGAAGTGGGGCTTGGGGGCAGCGGCGGCCATGGGTCAGGGCTCGTCCAAAGAATCGCTGAAGTGCCCACGCACCACGCGGTAGAGGAAGAGGACGGTGGGAATGACGACGAGGCCGAGGGAAAGTCCGACCGCCTCCGTGGCGACATAACCGGTCGAGGACGAGTAAAGCGCCGTCGCGAGCAGTCCGAGCAGACCGAAAAAGCCGAACACGTAGGAGGCGGGCATGACGACTTCGCGGAAGGAATCGCGTTCCATGCGCCGGCTGACCCGCTCGCGGCGGTTGGCGGAGCCGCGCAACGATCTCACGCCTGCCTCCCGCGGTTCGTTTCGGAGCCCCGTATTTGCATGCGCGCAGGCTGGGGCCGCCCGATTAGAAACGGGGTCCGCACCGCATTAGACTTTTCACAGAATCCCGCAGCCGCCGCTTAGACAAAATTAATATTGCGAGTCCGCTGTTTTTAACCGCCGCCCTGCGCAGACTTTGCCCATCACGATGCAACATTCTTCCGCGGTTCGGCCTGGCACCCATTTCTTGAGGGGATGGGTGCGCGCCGTTCCAACGGGGGTTCCCGCGTCTCGCCTTGCCGCAACGGCTGGTTGCCGGTGGGGCGAGCGCGGCGAATCCTCCGGCGATAAACTTGCGCCTCCTCGGGCCGCGAGGCGATAGTTCAACCGATGCGCGTTTTAGTAGCCGAGGACGACCGCAAACTGCTCGTGCACTTGGCCAAAGCATTGCGCGCCGCCGGCTACACAGTCGACCAGACGGGCGACGGCGAAGAAGCCCTCTGGCTCCTCGGCGAGCACGCCTACGATGCCGCCGTGCTCGATATTTCGCTGCCCGGACGCGACGGCGTCACCGTGACCCGCACCGCGCGCCAGCGCGGATGCACCACCCCGGTGCTGCTCGCCACGGCCCGCGGCGAACTGCGCGACAAAGTCGGCGGCCTCGATGCCGGGGCCGACGATTATTTGGTCAAACCCTTCTCCACCGAGGAAATGCTGGCCCGCCTCCGTGCCCTCATCCGCCGCCGCCGGCCGGACATGAGCATGCTCCTGCGCGTCGGCGACCTCGAGATCGACCTGCGCAGCCGCACGGTCCGACGCGGACAGCAGACGATCAGCCTGACCAACCGCGAATTCGCCCTGCTCGAGATCCTCGCCGAATCGTCGCCGCGTCCGGTTTCCAAAACCACGCTGGTCGAACGCGTCTGGGACCAGCACTTCGACTCCGGCACCAACGTGCTCAACGTCTACATCAACTACCTGCGCAAAAAGATCGAGCTGCCGGGCCTGAGCCCCCTCCTCCACACCGTGCGCGGCGTGGGTTACGCGCTCAAAGAGCAGTCCGGCGAAGCCTGATCGTCCCCCTCATGACCCTCCGCCTGCGCCTCGCTTTCCTTTTCGCCGCGGTGCTTTTCATTTTGTCCGGGCTGTTCGTCATTTCGGCCCAAGGTCATTTGCTCCGCCAATATCGTGCCGTGCCGGGAACGGTAGACGCCGGTGCCAGCCATCTCGCCGAGCAGGAGATCCAAGATCTGATCAAGAACATCACCGGTCTCTGGCTCGTCGCCGGCGTTCCCATCGTCGGCCTCAGCTTTCTCCTCGGCTTCCTGCTCGCCTCCCGCTCGGTCAGCCACCTGCGCGAAATCAACACGGATCTGGCGCAATTGCGTCCGGCCGACCTGCAACGCGGCATCAAATCCCCCGACCGCGATCCCGAGTTGCAGCACCTGGTCAACAACATCAACGGCCTCCTCGCGCGCATCGGGAAATCTTACGCCGAGCTGTCCGAGTTCGCCGCCTCGGTGGCGCACGAATTGCGCACCCCGTTGACGCTCCTGCGCATGCGCGTGGACGAGGCCGCCGCGTCGCTGCCGCCGGATTTCTCGGAGGATTTGCAGGAAGAAATCCAGCGCATGAAGAGCTTGGTCGAGCGCACCCTCATGATGTCGCGGGCAGAAGGCGGCCTGCTCACCCTGCAAAACGCACCGATTGATCTTTCGTCCCTCTTGGAGCGCTTGCACGAGGACTACAGCGCGCTGGCCCAAACCAAAGGCATCGCCCTGACGTGGCATGCCGCACCGGGATTGACGGTCACCGGCGACGCCGACACCGTTCGCCAGATTCTCTACAACCTGCTCAACAATGCCCTGCGCTACACCGGACACAAAGTCGACTTGCAGGCCTCCAACGGCCGCGGCCGGGTGAGGATTGAGATCACCAACGACCTCGCTCCCGCCGGGAAGACGACGCGCGGCACCGGCATCGGCCTGCGCCTGACCACCAGCCTGACCCGCGCCATGCCCGGATGGGAATTCGACACCGAGCAAAGCAACGGCACCTACCGCGCCGTCGTGGTGGCGCC
>CAZJGQ010000129.1:0-4564 GCA_964545425.1 uncultured Chthoniobacter sp. | reverse complement strand
CCAAGTTCATCTCGAAGAAGGGCCGTCCCTTCAACGCCTTCCTCGTCCTCGACAAAAAGTCGGGCAAAGTCGGCTTCGAATTCGAAGAGCGCAAACCCAAGGCGCCCAAGAAAAAGGCAGAACCGGCGGCCGCTTAGCTTGGTGGCGGCAGCGCCCTGCCGCGGATTCATTCATGACTTGCTCTCCCAAGGTCCGGACGCAACGCGGTCTCGGAATGACCATTGTGGACACGCTCGTGAGCTTGACGTCAGTGGTGCGGTGCCCTCCAGCGTTCGCGGCGGAATATCGCTGTTTGACGTGTGTTGCGCATGTGATACATTGATGCTATGGCACAATCCGCTGTAGTTCATGCACGAATCGATCAAGCGACCAAGACCGCGACCGAGAAGGTGCTTGAGGCCTTGGGATTGACTCCAACGGAGGCGATCAGGCTTTTTTATCGCCAGATCGCCATCAGGAAGTCCTTCCCGCTGGAATTGCGCGTCCCGAACAAGCTTACCGCTTCGGTGCTCGCCAAGAGCGACAAGAATCAAGACATCGAGCGGTTTAATTCCCCCGTCGAGCTTTATGCCTCATGGGACGAATGAACGTCGCCCAAACAAGGCAGTTCAAGAAGGATGTCAAACGGATGAACAAGCGGGGCAAGGACCTCGAAAAAATAAAAGCTGTCATTGACCTGCTTGTTGCCGGGGAACCGCTGCCTCCCAAGCATCGCGATCACAAACTCGAGGGAAATTGGATCGGGCGACGCGACTGCCACATAGAGCCCGACTGGATTCTCATCTACAAACTTACGGAAGATGAGCTTCTTTTGGAACGAACTGGCACGCACTCCGATCTCTTTTGAGAGACAACCGCGAACAGGGCGATGGACCCAATCACCATTCCTGCGGCAAAAGCCGATGGGGATCAGTCGCCGCGAAGGTCGGTGATTGCGGCGGCCTAACCAGCCAACCCGCGCGCTTCGGCCACCACGCCGTCTTCATCCGCGCTGAAGCAGATCTGCATCGGCGCGCAGCAGATCTCGCAGTCGTAATCCCACTCGCAGGGCACTTCCGAGATGTCCGGGGCGGGAACCTCGAAGGTTTCGTGGCAGGTCGGGCAGACCACCTCCGCAAATCCGGTCATGGTTGGGTGCCGAAGAGCGTTTCGTAAAAGAGCGGATAGACGTCCGTGTTGTCGAAGGACCCGCAGACTTTCTCCGCGTTGAGTCCCGCGGCCCGCGCAACAATGCCTCCGCTCGTATCCATGCCGGTGGCCCAGACGACGACAAACTCATGCTGGCGACCCTCACGGTCGGGGGCGCTGACGAATGGCTTGGCCACTCCGCCGGTCGGCGTGCGTTCCGCGCCATCAACCATGGCGCCGTTGTAGTCCCGGCCGTTTTCCAGCAGCGGCTTCTCGTAGTCTGCCCCCCGCAGACCGAGAACGTCCGGTCCGCCGGCTTCGCTATCCGCACAGGTGAGAAGCAGCGTGTCGGGATGCTTGCCGACGTAATCGAGCGCGACACCGAGTCCCTCGTCGGCGCGGCGCAGGGCTTCCATGGTGCCGACGGCGTTGTTGCAGTTGCCGAAGTTGTCCGTGCCCTCTTCCTCGACCACGAGCAGGAACTGGCGGCCACCGAGAAAGCGCAACGCGGCCGAAGTCATCTCGGCCACGGTCGGCGCTTCGCTTTTGTAGGGGGTCAAGCCCTTGGCCTGCAGGACTTCCTCCGGTTCGTCGTTGAAGGTGTCATCTTCGGAAAAAACGCCGAGGACCTTGCCCGCGTTGTCCGGCAGCGCGGCCAATTCTTCTTTGGTGAAGACCACGCGGTAGCCGGCGGTCTTGGCTTCCTCGATGAGGTTGCGTCCGTCTTTGCGCCGACCCGTGCCGTGGACGCCGAGTTGTCCCTCGGGCAGGAAATATTCCTCTCCGCCAAGCAGAATGACATCCGCCCCCGACGCCACAATCTGCGCGGCAATCTCGTCGCCTTGATCGCGGCCTTTGACGCTGGTGAGGAAGCAAGCGGTCCCCGGTTCGCCCGCACCACCGGTGTTGATCACCCCGACGGCCACCCCGCGCGCCTGCGCTTCCTCCATGATGCTGCGGGCCTGACCGGACGGCGAAACCGGACGCCCGCCCCCGGTGTCCGTGCCGTAGGCTTCGAATGGGACTTTCGCTCCGTAGGCATGCATGGTGGCGCCAGCGTTCGAGGACGGCGTCAGCGTGTCCTCGGCGTGCCCGCGGTAGACGGCCACGTGCGGAAGTTTGTCCCAATTGATCTCGCCATCCGGTCCGGCGAGAAGGAAACGGGCCATCTGCCAATGCGCGATGCCCGTGCCGTCGATGTGATAGAAAATCACATTGCCGGTTCTTGCCGGAGGCTCATCTCGCGAGCAGCCGACCCCCAGACAAAGCGCGACCGCCGCCGCGCCCACTCGCCACACGTCACAAGTCACTCGTCACTTCCTCTCGTCACTCTCCGATATCCTCATTCCAAAGTTCCGGCTCGGCCGCGATGAAGTCTTCCATCAGTTTGATGCAATCCGCGTCTTGGCGGATCTCGACGTCGACGCCCTGCGAGCGAACGTATTCCTCGGGTCCTTGGAAGGTTTTGTTTTCGCCGATGATCACCTTGGGAATTCCGTAGAGGAGGATGGCCCCGCTGCACATCGGACAGGGCGAGAGGGTCGAGTAGATCGTGCAACGGCGGTAAACCGAAGCCGGCAGGCGCCCGGCATTTTCCAGGCAGTTCATCTCCGCGTGGTGGATGACGCTGCCTTCCTGCACACGGCGGTTGTGGCCACGGCCGATGATTTTGCCGTCGAGCACCAGCACGGAACCGATGGGAATACCTCCCTCGGCGCGTCCCTGCCGGGCTTCCTCGATCGCGGCCTGCATGAAGGGATCCAGGGACGCCATGGCCGCAAATTATGGGACGCCGGGCGTCCGCGGCAAGGCTCCAGACGTCACAGGCTCGACACAAGGAACGCCACCCGCTGTCATTCCGCTCCATGAAAAGCATGACTGGCTTCGGCCGCGGCGGGTGCGTCAGCCGCGGCACGCGCTACTCGGTGGAAATCAGCACCGTCAACCGGCGCAACGCCGAACTCGTTTTCAATCTCCCGCGCGAACTGGCACAGTTCGAAAACCTCCTGCGCGAAATCCTCGCCCCGGCCGTGGCCCGCGGACGCGCCACCGTGACGGCGTCCGTTTCGTCCGGCGCAGCCGATCGTCCGCTCCTCGACGCACCTCTCTTCCGCCGCCTGCACCGCGAACTGGCCTCCGTGCAGCGCAGCCTGAAAATCCCCGGAAGCCCGGCGCTGTCCGACCTTGTCCGCCTCTATGCGGCCACCGCACGCGACACAGGGTCTCCGCAGGCAACCGATTTGGAGGCCCTGACCAAAGCCGCAAAGTCCGCCCTGCGTTCGCTCGAAACCATGCGCACCAAGGAGGGAGCCCATCTGGCCCGTGAATTGCGCCGCCTGCTCGACCGCTTCGCCGCCGAAATCACCGCCATCCGCAAACTCGCGCCGTCCGTCACGGCCAAGCACCGCGAAGCCATGCTCAAGCGCCTGACTTCTCTCGATCCTGCATTTGCCGCCGATGACGAACGCCTCGCCCGCGAGCTGGCCCTCTTTGCCGACCGCTCCGATATCACAGAGGAGCTGAGCCGGCTCGAGAGCCACCTCAAACAATTCGGCGCGGGCCTCGGCGCCAAGGATGCCAACGGACGCAGCCTCGACTTCCTCGCCCAGGAAATGTTCCGCGAATGCAACACCATCGGATCCAAGGCCAACTCCGCCGCCGTGACCCGCCACGTCATCGCCGCCAAAACGGAACTGGAGCGCCTCCGCGAGCAGGTGCAAAATGTCGAATAAATGATTTCTCGCCTCTCTCAACGCTCAACCCTCAACCCTCAGCTCTTCAGTTGAAACGTCTCGGCATTCTTTTTGTCATCTCCGCCCCCTCCGGCGCGGGAAAGTCGACCATCTGCAGCTCGTTGCGACAGACACCGGACACCGTGTACTCCGTTTCCTGCAGCACGCGGACGCCCCGCGCGGGGGAAATCGACGGGGAGGACTACCATTTTATGGACACCGCGGAATTCGAACGCCGCGTCGCCGCCGGCGACTTCCTTGAATATGCCCGCGTGCACGACCATTACTACGGCACCCTCCGCCAAAGCATCGTCGACCATCTCCGGGAGGGCATCGACGTGCTGGTCGATATCGACGTGCAGGGCGCGGCCGCCATCCGGCAAAGCAAGGATCCCTTCATCCAAGACTCCCTGGTCGACATCTTCATCATGCCGCCGAGTTTGGATGAACTCCGCCACCGCCTGCAGAAACGCGGAACGGAATCGCCCGGGCAGATCGAATTCCGCCTGGCCAACGCCGCCGCGGAAATGAAGTGCTGGCGGGAATACAAATACACCATCATCAGCGGATCCATGGAGGAGGACCTGACCAAATTCCGCGCCATCACCCGCGCCGAACGCTACCTCAGCCGGCGCATCATCTCGCTGCAAAGCTGACATGGGCACCCCGAAGACCATCGTACTCGGCGTGACCGGCTCGATCGC
>CAZJGQ010000128.1:0-4571 GCA_964545425.1 uncultured Chthoniobacter sp. | reverse complement strand
TGGTTGGCGTGCTCGAGGGCGAGTTCGGGTTCGACGCCGAGTTTGCGGGCCATGTTGACGGCGGTGAAGAGGATGTCGCCTATTTCGTGTTCGAGTTTTTTGGGATCGCCGGATTCGAGTTCGACCGAGAGCTCGGCGACCTCCTCGCGGAATTTGTCGATCACTCCGGCGGTGTCGGGCCAATCGAAGCCGACGCGGCCGGCTTTCTTCTGGATGTTGGCGGCGCGGATGAGGGCGGGAAGGGCGCGCGGGATACCGTCCATGATGGAGGCGCTTTCGCCCTTTTCCTCGCGCTTGATTTGCTCCCATTGGCGGAGGACGGCTTGGGTGTCGGAGGCGTCGACATTGCCGAAAACGTGGGGGTGGCGGCGGATGAGTTTCTCGCAGGTATGATGGGCGGCGTCCTCCAGGGTGAAGGCGCCTCGTTCGGCGGCGAGATCGGTGTGAAAGACGACTTGGAGGAGGAGGTCGCCGAGCTCTTCGCGGAGGTTGGCGTCGTCGGCCTTGGTGATGGCGTCGATCGTTTCGCAGGCTTCCTCGAGCAGTCCGGCGCGGAGGGATTCGTGGGTTTGCTCGCGGTCCCACGGGCAACCCTCGGGCGAGCGGAGCAAGCTGACGATGGCGCGGAGGCGGGCGACGGGTTCCGTCGGGAGCTGGTCTAAATGCGCCATTGCTCCTTGTGGCTGCCGCGCAGGTCGGTGACCTCGCCGGAGCTGTTGACCGAGACATACCAAGTGAGGGCGGTGGTGGCGACGATGGTGAAGAGCAAAACGGCGGCGATGAGGAAGGAGGGAAGTTCGCCCACGGCAAGGGCTTGGTAAAAGGCGGACCACGAGTGGATCGGCGGGCTGGCGTGCATGAAAATTTTGGTCACCCAGGCGACGATGATGATGGCGATGATGAAAACGTAGTTGCGCTTGAGGCGGCGGCCGACCGCTTCGAGCTTGCTGATTTTGAAGGACGGCAGGATGAGGTCCTCGCAGACGAGCTTCTGCCAGTCGCCGCCGAGCAGGGCGGGGTTGCGCGAAACGGTGGCGACGAGGAAGTGGGACTCGATCATGCGGACACGTCCGCGGAAGGCGTCATAGAAGCGGTAACGCCGGGCCTCGATCCAGAGCATCATCCAAACGATGACCAGATTGAAAAAGAAGACGATGTGCGGGATGTCGCGAAAGGAGAACGCAACGGTGATGATCGTCGTCGTGCTGGTGATGGCCCACGTGGTGGTGATGTCGAGGCGTTGCCGCCAGACCATGATGCGTCCGAGTTCGCCGCGATAGAAATGCGACATGGCATTGACGTAGCACGGGTCGTGCAACTCGTTGCCGTCGGTGCGGGTGATGGCGCGGTCGCCGTCCATCGGATCAGCGCCGTTCCTTTTCCAACAGAACGGTGCGGGCGCGTTCGAGCTGCTCGCGCTCGCGGCGGGTCAGGCTGGCCATGCCATCGCGGGAGATTTTCTCGAGCAGGGGATCGATGATGCGGTGGGGATCGACGGGCTCGTCGTCGGGATTTTTGACCACGCGGAGGCGCGGGCCTTTGGTGCGGTGGGAGACGGGGCGCAACCGCGACATGAAGTCGAGGTTGAGGGCGGCACCGTGGCGGATGGCGTAGTAGGCGAGGAAGGCGGTGGCGAGAAGGACGAGCATTTCCGGCCATTGGCGGACAGCGAGAAGCTGCAGGACGGAGATGCCGAGAAAGACCCAGGCGAAGACTTTGGCCGGAACTTGGAAGATGAGTTGGGCGTTGGGATAAAGCGCGGCGAAGGCGAGGAAGACCGCGAAGTTGGCCCAGCTTTGGTTGAGTGTGTAAGCCTGACCTGTGACCAGCGAGGCGGCGAGGAGGAGGGACGGACCGAGGAGGAGGAAGCCGAGGTAGAGGCGGACGAAACCTTTGCGGCCGAGGTATTGCTCCACGTCGCGCCCGAAGATGTAGAGCATGACCAGCGCGATGATGAACCACGGGTCCGGCGGATTGACGAACGCGTAGGTGAGGCAGCGCCAGAGTTCGCCGTCGCGCAAAACGGAGGCGGTGTCGAAGCGGAGCATGTCGAGAGCAGCCTGCGCTCCCGAGGCCAGCGCCACGGCGACGCCGATCATGCAAGCGACGTAGAGGGCCACGATGATGGTCGTGGCGTAGACAGGCACGCGGCCGAACCAAGTGATCGGGTCGTAGTTCTCGGGGCTGCGGTGCGTGATCACGGAAGGGAAAAAGTAGCGCGGTTCGGGGGCGGGGACAAGGCTAAGAGAGGTGTTCAGTGTTCAGTTGTTGGCGGTCGTTGATTCGGTGAGGCGCTTGATGGGTTTGAAGTAGGCGGTCAGTTGGTCAGGCGGCAGGCGTCCCGCTGTCCCGTCGACCCCGAAAACGCGGTCCCAGCACCGCTCGAAGCAATGGGGAGCCAGCGGAAAATCCACGGCGAGGTCGCGGGCACGGCGGAAAAAGTCCGCGGAGCGGCGGTGGGCGACCTCGCGGGTCACAGCGAACTGGGCGCCGACGAAGAAGCGGTAATGTTCGGGACCGGGTTCGCGGAATAATTGTTGATGGAACTCATCGAGTTGCAACTCGGCGCGGTCGGGATTCTTGCTCCAAGGAACAAAGAGACGTCGTCCGCGGGAATCGTCGGTGTCGGCGAGGAATCCCAACCAATGAAAGCCGGCAACGGACTCGCGTCCCTCGGCCAAGGCACGGAGGCGTTCGTGAAGGTCCGGCGCGTGGTCGAAGGGATGACCTTGGACAAAGACGGTGACATCGGCGAGCGTCTCGTGGCGCTCGGTGAGATGCTGGAGGTAGGTATGCGCTTCGCGGCCGATATTCGGAAGCCGTTCGGCGCCCGGTATTTCATCGCCCTTGTTGTAGACCGTGACTCGGAAATCCCCCGGCACACGGCGAAGCCACGCGAGGTCTTCCATGTGTCGGGCGACGACAAGTTCAAGCGGCAACGGCATGGCGGGAGTCGAGATAAGCCTGCGCAGCGGCGATGATTGTGTTGGCGTGCAGTCGGGCGGTCATACCCGGCTCGCGGTGATAACCCCCGCCGTAGAGCACAACGAGGGGAAGACCTCGCTGCAGGCACCAACCGATGACCATGCGGTCGCGTTCGGTCATTTGTTCGGTGCTCAGTTTCATTTGGCCGAAGCGGTCTTGCGCGTGCACGTCGGCGCCGGAAATCCAAATGACCAGGTCGGCGGGAAACCGATCGAGAGCGGACGGCAAAGTGTCGTTCAGTGCGGCGAGATATTCCTCACCGCTGACCTCGCGCGGCAGTCCGACGTCGAGCGTTCCCGGCTCCTTTGCACTGGGGTAATTGCGTTCCCCATGAATCGAGTAAGTAAAAACGCGCTCGTCACCGCGGAAGATGGCATGTGTGCCATTGCCCTGGTGCGCATCGGTGTCGGCGACGAAGATGCGCAACGCGGGGCGAGTGGCGTGCAAGTCGCGGATGGCCACGGCGACGTCGTTGAGCACGCAGTAGCCGAGCCCGCGGTCGGGGAAAGCATGATGGGTGCCGCCGGCAAGGTTGGCGGCCATCCCGTGAGCCAGAGCGTGGTGGCAGGCGGCAACGGTGGCCGCGGTCTCGAGGGACGAGCGATAAAGAAGGCGCGGCTGCCAAGGCAGTCCGAGTTTGGATACTTCGAAGTCCGCCAACGTCCCGTGGGCCAGTTTGCGCAGGTAATCGCTGGTGTGGACGCGCAACAATTGACGGTTCGGTGCCGGGGCCACGGGACTGATTTCCACCGGAGAATTTTCCGCGACAAGGATGTTATGGGCTTGGGGGAACTTCTCCATCGGGAAGGGATGGCACGGCGGGAGGGGCAGAAAGAAGTCCGGGTGATAGAAGCAGCGCAGGCGCGGCGGCATGGAACGAGGATGCAAGCGGGGAGTTGGCGCGGCAAACCATCTGATGCATCTTTGCCGCTCATGGATTGGATCTCCCCGGATCGCTGGGCCGCCCTGGCTGAAGAAGGCACCAATGCGCACCGCTTGGCCACGGGCAAAGACGGATGGCTCGATCGCTACGGGGATTGGATTTTGTGGAGTGGTGGCAAGCCGCCGCGCGTGGAGACATTGCGGGCGGAAGTGGGCGGTCGCTACGGCTTTGCGCCCCGCGGATATTTGGCGCGGGAGTTGGTGAAAAAAGCCACGGACCAAAAACCGGCGGAGCTTCTCGCCGGTGAGGAACCCGGTGAGATAACAGTGCGGGAAGGCGGGCTTGCCTATTATGCGGAACCGGCAGGCGGATATTCTTCTGGGCTCTTTCTCGATCAGCAGTGCAACCGCCGTTGGGTCGAACGTCTGGGAGCCAGGCGCATGCTCAATCTTTTTGCCTACACGTGCAGCTTCACGGTCTGCGCGGCAGCGTCGGGCGCCGAGACATGCAGTGTCGATGCGGCCAAGCGCGTGCTCGGCAACGGGCGCCGCAACTTGGAGCTCAACGGGATCGATCCGGCGGACGGACACCGCTTTCTCGTCGACGATGCGACCAAAGTTGTTCCGCGTCTGGCCAAGCGCGGGGAGCAATTCGACCTCATTGTCCTTGATCCGCCGACTTTCGGACGGGCTGATGGACGCGT
>CAZJGQ010000127.1:0-4573 GCA_964545425.1 uncultured Chthoniobacter sp. | reverse complement strand
GGATCATGTCCACCCCGCGCTCACGGGCCAGTCCGACGATGCCCTCGATGTCGAGGTAGGCGCCGACCGGTCCCTTGCCGCGCCCGACCACGTAGGCCTCGTCGGCTTTGAAGCGGTGGATGGAAAAGCGGTCCTCTTCGGCATAAACCGCGATGGTGCGCATGCCGAGTTCGGTGGCGGCGCGGAAGACGCGGATGGCGATCTCGCTGCGGTTGGCAACGAGGAGGGTTTTGCCCGCCACATCGATGAGATTCTTGGCGGGGGTTTTGCGTGGTGTCGGCATGGGATTTTCGGGGGCGCGCGGCGTTGCCGGAGGCTAAAGAGGCGGGGCGGTCCGATAAAGTCTTCTTTGCCGGCTGAAGGCTGGATTTCGCCGCTTTCGCGCCCCGCAGCCTTGTTCGCAGCCGGTGGATCATTTAAGCAAGTCCCGGTCGGCAGCAAAAACGCGTCATGAAAAAGAAAAAACCGTTGGTCGGAGTCATCATGGGCAGCAAGTCGGATTGGACAACGATGCGGCACGCCGCCGACATGCTGACCAAGTTGGGCATCCCGCACGAAACCCGCGTGGTCTCGGCCCACCGCACGCCCGACCTCATGGCGTCCTACGCGAAAAAAGCGCGCGGCCGCGGGCTCAAGGTGATCATTGCCGGCGCGGGCGGGGCGGCGCATTTGCCGGGCATGGTCGCGGCGCACACCGACCTGCCGGTGCTCGGCGTGCCGGTGCAGAGCCGTGCTTTGCAGGGCATCGACTCGATTCTTTCCGTGGCGCAAATGCCAGCCGGCATTCCGGTGGGCACGCTGGCCATCGGCGATCCGGGTGCGACCAACGCGGCGCTGCTGGCCGCGGCCATCCTTTCGCTCTCGGACGCGAAGATCCTTGCCGCGCTGGAGAAATTCCGCGCCAAACAGACGCAAGCCGTGCTCGAGGCGGGCGCGCTGTCATGACTCATCGCGTCCTCGGACCGGGCAGCCGCATCGGGCTGATGGGCGGCGGACAACTCGGACGCATGTTCATCCTTGCGGCGCGGAGCATGGGCTACCGGGTCAATGTCTTTGTTCCCGAGAACGATTCGCCGGCCGGACAATTGGCCGATGTGGAAATGTCGCACGATTACCTCGACGAGGAGGCGGTGCGGGAGTTCGCCCGCGGGGTCGATGTGGTCACGTTGGAATTCGAAAACATTCCGCTGCAGGCCATGACGTGGGCGTCCGAGCATTGCGAGGTGCGGCCGCGGGGCGAGATTCTCCACACCACGCAGAATCGCGCGCGGGAAAAGCGATTCCTCGCCGCCCACGGTTTTCCGCTGCCCGCGTGGGCTCCGGTGGCAACGCGCGAAGACCTCGACGCTGCATTGGCGCACACCGGCTACCCGGCCATCTTGAAGACCGCTTCCTTCGGCTATGACGGAAAAGGCCAGATGCAGATCAAGTCACCCGCCGACGCGGAAAAATTCGATCCGTCGGCGGGGCCTTTTGTCCTCGAGGCCAAGGTGCCTTTCGTCATGGAACTTTCCGTGGTCGTGGCGCGGGGGGCGGACGGCGAGACCGTCTGCTATCCGGTCTGCGAAAACATCCACCGCAACCACATCCTCGACACAACCATTGTACCCGGCCGGGTGAGTCCCGCGATCGCGACCCGTGCTATCGAGTTGGCGCGGGACATCGCTGCGCGGCTCGATCTGGTCGGGGTGATGGCCGTGGAAATGTTCCTGCTCGAAGACGGCACGCTCTTGGTCAACGAGCTGGCTCCGCGTCCCCACAACTCCGGCCATTTTTCCATCGACGCCTGCGTGACCAGCCAGTTCGAGCAGCAACTCCGCGCGGTGTGCGGCTTGCCCCTCGGTTCACCTGAATTGCTCCGCCCGTGCGCCATGGCCAACTTGCTCGGTGATGTGTGGGAAGGAGGCGAGCCGGACTGGGCGGCTGCCGCGGCCTTCGGTGACGTGAAGATCCACCTTTACGGGAAGGCCGAGCCGCGACCCGGACGGAAAATGGGGCACCTCACCGCTTTCGGAGCGACCCCCGACGAAGCGCTGGAGCGGGTCGTTGCCGCACGGGAAGCTCTCCGGAAGACTAGAAGCGGCGTCCCCGCCGCTTAACTAACGAGGACAAGCGGCGGGGACGCCGCTTCTACTTTTTCTCCGCGGAAGGCCTCTTGCTGTCGTCCGGGATGGCACATTTCGTGCTCATTCGTTAAACTTCGCATCCCCATATGTCGTCTCTGTTCGCCAACTACGCCCCCGGTGACTTCTTCGACGAGATGTTCTCCGCGCCGGGCGAAGTGCGTCCGCATTACCGCTTGCTGCTCGAGCGGGCGGAAGGCCTGTCGGTCGATGACTTCAACCGCAAGCGCCAGATTGCCGAGCGTGCCTACCTCAACCAAGGCATCACCTTCACCGTCTACAACGAGAAACAGGAGGGCACGGAACGCATTTTTCCCTTCGATCTCGTTCCGCGCATCATTCCCGGCGACGAATGGAGGCACATCGAGAGCGGACTCAAGCAGCGTCTCAACGCGCTCAACGCCTTCTTGCACGACATCTACCACGAGCAGCGCGTCGTCAAAGAAGGCGTCATCCCGGAGAAAATCATCCGCAGCGCGAAGCATTTCCGCCCGGAGTTCATGGACTTCGATGTTCCGAAAAACATCTACATCCACGTCTGCGGCACGGATCTGATCCGCGACCGCGACGGGCGTTACCTCGTGCTGGAGGACAACGCCCGCTGTCCATCCGGCGTCTCCTACGTGCTCGAGAGCCGCATGACGATGAAGCGCGTTTTCCCGCAGCTTTTCGCCCGCTACGGGGTGCGCCCGGTCGACCGCTATGCGCAGGACCTGCTCGACGTGCTGCACTATGTTGCCCCGCCGTCCGCGGGCGATGATCCAACCACGGTCGTGCTTACCCCCGGCATCTATAACTCGGCCTACTTCGAACATTCTTTCCTCGCCCGCTCCATGGGCATCGAGATCGTCACCGGTGCGGACCTCGTCGTGCAGAACGACCGCGTTTTCATGAAGACAACCACCGGCCTCAAACCGGTCCATGTCATCTACCGCCGCATCGACGACGATTTCCTCGATCCGAAAGTTTTCCGTCCGGACTCTCTCCTCGGCGTCCCCGGTCTGGTCGAGGCCTACCGCAAGGGCAATGTCAGCCTGGCCAACTCCATCGGCACCGGCGTGGCCGACGACAAGGTCGTCTATTACTACGTGCCGGCTATGATCAAATTCTATCTCGGCGAGGAGGCCATCCTGCCCAACGTGGAAACCTTTTTGTCCGCCGTCGAATCCGACCGGAAATACATTTTGGAAAATCTGGAGAACCTCGTGGTCAAGTCGGCCAACGAGAGCGGCGGCTACGGAATGCTCATCGGGCCGCGTGCCACGAAAGACGAAATCGCCCATTTCCGCGGCCTGATCGAAGCCGATCCGCGCAACTTCATCGCCCAACCGGTCATTTCGCTCTCGCGTTCGCCCACTTGGTGCGACGGCTCGATGCAGGGGCGGCACATCGATTTGCGTCCGTTCGTCCTCTGCGGCGAGGACGTGCGCATCATTCCCGGCGGACTGACCCGCGTGGCCATGCGCGAAGGATCGCTGGTCGTCAATTCCTCGCAGGGCGGGGGCAGCAAGGACACGTGGGTGCTCGATGGAGGGAGCGCGTCATGCTGAGCCGCGTCGGCGATTCCACTTACTGGATGGGCCGCTACATCGAGCGGGCCGAGAACAATGCGCGCCTGCTCGACGTCAACGTGCAGATGCTCCTCGATTTCGAGAGCCGCCGCGACGAGACCGAGCGCCAGTTCTGGGGTCCGATCCTCAGCACGCTGGAAGACACGGAGTTGTTCAACGAACTGCACAGCGAGTTCACGTCGTCCGCCGTGCTCGATTACGTCACCTTCGAGCCGCGCAATCCCAATTCGATCAGCTCGTGCATCAATTACGCCCGCGAGAACGCGCGCGCGGTGCGCGACCAGATCTCGAGCGAGATGTGGGAGCAGATCAACGCTCTCTGGCTCTACTTCCGCGACGGCTCCGCCGCCCGCGACTTCCGGGCCAATTCCCACGAATTTTACGACAAAGTCACCTACGCCTCGCAGCTTTTCCAAGGCGTGACCGATGCGACCATGACGCACGGGGAAGCGTGGCGGTTCGTGCAAGCCGGCAAGTTCATCGAGCGGGCGGACAGCACCTCGCGCATCCTCGATTTGAAATACCACATTCTTTTGCCCAGCGGCGAGCAGGTCGGGGGCAATGTCGACACCTCGCAATGGACCTCGGTCCTGCGCTCCTGCTCCGGCATGGAGGCGTATCTGAAAATTCGCAAAGGTGACGTCACCCCGTGGGGCGTGGCCGAATTTCTCATCTGCCATGACGAATTTCCGCGCTCCATCCGTTTCTGCGTCGACCGCCTCGACGAAGTGCTGCACGACATCTCCTCCACCGAGGAGGGCCGCTTCCGCAACGAGCCCGAGCGTTTGTCCGGTTTACTCCGCTCGCAGTTGGACTACGCCACGATCGACAACATTTTCTCCCAAGGCCTGCACGAGTATCTCGACGGCATCCAAGCCC
>CAZJGQ010000126.1:0-4776 GCA_964545425.1 uncultured Chthoniobacter sp. | reverse complement strand
TCATCCGGCAGGGCGGCGGGAACACCGGAGCGCGTGCAAGCGAGGATGGTGACGCCGAGGCGCTCCCCGGCCGAAGGATCGTTGGCCACCCCGACGTGCACCTGCGTGGCCGGACCGAGATGCGGCGAGATGAGACGCAGGACGGCCTGCATTTCGCCGATGGTCAAAGAATCGTCACCCGTGAGATGAACAAGGACGCGGCCCGGCTCGGTGAGAAGCTTGCCCTCCTCGAGAAGCGGACTGCGCAAGGCCTCCTCCACCGCAGCTTGGACCCGCTCGGACCCGCCGCCGACGCCGTAGCCGAAATGCGCGCGGGCGTCGGCCCCCTCGAACATGGGTAGAAGCTCGTCCAAGCCAACGGGCATGACGGCCGGAAGGCCGATCATTTGCGCCACGGCGCGCACAGCCAAAGACAGCGTAGCGGAGGCGGAGCCGAACGCTTTGGCCACCGGCGCATCGGGGCCCGAAATTTCCACCATGCGGTCGTTCTCGAAGCAGAGCACCGCGAGGCAATGACGCCCGAGACGTACGAGTGCCTCCTCGGCCAGTTCGCGCTTTTTCGATCCTTCGGCCGCGAACGGAAGCGTGACCACACCGATGACCAAAGCGCCGGCCTTTTTGGCCTGCTCAGCCACCACGGGAGCCGCTCCCGACCCGGTGCCGCCGCCGAGTCCGGCGCAAAGCACAACCACCTCCGCGTCTTTGCACTCGGCGCGGATCTCGGTGAGGCTTTCGCTGGCTGAGGCACGTCCGCGCGCGGCATCGCCGCCCGCCCCGAGACCCTTGGCCACGTCGCGTCCGATTTGCAGCTTGCGGGGTGCAGGCGAGGCAGCGACGGACTTGGCCTCGGTATGCATGGCGACCAAGTCGGATGGCGCGCCGGGTTCCCCGGCCAGTTGCTCGAGCACGGCGAGTCCGGCGTTGCCCAAGCCGATCACCTTGACCGCGGAGACCGCGGCAACCGGCGTGGCGAGGCGTTCGTTGGAACCGACGGTGATCATAGTCCGGGAATGATCCTGCCGATCTTGCTGCGCAATCTGTCGAAGACGGAAATTTCCTCGAGCGCTTCCTGCGCCGCCTGAGCGTAAAGGACGAGGCCGATGGCCGTGCTCCAACGCGGACTTTCGAAGATCGCGCTCGGACCCATGAGCGGACGCGGGTTGGCCACGCGGGCCGGAACACCGAAGACATCGCTGGCCAAGGCGGCGATGCCGCGGAGTTCGGAAGTGCCGCCGGTCAGAACGATGCCGCCGCCGATGAACTGTGCTTGGCGGTCGAAATTCACCCGGCGCTTCAACAAGGTGAAAATCTCGCGCACCCGCGCCTCGGCCACTTTGTTCAGGCTGGAGCGCTCGATTTCCCCGCCGGCATAAGTCGGATCCTCGATCTGCACCGTGCCGCGGGCCACGGTGGCGCCGGGGGCTACGTCCGCTTCCTCGACCTTGAGTTTGTCGGCCCACTTGGTCGGCACGCGCAAGCCGATCGAGATGTCATTGGTCACGTGGTCGCCACCGACGGCGAGGACGCCGGTCTGACGGACCGAGCCATCGCGGAAAAGGATGAAGTCCGTCGTGCCGCCGCCGATGTCGATGACGAGGACGCCGGTTTCGCGGTCGCTCTGATCGAGCACGGCGTGGGCCGAGGCCACCGCGCTCATCACGACATTGGCCACCTTGAGGTTGGCCTCGCGGATGCAGCGGAGGCTGTTTTGGATGCGGGTCTTGGTGCCGTGGACGATGTGAAACTCTGCCTCGAGCTTGCGTCCGATCATGCCCAGCGGACTGGAAACACCCTCCTGTCCGTCGACGTAGTAGTGCTGGATGATGGTGTGGAGGAAGACGTTGCCGGACGGAATACTCACGTCGAGTGCGCTCTGCTCGACTTCGTGGATGTCCTCTTCCTCGATCTCGTCGCGATCGTCGGGGATGGGAACGCCGCCGCGGTTGTTCAGGCTGTCGAGATGGGCACCGGTGACCGAGGCGACCACCCCGGCGATTTCGCGGTCGGCTTTTTCCTCCGCCTCGGAAACGGCTTCGTTGAGGCAGAGGGTGATTTTTCCGATATCGACAATCTCTCCTTTGCGCACGCCGCGCGAAGGCGCCTCGCCCGTGCCGATGATGCGCAGAAGACCGTCGCTGCGCGTCTCGGCGATGACCGCGGCGACCTTGGAGGTGCCGATTTCCAGACCGACATGCAGATGGGAACGGGCCATGGCGTGGTCAGGGTTTCTTCTTGGCTGCCGGAACGGCGGCAATCTCTTCCGGCGGCGCATCGCCGACGAAAGTCACCGGCGTGTTGCGTTCGGGGATCAGATTGGCCGTGGCGATGCGGCGCGAGGTTTGGCCGACGTGCGAGAGGATGAGCTGCAATCGATCAAGCTGCCCCGGGAGATCGTCCAATCCGAAGGTCAGACGGGTCTGCGGATCGCTCCATGCGGTGATGCACCAGCCCTTACCGATGTCCGCCGCACGCAAAGTTACCTCGGGGTTGGAGCGTTCGGAGGCGAGATCGAAGAGTTGAAGCGCGGCGAGCAACTCGGGCATGTCGATCTTGTCCCCGGCCTGCCATTGCTCGGTCGGAACGCCGTAGACGACGGGCAACCGCGTGTGCGCGGCCTCGAACCCCTGCGGTTTCATCATGATACCTTCGGCATCGACCAAACAGGAGGTCTCCATGGCCGCCGGATCGGCTCCGGTGTCGTGCGGGGCGACCCACGCAACAGGACGCCGGGCGTCGATCTGGATGGTGACGGTATCAGGCAACTTGCGCTCGACGCGGGCGGCATGCACTTCGGGAATGGAAGCGAGCGCCTGCTGCGCCGATTCGAGATTGAGCGAAAAGATGTTCACTCCTTCGCGGATACCGGTCCGCGCGAGAGCCTCCTCGCGCGTCATTACGCCGTCCGTGTTCACTTCGACCACGCGCACCTCGTAGGTTTTGTTTCTGGTGAAGAAATGCTCGATGAAAAGATTGACCCCAAACCAAGCGACCACGAGAAGGCCGGCCACGAAGAGTGCTTCACACCCGTAGAGGAGGAGTTTCTGGTTTCGGCGGCGACGTTCGGTTTCCGCCGTAGCGGTCACTTCGAGGAGATGATCACGGCGTTTGCGGCGGACCGGACGACGGCGGGAACGAGCTTTTTTGCGGGAGAAGAGACTCATGGACGAAGGGCAGCGTGGCGTTGCAGGGAAAGTCGGGCGATCTCTTCGCAGAGAGCGGGAAAGGTGATGCCGGCCGCCGCGGCAGACTTGGGCAGCAGGCTGGTCTCGGTCATGCCGGGAATGGTGTTGGCTTCGAGGACGAACGGTTCGCCGTCACCCCGCAGAAGAACATCGACGCGGGAGTAGATCTGCAGTCCGAGCGCACGATGCGCGGCCAGGGCCGTTTCCTGCACGCGGCGCGTCGTTTCCTCGTCGAGCGGCGCGGGGCAGAAATATTCCGACGCGCCTTTGGTGTATTTGTGGGCGTAATCGTAGAAACCTTCGTGCGGGCGGATTTCCACCACCGGCATGGCCCGATCCCCGACCACGCCGACGGTCAACTCGCGCCCGTCGATCAATTCCTCGACGAGAATCTCGCGGTCGATCGCCGCGCAATCGGCCAGGGCGGCCTCAAGCTGGCCCGCTTCGCGCACCAAATGGACACCCACGCTGGATCCCTCTCGCGGGGCTTTGACCACAAGGGGCAGCGGCAGCGAAGGATGGCGCCCCGGCGAAATAACTTCCCAGCGCGGCGTGGGCACGCCGGCCGCGGCAAAGCGTTCCTTGCTGGCCAGTTTGTCAAAGGCCGTCCGGCTGGCATCGGCCCCCTCGCCCGTGTAGGCGATGCCGCGGCGGTCGAGGATGGACTGGATCTGTCCGTCTTCCCCGAAGGTTCCGTGCATCATGAGCACGCAGAGTCCTGTGTCGTTGGGCAGTTCGAAATCGGGACTCGTCACGTCGACCTCGCTTACGCGGTGCCCCGCTTGCCGCAGCGCATTGGCCACGGCGGCACCCGAGCGCAGCGAGACTTCCCGCTCGGAACCCGGTCCGCCCATCAACACGACCAAGTGCAGCGATTTCAGGTCCGGCCCATTCATGCCGCCACCTCCTCGCCGATGATCTGCACTTCGGTATCGAGCCGGACGCCTTGCTTCTTCAGCACTTCGGCGCGCACCTGCTCGACCAACGCCAAGACTTCCGACGCGGTGGCGCCGCCCTCGTTGAGAATGAAATTGGCGTGCACATCGGACACGCGCGCCGCGCCGACGCGGGAATTTTTCAGTCCGGACGCATCGATCAACTGCCCGGCTTTTCCGCCCTCCGGATTGCGGAAAATGCAGCCGGCACTGGCTCCGGCCGGCTGCGAGGATTTGCGTTTCGCGGCGTAGTCGCGCGTGCGCTTCTCCACTTCGGCCGGGGTGGATTTTTCCCCGCGAAAGAGGGCGGACAGCGCGTAATTGGTCCGGAGCAAAGGCACGCTGCGGTAACGCACCTCCAAATCGCGGGGTGTTTTTTCGAGAATGTTTCCTTCTTGGTCGGCATAACGCAGCAAGTCCACTTGGTCGAACGCTTCGACCCCCATGGCTCCCGCGTTCATGCGCAGGCATCCGCCGACGTCGCCCGGAATCCCTTCCATCCACTCGAAACCTTCGATTCCCGCGGTGATGGCTGCTCCGCTCAAAGCCTTGAGGCGCACGCCGACCCCGGCGCGGATACGGTCGCCATCGACCGAAAATTCCCCGAACACGCCGCGGCGCAGACGGACAACCACCCCGCGCAGGCCGCCGTCGCGCAC
>CAZJGQ010000125.1:0-4794 GCA_964545425.1 uncultured Chthoniobacter sp. | reverse complement strand
TGACCGCGATGGCGAGGTTGGCCGGGAGGGTCCACGGTGTGGTGGTCCAGATGACGACGGCGGCGCCTGCGGGAAGGTTTTTACTCTCGGCGACTTCGAAGGCGACGTGGATGGCGGGCGATTGTTTGTCTTTGTATTCCACCTCGGCTTCGGCCAGCGCGGTTTGCGCGCCGTAGGACCAGAGGACGGGGCGTTTGCTGCGGTAGACGAGGCCTTTTTCGACGAAGACAGCGAAGGCGCGGAGGATGTCGGCTTCGTAGGACGGATCGAGCGTGAGGTAGGGATGCTCCCAGTCGCCGAAGACGCCGAGGCGTCGAAATTGCGTGCGCTGCAGGTCGATGTATTTGCGGGCGTAGGCTTCGGAGCGTTGGCGGATCTCCACCGGGGTGAGGCCGGCCTTTTCTTTGACCACCTTGAATTCGATGGGCAGTCCGTGGCAGTCCCAACCGGGGATGAACGGTGCGCGGAAGCCGGCCATGGTCTTCGATTTGACCACGAGGTCTTTGAGGATTTTGTTCAGCGCGGTGCCCATGTGGACGTCGCCATTGGCGAAGGGCGGTCCGTCGTGGAGGATGAAAGCCGGCGCATCCTTACGCGCCTCTTGGATGCGGGCGTAAAGGTCGTCTTTTTCCCACGCGGCGAGTTGCTGCGGTTCGCGCGCGGTCAGGCCGGCTTTCATCGGGAAATCCGTGCGCGGCAGGTTGAGCGTGTTCTTGTAGTCCGAGCCCATGCGAGCGGGAGAGCATAGGTGGGTGTCGGTGTCAGGGCAATCTGAAGAGAGGGGCGTGGCAGAGAAGGCTGAGGGATGAGTTTGAGACTTGCGTGCCGTAGTGGTCGGCTTGGGGCAGCCAAGCCTGCCGGGGGATTATGTTTTGGGGATGCGTCTTGGTCGGAGGGATGGCACTTTCGCTGCATGGAGGAGACGACGAACAAGAAAACCCCGCGTCGCCGGCGTCCGCTGCGGTGGATGGTGCTTTTCGTTGTCGCGCTTTTGCTCTTGGCCGTTGGTTGGGCGGTTTGGAAGGGACCTTCGGCTGCTCTGCGCTGGGCGGTGAGGACTATTGACCCGGCGCTGCGGCTCAAAGTGGGGAGCAGTTTTTACCGCGAGGGAGAATGGGTGCTGCAGCGGGTCGTGCTTTCGCTCCGCGGCAGCCGCGAGCCCATCTTCGAGGCCAGGGAACTGCGGCTGGGTCCGGGTCCGCAATGGCGACGAGGAAAGTTCGGTTCGCTGCGTTTGGTCGAGCCGTTCGTGCGTCTCGACCCCAACGCTGTGGCCCACTTCTCACGCGGCGGCGGAAACAGCGGAGGGTTTCCCTGGGAAGTCGGCGAGGTCACCATCGAGCGTGGCCACCTGTGGACCGAGAACTTCGGCGAGTCGGGCGTGGATATTTCGGCGGGAATCGACGGAACACTGACGTCGCTGGGGCCAGCGCAAGGCGATGTCCTGCATCAATTGATGGTCTACAATTTTTACCTCGCGAGCCATGATCCTGCGGGAAGCCTGCCGGTGATGGGTGCGGGGCGGTCGCAGTTGAGCTTCACCATGGCGGGGCTGCAGAAGGGGCGAGTGTCGGGGATCCGGGTCGATGAAGGTTGGACGATTGCGGGCGTGGGATTGGAAAGGCTGATGGCCGAAGGCGGGGAGGCGGCCGAGGGTGAACCCGGTGCGGCCTTGGTCATCGAGTCGCTTGACCTGGTCAATATGCAGGTGCAACCCGACGGTCTGCCGGGTGGGCTGCCGGCAATCAGCCTGAACATCAATACCGCTTTGCGGGATGTGCCTTTCGGTTCGGTCGCCGATGAGTTGGGTGAGATCAAACACCAGGTCGAGTTCAGCGACATCGAACTGCTCTCGCCGACCGATCCTTTGCGTAGGGCGGTTACGGTGAGGTCGGCCTTTGTCATCTTCACGCTGGCCGGTCTGGCCAAGCGGGATTTGGAGGAGGTCAAGTTGATCGGACCGACGGTGTATGTTGGGGAGCCGCTCTTTGAATACATGCAGACTGCGGACGAGCCGGCCAAGGCACCGGAAGCGGTGAAGGAGAGCGTGGGGTGGAATGTGGACACCTTGCGGGTGAATTTCGGACGCGTGGTCATCGCGGTCGGTGGCCGTTCGCAGGTCGGACTGCCGCTCGCCTTCCACACAATGGCACGCAATCTTTCGCTTTCTTCTTTGGCCGGCTTGAACGTCGAATTCGTCCTCAAGGTGCCGGAGGAAGATTACGAATTTCCCGCGTACGACCTTTCTTTGGCCAAAGTGCGCGGCGAACTTCTTTTCAACTACCCGCCGAATGTGCTGCGCAACAATTTGGTCAACGTCGTTAAGTTCGACCGCGCGCGTTGGCGCAATTTTCGCGCAAGTGACCTGTGGGTGTCGGTAACTTTCGATAGCAAAGGTATCAACGGGGATTTTGGCGGCCGGGCCTATCGCGGCTACGTCAATGGCGGGTTCAGTTTTTTTCTCCAGCCGGATTCGCCGTGGACCGGCTGGATCTCAGGTCAGGACGTGGACCTCGCGCCGCTTACGGCCGATGGAGCGCCGCAGCATTTCGTCATGGACGGATTGGCCGATTTCAAAGTCGAGGCCAATGGCCGTGCGGCGGTGGTGGAAAGGGTGCGCGGGGAGGTGGTCGGCCAGGGCAAGGGCCGTATGGTGGTCAACAAGCTGAACGACTTGCTTGAATCCATGCCCCCGGACTGGTCGGTGCTGAAAAGCGAGCTGAGCAGAGTCAGCCTTGAGACCCTGAGAGACTTCGACTACACGGAAGCCAGATCGGAATTCTGGTTTGTGGGAAGACAAGGCATCATCGACTTGCGCATGAAGGGACCGGCTGGCCGCCGCAACCTCGAATTGGTTTTTCACGGACGCAAGACAGACCGCAAAGCGCAGTGGCAGCAAGGGGGACGGCGATGAAATGGCGTTTGGTCGTCGGCCTTGCGTCGCTGGTCGCCGGCGGCTGTCAGGGGCCGACCGTGAGCTTGTCCACGCCCGAGCCGATCGTGGTCGACATCAATATGCGGGTCGATGTCTACGAGCGCGGCGGTGGTTCTCCTGCGGCAAAGCCTGCGCCGGGAACCGACCTTCCCGCCGCGGATGCGCGCCGCCGCTCGCGTATGGGCGATGTCCAGACCTTCAAAAACTCGCGGCTCGTCGGCGAGGGGCGCGACGGACTGCTTTACGTGCTGAGCCGTCCGGAGGGCAGTTACGGTGCCTACGTGGAAAAGACGGTTGCCGAGGAAAATGCGGACCGCGTGGTGGTGATGAGGCAGTTGGCCGTGGAGCGGAGGATGTCACTCACCGAGGTCCAGACCCAGCAGGGTGAACTCTGGCGCAACCGTTCCTTCAGCGGCGAATGGATCGAGGTTCCTCAGGACAACAACACGTGGCGCTGGTTGCAGAAGAGGTAGGGAGACAGGGCTGAGGGATGAGTTTGAGACCTGAGTGAGAGTGTGTGTTGTGGGGTGATGACCTGAGGGGATTTGCATTTGGCATCGGGAGTGGATGGGAGGAAATTTGAAACATGGATGTGCGGGTGTTTGCGGACCGCGTTGAGGCGGGGCGGGTTTTGGCGGGGGCGTTGCGGAAATACGAGGGGCGGGATGATGTGATCGTGCTGGGGTTGCCCCGAGGTGGTGTGCCGGTCGCGGCGGAAGTGGCTGCGGCCTTGCGGGCGCCGTTGGATGTGTTGGTTGTGCGAAAGTTGGGTGCACCGGCGCAAGAGGAACTGGCTATCGGGGCAATCAGCGAGGGTGGGGTTCGGGTTTTGAACGAGGGACTGGTGCGGAATCTTGGGTTGCGCGAGGCGGACGTCGACCGGATTGCCGCTCAAGAACAACACGAACTCGAACGCAGGGTGCTGGCCTATCGCGGTGGCCATGAGGCTCTGGGCGTCGAGGGCAAGGTGGTCATCGTTGTCGACGACGGCGTGGCCACTGGTGCCACCATGCGTGCGGGTCTGCAGGCGCTGCGTGCAAGGGGTGCGGCCAAGATCGTTGCCGCGGCACCGGTAGGCGCAGCCGACTCGGTGGCCTCGTTGGAGGATGATGCGGACGAGGTTGTCGTGCTCGAAACTCCCGAATGGTTCAGTGCCGTCGGTCAATTGTATGCGGACTTCGGCCAGACCACCGATGAGGAGGTTCGGCGCCTACTGGCCGAAAACCGAAGGAGACATTCATGACTCGGCCCGTCGAAATCGAACTGCCCGACGCGACACTGCACGGGGATCTCAGCGTGCCAGATCGGGCAACCGGGCTCGTTATCTTCGCCCACGGCAGCGGAAGTAGCCGCCTTAGCCCGCGTAACCGCTTCGTTGCCGAACGTATCAACGAAGCCGGCATGGCAACGTTGCTCATGGATCTGCTGACAGCCGAAGAGGAGCGCACGGACGAGGTCACAGCAGAGTTGCGCTTCGACATCGGGCTGCTGGCCCGCAGAGTCGCTCAGGTCGTGGCATGGGCCGAGCGACAAAAGACACTGGCGCGCCTTCCTGTCGGTTTATTTGGTTCCAGCACAGGCGCAGCAGCGGCCTTGGTTGCGGCAGCAGGCTTGCCGGACGGTGCGGTCAAAGCCGTGGTCTCGCGCGGAGGCCGTCCCGACTTGGCGTCTGATGCACTCTCGCGTGTCACCTGTCCGGTTCTTCTCATTGTCGGAGGACGTGACGACGTGGTCATTGAATTGAATGAGGAAGCGCGCGCCAAGATGAATTGTCCCGCCGAGATCGTTGTTGTGCCTGGTGCAACGCACTTGTTCGAAGAGCCGGGTGCGCTCGAACAGGTCGCCGATTTGGCAGCCGG
>CAZJGQ010000124.1:0-4803 GCA_964545425.1 uncultured Chthoniobacter sp. | reverse complement strand
TGCTTTCGCTCGCCGCGCACAAATTCCACGGACCGAAAGGCGTCGGGGCTTTGTTCGTGCGCCCGGGCCTCGGACTGCCGCCCTTGCTGCGGGGAGGCGGTCAGGAATCGGGGCGCCGCGCCGGAACGGAAAACGTGCCCGGCATTGTCGGGCTGGGCGTGGCCGCTGAGTTGGCTTTGTCCGCCCTGCCGACCGAAATGCCGCGCGTGGCGGTGCTGCGCGACGAGTTCGAAGGGGGCGTGCGCGCCCGTTTTCCCGACGCGCGCTTCCACGGCGACCCGGCGCACCGCCTGCCCAATACGACCAATTTCGCCCTGCCCGGGCGCGATGCCCAAGGACTCCTCGCGGGACTCGACCGGCTCGGCGTGGCCTGTTCGATCGGCTCGGCCTGCACCAGCGGCGAAGTGGACGCCTCGCATGTCCTCCGCGCCATGGGGGTGGGTGACGACGAGGCGCGCTCCAGCCTGCGCTTCTCCTTCAGCCGGATGAACACCGCGGAGGAAGTGCCGGCTGCGCTCGAGGCCCTGGAGCAAGCGGCAGCCCGGCTCTGACCGGTCGTCTTGGGTCATTGACGGACGGGAGCGATTCTGGGATTCTGACCGACCTTTTTATGCGTCACACCTTGTCAGTTCTGGTGGAAAACCGCTTCGGCGTGCTGACCCGCGTTGCCGGGATGTTCAGCGGCCGCGGGTTCAACATCGACACGCTGAACGTCGCTCCCACGCTCGACGCCTCCATGTCCCGCATGACCATCGTGGTGCGCGGCGACGACAAGGTCCTCGAGCAGGTGGTCAAGCAGACCGAGAAATTGGTCGATGTGATCAAGGTGGACGATTTTCGCGACGACGAATTCGTCGACCGCGAGCTGGTCCTCATGCGCGTCAACGTGAACGAGAACACGCGCTCCGAAGTCCTGCAGATTTGCGACGTGTTCCGTGCCAAGATCGTCGACGTGCGCCTCGACAAGCTGGTCATCGAAATCACCGGCAACGAAGGCAAAATCGCCAAATTCATTTCCCTCATGGAGCATTTCGGCATCGCCGAAATGACGCGCACCGGCAAGGTCGCGCTCTCCCGCACGGCCGACAGCGAATAAACTTTTCCCATGGCAGCAAAAATCCACACAGACAAAGACGCCGACCTCAAGCACCTCAAAGGCAAGACGGTGGCCGTCATCGGTTTCGGTTCACAGGGCCACGCCCACGCCCTCAACCTCAAGGAAAGCGGCGTCAAGGTCATCATCGGCCTCTACCCCGGCAGCAAGAGCCGCGCGGTGGCCAAGAAAAAAGGCTTCCAAGTTTTCAACACCGCCGACGCGGTGAAAAAAGCCGACGTCATCTTCGTCGCCGTGCCCGATACCAAAATCGCCGCGGTCTACAACAAGGACATCGCGCCGCATCTCAAGAAGGGCAAAACCCTTCTCTTCAGCCACGGCTTCGCCATCCATTTCAAGACGGTCAAGCCGCCGAAAGATATCGATGTCATTATGGTTGCCCCGAAAGGCCCCGGCCACATCGTCCGTCGCCAATACACCGAAGGCAAAGGCGTTCCCACGCTCATCGCCGTCTACCAAAACCCGAGCAAGCAGGCCAAAAAGACCGCGCTGGCCTGGGCCAAAGGCATCGGCGGAACGCGCGCCGGCGTGCTCGAAACCACTTTCAAAGAAGAGACCGAAACCGATCTCTTCGGAGAGCAAGCCGTGCTCTGCGGCGGCGCCTCCGCCCTCGTCCAAGCCGGATTCGAAACGCTCGTCGAGGCCGGTTACCAGCCCGAGATGGCTTACTTCGAGTGTCTCCATGAGCTGAAACTCATCGTCGATCTGATGAACGAAGCCGGCATCGCGGGCATGCGTTTCAGCATTTCCGACACCGCCAAGTGGGGTGACGTGCTGGTCGGACCGAAGATCATCGACGCCGGCACGAAGAAGCGCATGAAAGGCGTCCTCAAGGACATCCAGTCCGGCAAATTCGCCCGCGAGTGGATTGCCGAGGACCGCAAAGGCCGCAAAAAATACAACGCCCTGCTCAAGAAGGGCGAGAAACACGGCATCGAGAAAACCGGGACCCGTCTCCGCGGACTCATGCCGTGGATCAAAAAGCGCAACCTCAAGGGCGCGCAGGCTTCCTACGCCTGATCCGTTTTCCTCCTCGAGACCCCGCGGCGCCTCCGGGCCCGCGGGGTTTTTCTTGGGCCGCGCCGGATCTGGCCCCGTAACTGCTTGCACGGTAAAACCGAACCATGCCCACCGCCTCCGCCGCAAAAGCCGTCCGCCTCGCCGATCTCGACCAATCGAAGTCCCACACGCCGGAGAAATACCGCGAGAAATTGCGCGCCGGCCACCTGCGTCTCCTCGAGTTGCAGCATGCGCTGAAGGATTCCAAGCGCAGTGTCATTATCGTGGTCGAGGGGCCCGATGCGGCGGGCAAGGGCGGGATGATCAAGCGGCTCGTTGAGCGTCTCGACCCGCGCCACATCCGCGTTTACTCCACGATCAAACCGACCGACGAGGAATACGCGCACCATTATTTGTGGCGGTTTTGGAACAAGCTGCCGCGCCGCGGCGAAATCGCCATCTTCGACCGATCTTGGTATGGCCGCGTCCTCGTCGAGCGCATCGAGGGCTTCTGCTCCAAGCCGGAATGGAAGCGGGCCTTCCGCGAGATCAACGAATTCGAGCGCGTCCTGCACGACGACGGCGCCATCTTCATCAAGCTCTGGCTGCAGATCACCAAGCAGGAGCAGATGGCCCGCTTCAAAAAGCGCGCCGCCGATCCGATGAAGAATTGGAAAATTACCGACGAGGATTGGCGCAACCGCAACAAGTGGAATTCCTACCTCAAAGCCGCCGAAGAAATGTTCGCCAAGACCTCACCCGAGTTCGCCCCGTGGCAGGTCATTCCGGCGAATTTCAAGTGGTATGCCCGGGTCAAAGCACTCGATACGGTCTGCAAACGCCTCGCCGCGGCTCTTGGGGTGAAGTGAAAGACTGGGAGTCGGACAAAACCACAGAGACCACGGAGTTCACAGAAAGCTGGGCATTTTTCCGCCCCTCTGAGTTCTCTGCGCCCTCTGCGGTTCAATGAACCGGTCGCGCAAGGTCTGGCAAGTTCCGCTACTCCCGCCCGCGCTCGAGATGCAGCCGATGCAAGACGCGGTGCACGATGGGCGAGGCGAGAATGCCCACGCTGGAGACGACAACGAGCGTGCCGAACAGCGCGTAGACTGACGAAAAAAGCTTCAGCGAATCGCTCGACGTCCTCTCGGTGTAAAGCGGACCCGCTCCGCTGAGCAGCATGCTCGCCTCGAGAAACGAATCAACGAGGCCGAGGTTTTCCGTGCCTTTCGAGACCAACATGTAGCCGATCGTCCCGACGACCAGTGCGACAGCAACGATGGCCGCGACGAGGAGGATCTGCCGCGCCATCCGGCCGGCGAAAACATGGCTTGGCGCGAGCGGTTCGGAGCGGTGTTCCCAAGGCATAAATGTTGGCAATGTGTTTACGCCGGACGGCACCGGATGCCAACCCCGCCGTCCGGGGTTCCGCTTCAGACGTATTTCTGTTGGCGGGGTTGAACGAAAAAGTCAAACGTCTGTCTAAATTTACAGAGAAAACAAGGCTCTGGGTATGCCGTGTTTACTCTGTAAATCCATGGCAGCTTACCTTGACAACAGAACAAAATCTGGGACCTTTAGGCGTCCCCAGATGAAGTTCGCCCCGACACTTTGGCGGCGGGTCCTAGTCGCCTTGGCGGGCTGTCTCCTCCTTTCGGGGGGTCAGCTCCCGTCCGCCCGTGCCGAGGGCTTGCTCCAGCTCTTCAACGTCTCTTACGCCGAGATCGCCCGCAAGATGCCGGAGCTGGCCGAGGCGGGTTACGGTTCGCTCTGGCTGCCGCCCCCGACCAAAGGCTCCGGTGGGCTCTCCGTCGGCTACGACATGTGGGACCCGTTCGACCTCGGGCAAAAGGACCAGCGCAACACGGTCCGCACCCGCTACGGCACCGAGGCCGACCTGCAGAACATGATGCAAACGGCGCACCGCTTCGGTATCCGCGTCTACTTCGACAACATCATGAACCACCGGGCCTTCGACATCCCGGGCTTCAACGAGACCACGCCGACCGGCGGTGAGGACGAAGCCGAGCTTTATCCCGGCATGGTGCCGGAGGACTTTCACCTGCGCAAAACCGAGGACGGCTTCTACCGCAAATGGGACAACACCCGCGATTGGGGCAGCGCTTGGCAGGTGCAAAACCTCGGCCTCTCCGACCTCATCGACATTGCCCATGAAACGCCCAACGCCAACCACGGCCCCAACGAGGGAGACACCCATCCGAAATATTCCTTCGTCCGCGATCTCAACCGCCCCGAGCAATACGACCACGATAAGGACGGCAACCGCGTCTACTTCGGCTGGTTGATCGACCAAGCCCGGGCCGAACTCGGATCCTCGGCGACCGACGAAGAACTCCGCGCCCACGCCAAAGCCTACATCGTGGCCAATCGGGGCGCCTACGTTGAGGACGTTGGCGCCTACCTCATTCGCGCGGTGCGCTGGAAGATGGACCGCACCAAAGCCGACGGACTGCGCCTCGACGCGGTCAAGCATGTGCCGGATTACTTCTTCGGCCAAATGTCCGGCACGGGCAAAGATGACAGCGATGCCGGCTACCTCGGAGGCGTCCAGCGCCAGTTCAATATCACCCGCGGTTTCAGCGACCCCAACCACCGCGACTCGGTCTTCAACGAAAAGAGAGGGCGCGACGACGCCATGGTTTTCGGTGAGCACCTCGGACAGCCCCCCG
>CAZJGQ010000123.1:0-4817 GCA_964545425.1 uncultured Chthoniobacter sp. | reverse complement strand
AGCGCGAAGGGCAACGGATCTTCTTGGCCGGACCAATGACGCAAGGCGCGTCCGAGATACCAGGTCCCGACCTCGATGTTTGTTTTCGGATCGAGCAAATCTTCCGGCACGAAAGTTTCGATCCCCTCTGCCTTGACCCAATCCTGCGCGGCCGGCTCCGTCACTTGCATCAATCCGCGCTCGCCGTGCCCGCCCAATTTTTCCGGATGGAACCGGCTCTCCTGCCAGATGACGGCTTTGACCAGCAGCGGATCGACACCGTGTCGCGCCGCGGTCACGGCGATGGTGTCGTTGTAAGCGTCATGACGCCCGAAGCTGGTCAGCTCGGCCAGACGGTAAGCGGGATCCTTTTCGGTCAGAACAAACACCGCCGCGCCCACAGCCAAAAGCACGGCGAGGATGCCGAGAACAGTGATGATGCGCTTGGCCATTAACGCTCCAAATTAGCCCCACTCGCCCCGCGCTTCCAGAGCTATGGTGAAAAAGCCGCGCTCCTCAGCGCCAAATGGCGGCGTAAGCATCGGCAAAACGCCCTGTCGCCTCCGCATCCGGCAGCACTTCGACGATCCGCGGCGAGGAGACCGGGAACGGATCGTCCGAACTGTGCATTGTCCCGTAGTGCCAGCCGAACATCTCCGCCCAACCGCGCAGACGCATCTCATGGCGGTTGAGGAAAGCATCGCTCCGGAACATCCGGTCGAAGATTTTCCCACCCGAGTTGTTGATCACCGCGAGAGTGATGTCCGCCGCCCCGAGCTGGGCGGCCGGCCAAAGTCCGGCCAGATCGTAGAGCGCGGACAAGTCGCCGATCACCGCGGCGGTGGGACGGTCCGCTCCGGCCAGGCCGAGTGCGGTGGAAACAAGACCGTCGATCCCGTTCACTCCGCGGTTGGCGAAAATCGTTCTTCCATCGGACGCGTGCGGTGCCGCCAAGTCCCACTCGCGGATGGGCAAGCTGTTGCCGAGAAAGAGACGCGCATCCGCCGGGAGACGTTCAGCCAGGGCCCGGACCAATCCCGCTTCGCTGCGCGGTTCGGACTCGAGCAGGTTTTCCAACTTCTCCGCCGCAGCCCGGTCGCGGGCGAAAAACTTCTCTGCTGGTCCGGCGGTCGGGGTGAAGTCCGCGCAGATTCCAGTGAACGTCTCCAACGGAACAACCGGCGATCCGTTGGCCAAACCGGGCAATTCGACCGAAGACACGTGCAGCACGCGCCAGTCCTCGCATTCGCGCCAAAACCGCGGCGTCGGCACGCCCCCGATCCGTAGCACGCCGTCGCATGCCGCACGGCATTCGGGCGTGAGCAGGATGCGTTCGCCGGAGTGCAGACTGAATTCCTGCAGGTTGCGGTGTCCGCGCAATTGCGAGACGGCTTCGAGATAAATTGGACAGTCGAGCGAGGCCAGCCACGGCGCCAAGGCGTGTGCCTCCGCGTTGGTCAGCGACGAGACAAGAATGAGCGGATGCCGCACTTCGCGGAAAAAGTCTTCGCACGCGCTTCGCGTGGCGGCTTCGTCCTTCCACGGCGCGTGGCTTTGTGGCCCGGGCGCGAAGCCAAGGGCCGCGCTTTCGATCGCTCCATCGACCAGCGGTTCATCGAAGCAGACATTGAGATGAATCGGTCCGGCGGAGGAGGGGAGAGCTACCAGTTGTCCGGTTGCGTCGAGGTCGAGGACCGGTGCGCCCGCCGCGGCGAAGAGCGGGAGTTGGTCGATGGTCTGCGGTGCGCCCGTGCCGCGCAGACGGCGCGGACGGTCCGCCGTCACGGCAATCAGCGGCAGGCCGGTCTGCGCCGCCTCGAGCATGGCTGGGAGCAATTCTGCCGCGGCGGTGCCCGACGTGGTGATCACCGCGGCAGGCGCCCGATCGCGGCGGATGCGGCCGAGGGCAAAGAAGGCCGCACTGCGCTCCTCGAAAAAGGTGACCACGTCGAAGGACTCTCGGTTTGCTTGGGCAGCCAGCACAAGCGGCGCATTGCGTCCGCCGGGACAAAGACAAATGGTGCGAACGCCCGCGCCGCGCAGGACGGCGAGAATTTCCGCGGCGAGAGCGCGGTTCGTTTCCGCCGCGCTCAAAGCCCGAGGTTGCCGCGCGTGGCGGTCAGTTTGAGACGAAGCTCGGCCACTTCGCGCTCGAGCCGGCTGCCGGCGACGAGTCCGCACCCCGCACCGCAACGCACGCCGTGCCGGTTCCATTGCACGCCGCGGATGGCCACCAGGCAGCGTGCCGCAGCCCCCGGCAAGAGCAGTCCGAAGGGCGCGGCGAAACTTCCGCGCGACTCGGTGTCCAATTGCCCCATCCAACGCCGCCAATCCGCCCGCGGCGAGATGCCGACCGCCGGGGTGGGGTGCAGGTGCCGCACGAGATCTTCGAAGTCGACCGCAGACTCCGGGCTGACGCGCAAATCGGTGCGCAGATGGGAAAGAATGCCGATGCGCCAAAGGCGCGTGGCGCCGCGCGTCACCGCGCCGAGCGGGGCAAGTTGCGCGGTGAGATCGTCGAGGACAAAGGCGTGTTCGGAACGCTCTTTGGGATCATCCATCATGTCGTCGGGAGCGCTCCCCGCCCGCGCCGTGCCGGCCACCGCCATGGTGTGGATTTCCACGCCGTCGTTTTCAAACAGCAACTCGGGCGAGGCGCCGAGGAATCCTTGGTCCGCGTCCCAACATCCGTAAGGCATCAGTCCGGACGGCAAATTGGCCAGCGCACGCACCGCGCGTTCGCGTTCCGCTTCGTCGAGCGGCTTATCGCTGTGGTCGAAAACGACCGGCACGGCTTTGGCCAACTCGCCGCGCTGCAGCGCGTCCTGCACCTTGGCGAAAGTGACGGCGAAAGCCGCCGCATCGAACTCGCGCCACGCACGCGGCTGCGGGTTGCCGGTCAATTGTTGGGCCAAGCCGTCCGGCGAGACCGCGGCGGCGTGAGGATAGATCCGCCAAGGCGCGGCATCGGCGAGGAGGAAATCCGGCGCGTAAAATGAGGGCCGCTCGGGATGCGGGTGCGCCGATTTTTCCGGCGTTCCCCAAGCGATGATCCAGCGGTCCTCCGACCACGCGAAAAGGGCGCCGCATTGCAGGAAGGCGCGGATGTTTTCCGCGGTCGGCGCGGAGCGGCGCAGCCACGCGGGTTCGGCGGCGGAGCGGGGTGTGGCTGGAGTGTTCAGCATCACAGGAAGTTACGCCCCGCGCGTCCGGCCGGGATTCTCGGCGCGATCAGCCGCGCAATTCGCGTTCGGCCTGCAGCCAATCGGATTGCGAGTCGCCCGGCAGACCGAGGCTGCGGCGGCGCTCGCCGAGGTAATAGGCTTTGAGCGCGATCTCTTCGTTGGTCACGGAACCGATGAGACCGATCACTTCCGATTTTCCGCCGACGCGGCGGGTGACCACGCGGGTCGGGGTGGCCGAAGCGGCGCGGGTGCGCGCGGCGGCCGGTTGACGGGAGACGGTCTTTTTCGCGGCGCCGGCGGTCTTGGCTTTGCTCACGGTCTTCTTTGCGGCGGCTTTCTTGGCCGGCTTGGCGGTGGTCTTTTTGGCTTTCTTGGGCATGGATCGGTGAATTTTTGGAACGGTTAGTTAACTTTGGCCGGTGGCGCCGGGCCAAGTTTTTTCGGCTTTTACCCTGCCGCTTCAGGTTTAGGCTGGGCCCGTGGGCATTTCCCTGGCCGAGTTTTTCATCCGCTGGTTCGTCACCGCGGTGGCCGTTTTTGTCGCGGCTTGGATCGTTCCCGGGATCAATTACACCAGCTTCACCGGCTTGGCCTTCGCCTCTCTCCTGCTGGGTATCGTCAATGCCTTGGTCCGACCCGTTCTGCTCATCCTTTGCCTGCCGCTTATTCTCGTCACCATGGGGCTGTTCATTCTGGTCCTCAACGCGCTGCTGCTTTGGTTTGTCTCGGGCATCTTGCCCGGCAGCTCGTTCACCGTGGACGGATTCTGGGCCGCGTTCTGGGGCGGCGTGGTGATCAGCATCATCAGCTGGGTGCTCAGCGCGTTTTTCCGCGGCAGCGACGGGCGCATCTATCCGCTCACGCACCATACCGTGATCAAGCAGGCGCGCGGTCGCACGCTGAACTGACCATGGTTCCCGCGGGCTTGCGGCGCTGGCTGGAAGGCGGACGCACCGGAGTCAAAGTTTGCGGCATCACGCGCGAGGAGGATGCTCTTGCCGCGATCGATGCCGGCGTCGATGCGCTCGGGTTCAATTTTTATGCGGGTTCGAAACGCTGCGTGCGCATCGCCGATGTCGCTGGCTGGATCGGCAAACTTCCCGCCGATGTCGGTCGCGTTGCCGTGGTGGTCAAGGCCGAGGAACAACTCCTGCGTGAGTTGCGGGAGAGCGGACTTTTCCACGCTTTCCAATTCCACGGCGGCGAATCCGCCGAATCCTGCGCCGCGTGGGGAGGGGACTTCTACATCAAGGCTTGTCCGATTTCCGACCAAGCCTCGGCCCAAGCCGCCCTCGCCGATCCCGCCCCCTGCCTCCTCCTCGACGCGCACGCCCCCGGCGTGTTCGGCGGCACCGGACGGGTCATTGACTGGTCGCTGGCCGCCAATGTGGCCCAAGCCGCGGGTCGCCCCGTCGTGCTTTCGGGCGGACTGAATCCGGACAACCTCGCCGATGCCATCGCGCAAGTGCGCCCGACCGCCGTCGATACGGCCAGCGGTGTCGAGTCGTCACCGGGCCGCAAGGACGCCGCGAAGATGCGCGCGTTTGTTGCGGCGGCGCAGCGGAAGTAAGGCGGACGCACCTTCAGCGTTCGTTACTTTGCGGTGTAGCGGCGGTCTATGACCGTCGGAACATCTCGAGCAAAAGGCACCGA
>CAZJGQ010000122.1:0-4840 GCA_964545425.1 uncultured Chthoniobacter sp. | reverse complement strand
AGGAAAGCCGCGCATCCACCTCGGTGGAAACACGACCCGGCACGATTTGCAGGATCTTCTCCCCGAAAATGGTCAGCAGGTCGTCAATAATGTCGCAGATCAGTTCCTTGCGCGGCAGGCTGGAGTCTTTGCGCTCGGCCACCGCCTGATCGAGCAGAGGCGCGTATTCCGCATGCGTGACCGCCTTGTAAATGAGGGACGGATTGGTCGTTGCGTCCTGAGGAGAAAATTGGCGGATGCTCTCGAAATCACCGGTGTCGGCGACCACCGTGGTGAATTGCTTGAGTTGGTCGAGTTGGTTCATGGCGGGAAAATAGAATGCTAAACTCGGACTGCCGACTTAGCAAACATGAGCGAGGGAAGCCGCGATGAAGCCCTTGAAAAGCGGGTGCGGGGTGCGGGGGCGCGAGCGGAATTCGGGGTGGAATTGGCAGGCAACGAACCACGGATGGTTCCGCAACTCGACCACCTCGGCCAGCTTGCCGTCGGGGGACGTGCCGGAAATGACGAGGCCCTGCTTCTCCATCTCTTCTTTGTATTTCATGTTGAACTCGTAGCGGTGGCGGTGGCGTTCGTTGATTTCGGACGCGCCGTAGAGTTGGTGGGCCACGGTGTTTTTGCGCAGGGCGCAGGGATAAGACCCGAGGCGCATGGTCGCGCCTTTGTCGGTCACGTCTTTTTGCTCCTCCATGAGGTAGATGACCGGATCGGGTGTCTCGGGATCGAATTCGGTGCTGTCGGCTTTGGGGTGACTGCAGGCGTTGCGGGCGAATTCGATCACCGCCACCTGCATGCCGAGGCAGATGCCGAGATACGGTGTGCCGGTTTCGCGGGCGTAGCGTGCAGCGGCGATCTTGCCCTCGATGCCTCGGTCGCCGAAACCACCGGGCACCAAGATACCGGCCACGCCGCGCAGGTGCTTCTCGGGTCCGCCCGGCGCCTCGAGGTCCTCGGCGTCGACCAGCACGAGGTCGATCCCGCAATCGTGGGCCGCGCCAGCGTGGGTCAGGGATTCGTAGATACTTTTGTAGGCATCCTGCAGCTCGATGTATTTGCCGACCACGGCGATGCTCACGCGTTTGCGCGGACGCACCACGCGCTCGACGAACTTGGCCCAGTCGTCCATTTGCGCCGGCGGCACGTCAAGGTGGAGCGCCTCGCAGACCGCGGTGTCGAGTCCTTCTTTCTGCAGCATGAGCGGCAACTCGTAGATGGTGTGCTCGACGTCGCGGCCCTCGATCACCGCGCGCCGGGGGACGTTGGAAAAGAGGGAGAGCTTTTCGCGCACATCGTCGTCGAGCGGATATTCGGTGCGGGCGATGACGACTTTGGGCTGCAACCCGATCTCGCGGAGCTTGGCCACGCTCTGCTGCGTGGGTTTGGTTTTCAATTCACCCGCGGCCTTGATGAACGGGACGAGGGTGACGTGGATGAGCATGGCGTTCCCCTCGCCTGCCTCCAGGAGGTATTGGCGGATGGATTCGAGGAAGGGAAGTCCTTCGATGTCACCGGTCGTGCCGCCGATTTCGATGATGGCGATGTCGGCATCGCTCTTCGTGGCCAACTCGCGGATGCGCGATTTGATTTCGTCGGTCACGTGCGGGATGACCTGCACGGTTTTGCCGAGATAATCGCCGCGGCGTTCGCGGGCCAGGACGTTTTCGTAAACTTGGCCGCTGGTCAGGTTGTTGCGACGGCTGAGCACGCAACCGGTGAAACGCTCGTAGTGTCCGAGATCGAGGTCGGTCTCTGCGCCGTCGTCGAGCACGTAGACTTCGCCGTGCTGGTAGGGACTCATCGTGCCCGGATCGACGTTGAGATACGGGTCGAGCTTGCCCATGGTCACACGCAGACCGCGGCTTTCGAGCAAAGTGCCGAGCGAAGCTGCGGCCAAACCCTTTCCGAGAGAACTCACCACCCCGCCCGTGACAAAAATTGTTTTCACGGGGGCAGAACGCTATCAGGTCATCGCGCGTTTGGATATGGAATAACTTTTGAGTGAGGAAACGAGCGACGAAAGGGTGCAGCCATGGTAGGGCGCGGCGTCCCCGACGCGCCGGGAAGAAATGTCCTCGACCTGCGGGTCCGGAGGCCCCGCCCTACCGGCCCAACGCGCGCACAGCTTTAGCCACATCGGCGGGCACGTCGACACCGACCGAACCCTTCTTCACCACGATTACCCCGATAGCCACGCCGTGCTCGAGGGCGCGGAGCTGCTCGAGCTTTTCCGCTTTCTCCAGCGGAGTCGGTTTCCACTTCACGAAATCGAGCAGCACTTTGCGCCGGTAGCCGTAGATGCCCTGGTGGCGCAGGTATTTGATGCCGCCGCGTCCGTCACGGTCGTGCGGAATGACGCTGCGGGAAAAATAAAGGGCGCGGCCGGCGAGGTCGGTGACAACTTTGACCACATTGGGATTACGGATATCAGCCGCGGTGCTGATCGGGTTGGCCGCCGTGACCATGCCGAGCGCGGGGTCATCGCGCAGGGCGCAAGCCAAGCGGTCGATGGTGGACGGTGCGATGTCGGGTTCGTCGCCTTGCACGTTGAGCACGATGGACGCCGACTTCAGTTTGGCCGCGACTTCGGCCAGACGGTCGGTGCCGGTCGGGTGTTTGGACGAGGTGAGCGCAACTTCGGCCCCGAAGTCGAAGGCCGCCTCGGCAATGCGCATGTCGTCGGTGGCGACAATGACGCGGTCGACCGACTTCGCGCGATTGGCCCTTTCCCAGACGTGCTGCACGAGCGGTTTGCCGCGCAATTTGACCAGCGGCTTTCCAGGGAAACGCGTCGAAGCCCAGCGGGCGGGAATAATGGCGGTTACTTGGGACATGCTACCTCCTGGAGAATGAAATCCGCGGCGTAGCCGATATCGGGAACGACGGCGTCGGCCCCGCAATCGAGGTGGTCTTTTCCGTGGCCGGTCTCGACCAGCACAGTGCGGAGTCCGGCGTTTTTGCCGCATTCGACGTCGCACGTTTTGTCGCCGACCATCCACGAGCGAGAGAGATCGATCCCGTGTTCGCGCGCGGCTTCCTCGAGCATGGCGGAAGACGGTTTGCGGCGCGGGCTGGGATGATCCGGCGTGCTTTCGTCGTAGTAGGCAGCGGTGATTTCGGCCGGCTTGAGTTGCCAGAGGACTTCCTCGTGCACGCGGCGGTAGTCGTCGTGGGTGAAATATCCGCGTCCGATGCCGCTTTGGTTGGTCACAATCACGAGGGCGAAGCCGGCATCGGCCAGTTTGAGCAAAGCTTCGGGCGCGCCCTCGATGGCGCGGACTTGCGAGGGGTTGGAGCAGTAGTGCACCTCGTGGATGAGGGTTCCGTCGCGGTCGAAAAACACGGCGGGACGCTCAGCGCGCATGGTTTTCGAAGCTGGCGAGAAGTTCCGCGGGCGTCAGCGTGGCCGTGCCGAGTTTGCCCACGACAACGCCGCTGGCATGGTTGGCGATTTCGGAGGCCTCGACCGGGGTGGCGCCGGCGCAGAGGGCCAAGGTATAAAGCGCGATCGCGGTGTCGCCGGCGCCGGACACGTCGAAGACCTCGCGGGCCCGCGTCGGCGTGTGGTGGCGCTGACCGTCCTTGGTGATGAGCATCATGCCGAGCTCGCTCAAAGTGATGAGCAGTTGGTCTGCATCCCATTTGGCCAGCAGCGCTTCGCCGACCTTGAGCAGTTGTTTGTCCTCCAGCGGGTGGGCCACAGGTTCGCTCCAGGGCACGCCCGCGGCAGCGAAGGCTTCGTGGCGGTTGGGTTTGACCACGGTGGCACCGCGCCAAGCGAGCGGGTTGCCCGGATTCGGATCGACGGCCACGACGCAACCGGCGGCGCGGGCGCGGTGGATGATTTCGGAGGACATTTCCTCGTCGAAAAATCCTTTGCCGTAATCCTCGAGAATGACGCCGTCCGCTTGCGGCAGCGCGGCCTCCAGCGCGGCGAGGACGGCTTTGCGTTGAGCGGGTCCGGCCGGCTCGGCCAATTCGCGGTCGACGCGGACGACCTGCTGCGTGCGGGCGATGATGCGCGTCTTCACCGTGGTCGGTCCGGCGCGATGGACCACACCAGCGGTTCCGATGCCTCCGGCCGCGAGCAAGTCGCGCAGGCGCGCACCGGCCGCATCGTCGCCGGCCAGCCCGAGCACCGATGTTTTGTTGGTGAACTCGTGGAGGTTGCGGGCCACGTTGGCCGCGCCGCCCGGATAAAACGTCTCCCGGTCCACCGCCACGACCGGCACGGGCGCCTCGGGCGAGATGCGCGAGACTTTGCCCCAGATGAATTCATCGAGCATGAGGTCGCCCGCCACAAGGACGCGGCGGCCGGACATTCCCCCGATGATTTCCTGCACACGCGCGGCGCTGGGCAATTGTTCCACGAGCGGCTTTTTATGCTTTATCTTGGCAGGTTCCCAAGTGAAATTTCCCGCAACCGTGATTCCGCGCCTTCTTTTCGTCCTTCTGCTCGGTCTGGCGACCGCCGCAGCGCAAAAACCGGCCAAACAGATCGACCTCGGGCAGTTCCCGGCCGACACCATCGACAATGTCGTCGTGCCGGTGCCCAGCGAAATTTTCTCCGTCCTCGACAAACTCGGCAACCCCAACTGGCGCGCCGAGCTCGGTCCCGCCCGCACCTACCCGGCCAGCCCGAATCGCGCCCAAGTCGCCCTCCTGCTCGGCACGGTCATCGCCGACGGCTTCGTTGCGGTGGAGGCCGAAGACAGCGAGCGGGTCAAAGAAATCGGCCGCAATGTTCTCACGCTGGCCGAAGCGATCAACGTCCGCAAATCCGTGGTCGCCCGCAGCAACAGCATCATCGAAAAAGCCGACGCCCGCCAATGGAACGCCGTGC
>CAZJGQ010000121.1:0-4866 GCA_964545425.1 uncultured Chthoniobacter sp. | reverse complement strand
GCAAACCGCAGCCGCTCGGCGTGGCCGGACAAATCATCCCGTGGAATTTCCCGCTGCTCATGGCCGCATGGAAGCTCGCGCCTGCTCTGGCCTGCGGCAACACCTGCGTGCTCAAGCCGGCCGAGACAACCTCCGTCACCGCGATGCACTTGGCCGAAATCCTCGCCGAGGCCGACCTGCCCGAGGGGGTGGTCAACATTGTTACCGGATTCGGGGACACCGGCGCCGCCATCGTCAATCACCCGGACATCGACAAGCTCGCCTTCACCGGATCGACCGAAGTGGGCAAGATCATCGCCAAGTCGGTGGCCGGCACGCGCAAGAAGCTGACCCTCGAGTTGGGCGGCAAAGCGGCCAACATCATCTGCGAGGACGCGCCGATTGATCAGGCGATCGAAGGCATCATCCAAGGTATCTACTTCAACCAAGGCCACGTTTGCTGCGCCGGTTCGCGTCTCTTCGTGCAGGAAAGCATCGTCGAACCGGTCATCCGCCGCCTGCGCAACCGCCTTGCCACGCTGCGGGTGGGGGATCCGCTCGATAAGAACACCGACATTGGAGCGATCAACAGCCGCGAACAACTCGGCAAGATCCGCGAGCTGGTCGCCAGCGGCGAAAAAGAAGGCGCCGAGCTTTACCAGCCGCCGTGCAAGCTGCCGTCGAAGGGATTTTTCTTCGCCCCGAGTTTCTTCACCGGAGTGACCGACTCCCATCGCATCGCGCAGGAGGAAATTTTCGGCCCCGTGCTCAGCGTGATGACCTTCCGCACCCCGGAAGAAGCCCTCGAGCGTGCCAACAACACGCCTTACGGACTCAGTGCCGGTGTCTGGACCGACAAAGGCAGCAAAGTCTTCAAACTCGCGACGAAATTGCGCGCCGGCGTCATCTGGGCCGAGACTTACAACAAGTTCGACCCCGCCAGCCCCTTCGGCGGCTACAAAGAAAGCGGCTTCGGCCGCGAAGGCGGCAAGCAGGGTCTGCTTTCCTACTTGGACATCGGGTAAGTCCCGGTTCGAGTTGTTCTTCGGGTGCGGTAATAAACACCGCAGAGGCCGCAGAGAACACAAAGGGGTGTGGGTGGTGTTGCTAACACGCTGTCTGGCGAGAGTTCGCAGCCTTTTCTCTGCGCCCTCTGCGGTTTCCTTCCCCAATCTCCTTGTTTCCGTAATCCGCACGGATAAAAAGAGCGCCCCGCCATGCTTGGACTAAACCGCCTCAGCATCCAATCGAAGATGATCCTGCTCCTCTTGGCGGTGAGTCTTGCCTCGATCGCGGTGATGTCATGGATCGGTTACCGCACCGCGCGCGAGGCGCTCATGCAGTCCGCCCGCGATCGTTTGCAAGGTGTGCGCGTGGCCAAGACGACCACGCTGAAGGCCATGCTCGAATCGCTCCGCGATCAAGTGGTCTCCATCTCCGACAGCAAAGCGGTCATCGAGGGGATGCGCTCGTTCCGTCAGGCCCACCGCGAACTCGGTGCCGCCACAATCGGACCCGAAGAAAGCGCGAAGCTCGACGCGTTTTACCGCGAGTATTTTGTTCCCGAGTTGGACAAAAACGTGGCCGGCACGCCCGTGCTCGAGCAATACATTCCGACCCGCCCGTCCGAACGCTACCTGCAATACCACTACACCGTGGCCAATCCCCACGCTTATGGCGAGAAGCAGGAGCTCAACGCGGCACCGGGTGATGCCTCTGCTTACGGACAAGCGCACGCCGAGTTGCACAAGTTCTTCAGCCGCGCGGTGAAAATTTTCGGCTTCCAAGACATGATGCTGATCGATGCCGAAACGCTCGACATCATCTACAGCTACGAGAAGACGAGCGAGTTCGGCACCAATCTCGAAAACGGTCCCTACGCCGACACCATCCTCGGATCCAAAGTCCGCGCCATGCGTCAGCACAAGGACCGCGATGACTTCAAGATCGTCGACTTCGAGCCCTACCGTCCAAACCTCGGACGACCCATGGGCTTCGCCATCAGTCCGATTTTCGACGGCGCGCAGATGTCCGGCATTCTCGCGCTGCAGTTCCCCATCGACACCTTCAACAAGGTGCTCACCGGCGAGTTCAAATGGAAAGAGGAGGGGATGGGTGAAACCGGTGAGACGTATCTCGTCGGGCCGGACAGCACCATGCGCAGCCGCTCGCGCTTCATGGCCGAGGATCCGGAAGGATTCCTCAAATCGCTGCGTGCCAGCAGCGTCCCGACCAGCGTGGTCGACCAAATCCAGCGCCAAGGCAACGTCCTCTGCGCCTTGCCGGTCGATTCCCCGGCCGCCGCCGCCGCGCTCAACGGACAGTCCGGCATCATGGAGACCACCGATTACCGCGGTGAAAAAGTGCTCAGTGCCTTCGGTCCGCTCGAGCTCGACTCCCTGCGCTGGGCCGTGCTGGCCGAGATGGATTTGGCCGAAGCCGAAGCGCCTGTGCGCTCTTTCGCCCGCCGCGTGCTTATCGCCGCTTCCGCGCTGGCTCTCGCCGTGACGCTCGCCGCGCTCATTGCCGCGCATCTGCTCACCCGTCCGCTCCGCCAATTGGCCGACGGAGCCCGGCGTCTCGGGGCGGGGGAGAGCGGCGTCCGCGTCGACGTGCGCTCGCAGGACGAATTCGGCGAATTGGCCCGCGTCTTCAACGACATGTCGGCCAGCATCGAAACGCAAAAGCAAAAGCTCGCGCAGCAGGTGCAGGAAAATCAGGAACTGCTCCACAGCATTCTTCCCGCTTCCGCCGTGGCGCAGCGCCGCGAAGGCGACGAGCGGGCCAGTCGCGAGTTTGCCGATGTCACCGTGCTCTTCGCGGAGATTCTCGGCATGGAGGAATTCAGCGCGCGCGCCGGCGAAAGCAAGGCGCTCGCCCTGCTCGGTGACCTCATCGCTGCCTTCGACGAAGCGGCGGAAAAATCCGGCATCGAAAAAGTCAAAACCATCGGCGGCTCCTACCTCGCGGTCTGCGGGTTGTCGGTCCACCGGCCCGACCACGCCCGCCGCGTTATCCAGTTCGCCCAGGAAATGGCCCGCATCGTCGGCATCTTCAACCGCGACGAAAATGCCGGACTCTCCCTTGCCGTGGGCATCAATTCCGGACCCGTCGTCGGCGGCGTGGTCGGACGCCGCAAATTCCTCTACGACCTGTGGGGTGACACCGTGACCATCGCCCGCAAGCTGGCTTCGGGCGAGGGGTCGGCCATTCGCGTCACGGCCCCGGTCCGCGACCGCCTCGGCGAGCAATTCAGCTTCCGCGGACCGATCAAGACGGACGGCAAATCCGGCGCGGAAGCCTGGGAAGTGACCGGTTGATCTGGCCGCCAGCCTCATGATTTTCCCAACCGCTTCTTCCTTGATCAATAAGGTGGATCGCGCCGTCCCGGCGCGATGGCTTGTTTCGATCATCGCGATGGGGACATCGCGATCCACCTCCTGCGGGAAGCGAGAGAGTTTGTCGTCTCTGGCATGAGCCAACTCCTGCCATCCTATCTGAGCAACTTCTGGCCCGCGGTCTGGCTGGCTGTCGGCTTTCCGCTCCTCCTCCTTGCGCTGAACGAATCCATCGCCGTTTGCCGCCGCCGTGGTTTCGCCGTCGAGCGCACCCTGCGGACCCTGCGCAATCTGGTCGTTCCCGCCGCGGCCCTGCTCATTTTCGTCCGCTTCGTCCTCGAGTGGCCGAAGGACAGCACCGCCTCGCGTCTGGTCGAGTCCGCTTTCTGGATCCTCGTCCTCTACGCCTTGCTCGGCGTGGTCAACGACCTCGTCTTCGGTCGCGCCGGCACGGGCCACGGGCGTCCGTCATGGACCGATCGCGTGCCCAAACTTTTCCGCGATCTGGTCCGTGCCCTCCTCGTTGCCATCGGCGCGATGGTCGTTTACTCGCAGGTCTGGGGCCATGAAGTCTCCGCCGCGCTCACCGCGCTCGGGCTCGGATCGATTGTTATCGGTCTGGCCTTGCAGGAACCGCTCGGCAACATCGTCTCCGGGCTCATGCTCCTTTCGGAGCGTCCGCTCAACGTGGGTGATTGGATCCAAGTCGGCGACGTGCGCGGACGCGTCATCGAGATCAATTGGCGTGCCGTGCACATCGAGACGCCGACCCGCGAGTTGCAGGTCATTCCCAACGTCGAACTCTACAAGGGAACCTTCGCCAACCTCTCGCGCCCCACGCCATTGCGCACCGAGGTGGTCGAGATGGGCTTCAGCTATGACGATCCGCCCAACCGCGTGAAGGAAGTCATGCTCGATCTCCTGCGCACCACACCCGGCGTGCTGGCCGACCCGGCACCGATCGTCCGCACGGTGGAATACGCCGACTTCTCCGTCAACTACCGGCTCATCTTCTCGGTTGAATCGCAAGCGAACCTGGCCGAGGTGCGCGATGCGGTCATGACCCGGCTCTGGTATGTCATCCGCCGCGAAGGGCTGACCATTCCGTTCCCCACCGCATTCGAATACGGACCCGGGGAGACGCCGAGTCCGCCGGAACCGACCCCGGCTGATTGGCTGCGCGACCACCCGCGCTTCAAGCCCGCCCTCGAGCACGGTGAACCCGCCATCGTTTCCTTTGCCCATGGCGAAACGGCGCAGGGGCCGGGGCGGCCTTTCCAAGGTTTTGCCCTCGTTGTCGCCGGACGCGCACAGCTCATGGCGTCCGACACTTCGGGAGGCACGGTGCAAATCGGGGAGCTCGCACCGGGCGAGTGCTTCGGCGAGAGCCTCACCGCCGGTGGTGCCGCCGAAAAAATTTCCGTAGTGGCCGACGGCGACCTCAAGGTGCTCGTCTTCACCGACACGGCGATCGACGACCTGCTCAACAAGCATCCCGCGCTCGCTTCCGAAATCGGCGACGCTCTCGAAGCCCGCCGCCAAGCCGCGC
>CAZJGQ010000120.1:0-4879 GCA_964545425.1 uncultured Chthoniobacter sp. | reverse complement strand
ACTGGGTGAATGCATGGGCCCTTCCGGCCCCGGTGTCCGGCGCCACCGCCGATCCAGACGGCGACGGCTTCGACAACAACAAAGAATACGCCTTCGGCGGCAACCCGACCAATCCCACGCCGTATCTGCTCAATATCTCCGGATCCAACATCAGCTATATCGGCCTGACCAACGCCGGCACGAATTACACCGTGCAAAACACAACCAACCTCGCAACGGGACCGTGGACGAACTACGCGGTCGTGGTCAGTAATTCGACCAACCAACTCGACATCCCGCTCCCCGCTTACTACGAACGTCGCGAACTCAGCGTCCCCGTCACGCCCGGCACCAACAACTTCTACCGCCTCGTTTTCAGCAATCAATAGAAGCAGCGCCCGTTCGCCGATCCCCATGAAAACCAAACGCGCTTTCCTCGCGTTGGCCTGCGCTGCTTGGTCTTGCGTCTTTGCCTTGCCCGTTGCGCGCGCGGAAATCGTCCCGCTCAACTCCCTTATTTCGAACAATGCGACGCTGCCGATTCTCGTCGAGGGTTACTACATCCTGACCAACGACGTTGTCTGGTCGAGCACCAACAGCAACGCCATCGCGCCGATTGCCATCGTAGCCAACGATGTCGATCTCAACCTCAACGGCTACACTATCCGCGCGACCAATTCCGCGACCAGCGAGGGGAATCTGGCGGGGATCATTGTTTCCGACGCAGCTGCGGTCGCGGTGACCAACGGGACACTCCGCGGGTTCCGCCGCAACGGCATCTCCGTGGTCGGCGGGATGCAGATCTGGCTCGCGGGCCTGACCATCGCGGACATCGACAACCCGACGACCAATGCGCCGAACTTTGAGGAGGATCTTCTCAACCCCACCGCCGGGATCTCGATCGAAGGCGGGTCGGGTGTGACCGTGTCCAACGTGGTCATCAGCAATGTCTCCGGGGGCACGAATGTCATGACGGTTGCCGGGTTGGAGGCGCTCCTCGCGCCGGGGTTACAGGTCTTCGGCACCACGGTGACCGGCGTGTCCAACTCCGTCGCAGTCGGAAACGCGAAAAATCTCTGCAACGGGATATCGGTGCTCTTTTCGCCGAATGTGGTGTTTTCCAACATCACCGTCTCGAATGTGGTCGGCAACAGCAACACCGCGGCGGTCAACGGTCTGGTGACTTACGGATCGACCAACTTGCAACTGCTCGGTTCTCCCGGCGCGAGCAATGCGATCAGCGGAATAACCAACTACGGCGCCGTGGCCGCAGGCATCTCGGGGACGCAGGTGTCCGGTATGACAGTCCGGAACACCCGCATCTCCAACCTCTTCACCGGCCAGGATTGGACCAACAATCTGATCGGCCACACCGTGATGGGCATGGTCTTTGCGCCGCTCAATGGTTACCCGCTCGGTATCACTGCCATCACCGTGACCAATGGCGGCTCGGGCTACACTTCGGCCCCGACGGTCACGATCAGCAATGTGGCCAACGATTCGGGCTCCGGGGCGAAGGCCGTAGCCACGGTGAGCAACGGCAGCGTGGTCTCGGTGCAGGTCACTGCGTCCGGCTCGAACTTCCAGACTTTCCCTTCGATCACCTTTTCCGGCGGAGGGGGCAGTAACGCAGCGGCCGTCGTTTTGCCTTTCTTTCCCACGCCGTCGTTCGCGCCGGTCAATGTGATTTATAACATCAACAACACCAACACGGGCGGGAATGTCGTCGTGGCGGATTGCCTCGTGGAGCACATCACTGGCTCGATCGACGATGCGCACGGGATCAGCTTTTTCGGGGTGACCAATGTGGTGGCGAGCAATGTGGTTGTCCGCCATGTGCTCGACGGCACCAACACTCTGGGTTTGGGCGGATCGAAGGCCACCGGCATCGAGGTCTTCGGAAACCCGATGGTGCCGGATTCCAAGATCAAGATCATCGATTGCCGCGCGGAAAACATCCGCGCCATCAGTCCCGGTGACCTCGCCGCGAACGGATTTTCCGCGGCGGGTGGCGGGATCACCTTCATCAACTGCACGGCTTCCAACGTCTCGGCGACGAACACCATCTCGGGCCGTCAGCCGGCCTACGGCTACGGCTTCGGCTGGGCTCCGGATATCCGCCTCAACTACCAATACCCCGCGTGGAACGTCGTCCACAGCAACTCCACGGCGATCGATTGCGACTACGGCTTCGACACTTTCAACCACCGCAACGCGAGTTACCTCAACTCGACCAATATAAACAACCGCATCACCAACTTCCTCGTCCAGCCGTCCACACCCGGGCAGGTCGGCGGCACGGAGCGCATCTTCTTCGGCGCGGTCTGGAACCAAGTCTACGCAGCGACCAACGGTCCCATACCCGTGCCCGTCTGGAACACGGCGCAAAACAACAACACCAACGGATCGGCCCCGGCCGTTCCGCTTAATTCTTTCATCGCCAGCGACACGACCTACACCGTCCGCGTGCCGGGCAGTTACAACCTGACCAACAGCGTTCTCTGGGGCAGCGTGAATCCCTTCGCTACCGCGCCTCTGGTCCTCGCGGGGAACAACATCTCTCTCGATCTCGGCGGCAACGCGATCATTGGCTTCTCCGCATCATTCACCGACGCCGGTCTTGTCGTCGGCGACGGGTCGGCTGCTTACACCGGCCTCGTCATTTCCAACGGCGTGATCGACGGCTTTAGCGAATACGGCGTCTTCGTCGAAGGAGTGCAGGGAGCGAAGTTCTCGGCACTGCAAATCCTCAACACCGGCGGCATCATCACCGCCGCATCGCCTCTGCCCAGTCCGCTGCCCGCCGGTTTTTATGCCATGCTCTCGCCTGACGTGATGCTCTCCAATGTCGTGGTGAGTAACGTGACCTCCGGCGTCAATTCATCTCTCACCGCCGGCGTGGGTGCTTTCGCTTGCAGCAATTTCACCGCCATCGACGGGACCATCACCGGCGTCTACGGGGTCGGAGTTCCCGTGCTGCAGACGAACAACGCGGTCTTCGGTTTCCTCGCCACCGAATCTCCCGGCGCGGTCTGCTCCAACATGTCGGTCAGTTCCATCTCCGGCTTTCGCTACTACAAAGATATCACCGGCATCGCCATGCTCGGGTCATCGCACAGCCATGTCTACACCAGCACGGTGACCGGTGTGACCAACGACGGCGGCACGGCGCAGGGAATCAATGGCAGCTTCGGCACAGTCCACATGAAGGTGTTGGACTGCCGCGTTTCCCATATCCGCACGGGTCAGGAATGGACGAACAATCCGCTCGGGCACACGGCACTGGGCATGGTTTTCACCCCCTCGGGACGCCCGGTGCGTTCTTATATCACCGGTATCACCCTGACCAATAGCGGGAGCGGATACACCTCGGCACCCACTGTCACCTTGCAGACCTTGTCCGGCGATCCGGGCACCAACGCGACCGCCCGTGCCGTGGTTGCCGGCGGACGGGTCACCGGCACATGGATGCTCAACGGTGGATCCGACTACATCGCCGCACCCAAAGTCGTTTTCACCGGCGGGGGCGGCAGCAACGCCGCGGGCCTCGTCATGCCCCACAATGTATGGACCCACACGACTCACCCGTGCGGAGACATCACGGTGAGCAATTGCGTCATTTCCAACGTGGTCGGCGGAATCGACGACGCGCACGGCATCAGTTTCTTCGCCGTGACCAATGTCGTCGCCGACAATGTGCGCGTCCACCATGTGCTCGATGGCACCAATACCATGGGCCCGGGGGGATCGAACATCGGAGGCTCCAAAGCCACCGGCATCGAGAGCTACGGCGATCCCGCGGTGGACAACGCGAACTTCCAGATCCGCAATTCGCACGTCGAGGATATCCATGCGATCAGCCCCGGCGATCTGGCCGCGATCGGATTTTCCGCGGCGGGCGGCGGCATCAACTTCAACAACTGCACGGCCGTCAATGTGCGCGTGACCGGAACCAACCGCCTCACGCCGGGCGCTTCGCCCGGGCGCGGCTACGGCTTTGCCTGGGCCCCGGACATTCGCGTCGTCTATCAATACCCGGCTTGGGGAGCGACTTTCGTCGCCTGCACCGCCTCCCTCTGCGACGTCGGCTTCGATACTTTCAACTTCCAGGATTCCATCTGGACCACACCGACTTCGATCAGCAACCGCATCACTGACTTTCTCGTCGAACCTTCCGTGCCTTTCTTTCCGGAGGGAACGGTGCGGGTTCTGTATGGTTCTTATTGGAACGAGGTGCTCGATGCGCCCGACTATCCCGGTGGCATCAAGGGAATCCCCGTGTGGAACAATGCCATCGGCAATACCCGCACTTACGCTTCGGGTTTGTCCGGCTTCGCCACGTGGGCGCAGGCCGGGGGAGGTTTGCCCGCGCCTGGGACACCAGCCTACAACAATGCGCTCTTTGCCTACGCGTTCAGCGGCGGCCCCTACCAAGGGACCAAGGGCATCCCGAACGCCTCGGGATCCACGGTGATAAGCAACGTGGCCGGAAGTGACTACCTTGTCCTCACCGAGAACATCCGAACCGACGACCCGAGTCTCGTCATTTGGGGCGAGTCGCAAACCGTGCTGACCAACACGGGTTGGAACGACGCGGACGTGACCAGCACGATGAGCGTCAATCAATCCACCGCTGCCGCTGGAACGCAATTCATCGACTTTCTCACCCCGCGTGGCACGGCCGGTAAAAAATTCCTCCGGCTGAAAGCAACCTACGTTCAGCCGTAGGATCAGTCCTCTCACCAGATCGACTGCTGGCTTGGTCGGCGACCCTGTGTTAGCTTTGCCTCATGAAGCGACTTGTCGCTTTCCTGCTCATCGCCATTGCTTCTGCCGCGTTCGGACAGGAATTGCAGAAATTCGAAAAATGCAGCCTCGTTGAAGCGGGCTGGGCGGATGG
>CAZJGQ010000119.1:0-4881 GCA_964545425.1 uncultured Chthoniobacter sp. | reverse complement strand
TCTGGGTGCGGCAGGACGAAATCCCGTTTGACCGCATGTGGGCCGATGACGCGCATTGGTTGCCGGGCGTGTTGGCCGGACGCAGCTTCCGCGGCTTCTTCGAGTTCGACAACGACACCATGCTCGCCCACCGCATGGAATGGTTGGAGGAGGTCATCGCGTCATGACTACCGCGCAATTTCTCCTCGGTATCGGCGTCGGCGCGCTAACCGGAGTGCTCGCCGCGCTCTGCGGGGTGGGGGGCGGACTCATCATGGTGCCGGCGTTTGTTTTTCTCATGGCCCTGGACCAGAAATCCGCGGTGGCCACCTCGCTCGCCGTGATCATTGCCGTCTCGCTCGTGGCCACGGCGAAATACCAAGCCGCCGCGCTGGTCAAATGGCAGGTCGTCCTCCCCGTGATGATCGGAGCCGTGGTCACCACGTGGCTGGCCACCGACTGGCTCAAGCATCTCTCCAACGATTTGCTCACCCGGATCTTCGCAATCTTGATGATTGTAGTAGGGATTAGAATGCTGCTCGTGAAATAATCCGGGGATTTTCCGCCATGTCACGGAATTGTAACGTTTTGCAAGTCGTTGAACATCAGAGTTCTAAATGCGGACTAAGCGCACCCCCGAAAAATCTTCATTTTTTCCCTTGCGCATATCGGGTGCCGTGTTATTTTGCTCACATCTTTAGTAAAGATTGTTCTGGGGGGAACAGCAGCCCTTCTCGCCACTCGGTGAGGAGGGCTGCAACTTTTTAGGGGTAAAGCTTCGGGGCGCATCCGCCCGCTCTGCCATGAACCGGGAGTCCAAACCTGCTTCAGACCGCCGCCTTCTCCTGACCGGCGGAATCATCATTGCCCTCGGTCTCGCGTGGCTGGTCCACGGTCCGATCCTCTCCGAACTCGTCCGCCTCGCTGTGCCCTGGGTGGCCGGGCAATCCGGCTACGCGGCAAACGTTGCCGGCGTCCGGGCCCGCATGCTCGAGCCCGTCCGCCTTACCGGGCTGGAACTGACCCGCCCCGGCGGCACCCAACTTCAAGCCGCGGAAGTCGATCTCGATTGGTCCCGCTGGGGCGAATGGACTTGGTCACCGTCATCGTGGATCCGCCGTGCCGAAGTGCGCGGGCTTTCCGGAAGGATCGCGCCCACTGTCGAACTTCCAGCCACGTCCGACGCCAAACCCGTAGCAGTTCCCCCCCTGGCTCCCACGTTGCCGCGCATCATCGAGATCAAGGACGGCAATCTCTCCTTCACCGGCCCCGGTTGGACCCTCGACCTGGGCGGTGTCGATCTGCGTTTGGACGAGGGCGACACCGGATTCTTGCGCGTTCGTGAAGCGCTGGCTCGCGCCGGGCAGCTGGAAAAGCAGCTCAAAGCTCTTTCTGCCGTCACGGCGTGGCGTGACGGGGTGGCTTACTTTGCCGAGCTGGCCTTGGACGAAAACGTGGTCATCGATGCGCTCTCCATCGCGCTGGCCGGACCTTCCGCGTTGACCCTCGAGGCCCGCGCCGGCAGCGGCTACGTCTACGCCGACATCAGCGGCGGCGGCGCATCGACCAAGGCGGCGGTCAATGCACTGAACCTTTCCCTCGCGGACATCGCCGGGTTCGGCGCAATCGAAGGCGACATGGAAGGCACCATCGACTTGGCCAAGCTCACCTTCAATGGCGATCCGGCTGACCCGCTATCCGGCCAGCTGTCCCTCCGCCTCGAGGCCAAGGACTTCGCTTGGCGCAAAAATGCCGTTGAAGAACTCACCGCCGGCTTGAGCATCGCCGGTCGCCGCATCCGGCTCAACGAATGCCTGCTGAGACAAAAAGCGAATGACGTGAAACTCCGCGGCACGCTCACCTTGCCTCCCGCCGGAGCGGATTGGCGGGAGGCGCCCTTCGAATTCGACGTCGATGCGGACATCGGCAACCTGCGTGCTTTGTCCGGACTTTTCGGTGCACCGTGGAACGAACTTTCCGGAGGACTCCGCGTGGAAGGTCGTGGCTCCGGCAAGGCCTCGGACGGCGAGGGCTGGCTCAAGGTGCGCGGATGGGATTTGAGCGCGCGCGGTATTCCCTCCGGCACGATGCAGGCCGACTTCAAGCTCGAAGGACGCGACCTCAAGCTGACCGGCCTTGAAGCGCAGAGCGGTCCGGACTTCGCCCGCGGCGGCGGCCAACTCACCCTCGGCGATCCCGTCTCTTACCAGGGCCGTCTCGAGCTGCGCGTGCGCGAAGTCTCGCGTTATCTCGCGCGCATCGGACGCTTCGCCCCGGATTGGGCGCAGCAGGGCGGCGTGCTGCTCTTTTGGGATGGCGACGGCTCGGCCGCGGCGCATTCCGGCGTGGCCACTCTCGAGCTTGTCCGTTTCACCGGCGACCTGAATCCGGTGCCGGTCAATGGCAAGCTCTCCGCCAGCTACTCGCCCGGCAACATCTACGTGAGCCGCTTCCTCCTCGACCGCGGCCCGCTTTCCTTGTCATCCACCATCTACTTCGGCGGCAAAGGGCTCACCGTGCAGGACATCCAGATGTTCAGCGGCCGCTCGCGCCTGCTGCGCGGCGAAATGTTCCTCCCGCTCTCCCTCGAAGCCGTGCTTGCGCGTCAACCGTGGGAACAAACCCTGCTCGAGGACGGTGAAGTCTACGCTTTTGTCCGTTCGGACAATCTCGATCTCGAATCCCTCGTCGAATTGTTCGGCCAAGAAACAAGTTTGCGTGGCAAAGCCGACTTGCGGCTCGACGCGAGCGGCCCATGGCGCAACGCCGCGATTGACGGAAAGCTATCCGTCGACGGCCTGCACGCCGCTTTCCCTTCGCTCAAAATTCCTGAAGCCAACGCTTCACTGACCCTGCAAGTCAAAGACCGCCGCGCGGTTGTCGATGGAAATCTGAAGCCCGCGGGGTCGGACGAAGTCAAACTGCAGGCCGACCTTCCGCTCATCGGCGAACTACCCGGTGGCTCATGGTCGCTTGTCGACCACGCCAAGCCATGGAACACGCTGCTCGAAGTGCCGTCCACCGATCTCGCCAAATTTGCCCCGGTCTTCGCCGGCGCTACCTTCGATCGCGGCACCGCGAGCGGCAAAGTGTATGTGGCCGGCACGCCCTCCGCTCCGCAGGCCGAAGGCAGCATCATCTGGAAAGACGGACGCATCACCTTTCCCACCCCGTGGCAGCCGATGGAGGACATCGAAACGAAAATCGGATTTTACGCCAATGAAGCCGTGTTCGAGGAAACGCGCGGACGCATGGGCGAAGGGACGTTCGGTCTCGCCGGAAAGATCGGCTTCGCCAAACTGCGCAACCCGCAATGGGAAGCAAGCCTCCGCGGGGAAAACCTCGCCTTCTATGCCGACGAAAATCTCTCTCTCGTCGGCATGCCCGATATCGAGGCCGGCGGAACGCGCGCCTCGGGTTCGATCAAAGGCACACTCGGTCTCGACGGCAGCACCGTCTTGCGCGGGATCACGGTGACGCCGCAGTTGGTTGCACCGACGCCCGAACCCGCGCGTGTCGAGTCGTTGCCGAAGGATGCCAATTCGTTCGACGCGTGGACCCTCGATCTCAAGATGTCCTCTGCCGCGCCAATCGCCATCGGACCGGAGGGTTTCGAAGGTTCACTCGCGCCTGATCTTTATCTCCAAGGCACCGTGGGCGATCCGCTCCTCCTCGGAACCATCGGTGTCGACCGTCTGCAGGTCGTGTGGCCCTCGGAGGCGAAGCTGGCCGTTGCCGGCCGCATGCATTTCACGCGGGAGAAACCGTGGGTTCCCGTGCTCGACCTGACCGGTGCGGGGGAAGCCGGACCCTATGACATTCGCGCCGGTGTTTTCGGTCCGCTCGACCAAAGAAAACTCCTCCTTTCGTCCGCCCCGCCCCTCACTACCGAACAACTCCTCCTGCTCCTCACCACCGGCATCTCGCCCGTCCCATCGGCGGTCGACGAGACCGCTTTGCTCACGCCGGAGCAGAAGATGAACACCGAGCCGACGTGGCTTGATTTGGAAAAGGTGCGCGGTCTCCTGGGCTGGGGAACCGATTCGCCGCCGGACGGTTCCTCCTCCGCCGAATGGAGCCTAGGGCTCGAGGCGGTTGGTTACGATTGGAGTTGGCGGTAGGATCCCGGCGCGTCGAGGACGCCGCGCCCTACCCGGACTTGGTAGGGCGGGGCCTCCGGACCCGCCGCCTGCACGTTGAAAGCTTCCCGCCGTATACCTCGAAAAAGCTCCTACGTGTTCAAGATCTGCAGCATGGTGTCGCTGCCATGCCTGACCGCCCTGTTCGCCGCCGGTTGCCGCATGAAGTTCCGTCATGGGTTCCAGATGGAGAGATTTATTTTTTGACGTTCTGTGCGCGTGAGCGTGGCGGACGCGTTCTGCTCGATTGTGCCCAAAAGATCATCGAGTCGGCTGTCTACTACCACCGCATTCAGCGCTGGCATTTGCATCTGATCGTCATCATGCCCGATCACTTGCACCTGCTGGCCTCCTTTCCGTCTGCTCCCGGTTTGCGCGCCACGGTGGGTGCGTGGAAAAGTTTCACCGCGAAAGCCGGAGGATTCTCGTGGCAAACGGATTTTTTCGAACACCGGTTGCGCGCGGGGGAGAGTTTCGAGGAAAAGGCCCATTACGTTCGCATGAATCCGGTGCGCGCCGGCCTGTGCGAGGATTGGGCGGAGTGGCCGCACCGATGGCCGCGATGACCACAAGGTAGGGCGGGGCCTCCGGACCCGCCGCGTGCCTTTTATCGCGGGGCCGGGGGAATGTTCATGTTCCCGGCGCGTCGGGGACGCCGCGCCCTACCGGGGGGGGTGCGGCTATTCCGGCTTTTCCGCCGCGGCCAACGCCGGGGGTTCGGTGCCGCCTTTGGCTTTGAAGGCGAGCTTGTCGCCGTCTTTGA
>CAZJGQ010000118.1:0-4913 GCA_964545425.1 uncultured Chthoniobacter sp. | reverse complement strand
CTCCCAACTCAAAAACCCCGAACTATTGCCCAAATAACAATACAGTTGCTACAAGTTGAGGAGGAAAGTGATGGCCTCCTTCCAGGCGGACGGAGGCAGGGTGTGGAGGAGGTCGTTGTGGTCGGCTTGGTCGGCGGTGATGAGTTTCTTGGGGCCGGTGTAGGAATCGTGGAGGCTTTGGCCGAACTTGGCGGGGACGATGGTGTCGTTGGCGGCGAGGATGATGGCGACGGGGCCGCGGTAGTTTTGCAACCACTCCGCGGACGGGTATTGGTCGCGCATGATCCAGCGGACGGGGAGGAGCGGGTAGTGGTGCTGGGCGACGTTGGCGAGGCTGTCGAATGGGGTGAGGAGGAGAAGACCGGAGACGCGGTCGGGATGGGCGGACGCCGTGGCGGAGGCCACGCCGGTGCCGATGGATTCGCCGAGTAGGATCACCGGGACGTCGGCGGGGATCAGGCCTAGGGCTTCGTCGGCGGCGGCGAGAAAGGCATCTTGCGAGGGGTTGCCGGACCTTGCGCCGTAGCCGGGATATTCGAGGACGTAAATGGAAACGGCGCGATCGGGCGCGGCGGCGCGGAGGAGCGGCGCGTAATCAGCGCGGTGCATGGCGTAGCCGGCGTTGCCGTGGGTGATGAGGATGGCGAGCGGAGGACGCGGGTCATCAGAAGCAGGTAGACTGCGGTAGCCGATGGTTTCGCCTTGGGGATTCTGCCACGGCGAGAAGCCTTGCGCGTCGGCGGCACGCTGCAATGACGCGGCGTCGTGACGGGAGGGGTAGTAGATCATCGAGCGTTGGGACAGGGCGAGGAAAGCGAGGAGTCCGAGCCAGACGAGAAGGACAATGCGCAGGACATGCCACAAGCGGGTCAAAGCGCTCGGGCGGGACGGCCAGAGGCCGCCGGTCTCAGGCACCATGGAAGAGGCGGGCATGTTCGCGCAGAAGGTAACGGTCGGTCATTCCCGCGATGTAATCACCGGCCGCGCGGTAGAGTCCGCAGTTGGGCACGCGGCGGGTGGCCTCGCGTCCGATTTGACTCGGGTCCGCAATGTAAGCGTCGAAGACGGCAGCCATCATGTCGCAGGCGCGCTGGTTGGCGCCGTTCACTTCGGGGTGGAAGTAGAGATTGGCGTAGAGGAAGGAGCGCAGCGCCTTGGCTTCGGCCGCGGTGCGGTCGCTGTAGCCGATGAGCAGGTCGGGGTGGCGGCGGACATCATCCGCGGTTTGCACGCCCGTCTCGGCGATACGCGCGGCACTGGCCTCGAGAACATCCTCGATGAGGTGGTTGGAGAGGAGGCGGGCGAGGCTTAGGCGGGCGGTCTTGGCGTCGGTGTCGGCGAGACTTAGCCCGCTTGCACGCGAAATGTCGGCACAGAGGGCGACGTCGGAGAGTTGCGACGGTTGGATGAGTCCGGCTTCGAGTCCGTCCTGCAAATCGTGCGCGTAATAGGCGATCTCGTCGGCCAGGTCGGCGATTTGTCCTTCGAGGCAAGCGCAGGCGTAGTCGCCGAGGGCGGGCGCGGTCCGCGCCGTGGCGTGCTTCTGCACGCCTTCGAGGACTTCGAAGGTGAGATTGAGTCCGTCGAAATCCTCGTAGGGACTTTCGATGCAGGTGACGACCCGCAGGCTCTGGTCGTTGTGGTCGAAACCGCCGTGGTCTTTGAGCAAGCGGTCGAGGGTTTCCTCGCCGGAGTGACCAAACGGGGAGTGCCCGAGGTCGTGGGCGAGAGCAACGGCTTCGGCCAGATCTTCGTTCAGTCCGAGGGCGCGGGCCAGCGTGCGGCTAATCGACGCGACCTCCATGGTGTGGGTGAGGCGTGTGCGGTAGTGGTCGCCGGTGCCGTTGAGAAAAACCTGCGTCTTGTATTCGAGGCGGCGGAAGGCGGCGGAGTGGATGATGCGGGCCACGTCGCGTTGGTATTCGCTGCGGTAGCGGTGCGAGGGCTGCGCATGGAGGCGTCCGCGCGTGGCGGAGGACTTTTGCGCGAAGGGCGCGAGGGCTTTGTCCTCGTGCCGCTCGATCGCCTCGCGGGTGCGGAGAAGGGACATAGTCAGTCGATGCGCTCCTCGCTGAGCGGATCGAAGAGCAGGAGTTTCGAGGTGTCGACACGGAAGAGCATGCGGTGTCCGGCTTCGCGCGGGTCGATGATGTGGCGGCTGCGGCAAATGAGGGTGTTGGCCCCGGTCTGCAGGTAGCAGATGGATTCGGCGCCGGTGGGTTCGACAATGTCGAGGTGTGCCGGGAAAGTAGCGGCGTCCGGGGTTTCGCCGGGGAGGAGCGGCTGGAAATGCTCGGGGCGGAGGCCGAGGAGGATTTCTTTTTCGTGGAGGCGGGAAGCATTCTCGCGCGGACCGAGTTCGATCTCGACCGATCCGCCGCCGGCCTCGCGGAAAACGAGGCGCGAACCCTCGCGGGCGTGCAGGGTGCCCCGGATGAAGTTCATCGACGGACTGCCGAGGAAGCCGGCGACGTAGGTATTGACCGGCTTGCTGTAAAGTTCGAGCGGACGGCCGGTTTGTTGCAGGGTGCCGTCGCGGAGCAGGGCGACGCTGCTGCCCATGGTCATGGCTTCGGCCTGATCGTGCGTGACGTAGATGATGGTCGCCTGGAGGCGTTGGTGGAGCTTGATCAACTCGGCGCGGAGTTGGGCGCGCATTTTGGCGTCGAGGTTGGAGAGGGGTTCGTCGAAAAGGAAAACGCGGGGCTGGCGAACGATAGCGCGCCCCACGGCGACGCGCTGTTGTTGTCCGCCGGAAAGATCCCGCGGCATGCGGGTGAGAAGGTCTTCGATGCCGAGGATGGCTGCAGCCTCGTGCACGCGGCGGGCGATGTCATCGGGCGGGAGATGGCGGACGCGGAGGCCGAAGGCGAGGTTCTCGGCCACGTTGAGGTGGGGGTAGAGGGAGTAATTCTGGAACACCATGGTGACATCGCGGTCGCCGGGTGGGAGATCGCTGACGTCCGTGTCGCCGATGAGGATTTTACCGGAGGTGAGGCTTTCCAGTCCGGCCACCATGCGCAGGGTGCTGGTCTTGCCGCAGCCCGAGGGGCCGAGGAGGACGACGAAGGATTTGTCCGGGACTTCGAGCGAGAGGTCGAGAACGGCGGGGATCTCTTCGCCGCGGCGGCCGCGGTAGATCTTGGTGACGTTCTGGAGAGTGACGCTGGCCATGGGCGGGCGCGTCGGAGGCGCCCCGGAAGCGCGTGCGGTGACACGCTGCGGGGACGATGATGCCTGTTGCGGTCCGCTGACGCAAGGTCAGCGGCGCCGCTGTTACTCGGGGATCGGGACCGGATCGAGGTGCCAGATGTCCTTGGCGTATTCGGCGATGGTGCGGTCGCTGGAGAATTTGCCGACGCGGGCGGTGTTGAGCACGGCCATTTTGCCCCAACGCGGCTTGTCCTTGAACGCCTCCGAGACCTTATCCTGCGCCTCGCAGTAGGACTTGAAGTCGGCGAGACAGAGGAAGGGGTCGTGGTAGAGGAGGTTGTCGCGCAGCGGGGCGAGGACGTTGGCGCCTTCGCCCGGGGTGAAGAAGTCCGTGCCGAGCCAGTCGATGATGGCGGCCAGTTCGGAGTCGGCCTCGTAGAACTTTTGCGGGTTGTATCCGTCGGCGACCAACTTGGTCACTTCCTCCACGGTGTTGCCGAAGATGAAGATGTTGTCGTCGCCGACCTCCTCGCGGATTTCCACGTTGGCGCCGTCGAGCGTGCCGATGGTGATGGCGCCGTTGAGGGCGAGCTTCATGTTGCCCGTGCCGGAGGCCTCTTTGCCCGCGGTGGAAATCTGCTCGGAGAGATCAGCCGCCGGGACGATGCGCTGGGCGAGCGAGACGCGGTAGTTGGGCATGAAGGCGACTTTGATTTTGCCTTTGATGCGGGTGTCGGCGTTGATTTTGGCGCCGACCGAGTTGATCGCTTTGATGATGAGTTTCGCCGTGTGGTAGCCGGGCGCGGCTTTGGCCGCGAAGATGAAAACGCGCGGCGGGATGTCGAGATTTGGGTCCTTGAGCAGGCGGCGGTAGAGCCAGAGAATGTGAAGCAGATTGAGGTGCTGGCGCTTGTATTCGTGGAGGCGCTTGATTTGCACGTCGAACATGGCCGATGGGTCGACCTCAACGCCGCATTCAGCGAGGATGCGCTTGGCCAGCTTCTCTTTGTTGGCGTGTTTGACCGCCATGAATTCCTCGCGGAACGAGGCGTCGTCGGCATAAGGCTCGAGTTTGCGCAGTAAATCGAGGTCGCGCTCCCATCCACCGCCGATCGTGCGGGTGATGAGGTCGGCGAGGCGCGGGTTGCAGGCGACGAGCCAGCGGCGCGGGGTGATGCCGTTGGTCTTGTTGTTGATGCGGCCGGGGTAGAGGGCCTCGAATTCGGGGAAGAGGTCGCTCTTGACCAGCTTGGTGTGGAGGGCGGCCACGCCGTTGACCGAGTGGCTGCCGACCACGCTGAGGTTGCCCATGCGGATCATTTGGTCGTGGCCTTCTTCGATGAGCGAAAGGGCGCGTTTCTTTTCCACGTCGCCGGGCCACTTTTCCTCCACTTCGTCGAGGAAGTGCTTGTTGATCTCGAAAATGATCTGGAGGTGGCGCGGCAGGACCTTGCGGAAAAGGCTGACGCTCCATCTTTCCAGCGCCTCGGGCAGGAGGGTGTGGTTGGTGTAGGCGAAGGTGCGGGTGACGATCGACCAGGCTTCGTCCCAGGACAGGCCGTAGTCATCGACGAGCAGGCGCTGCAGTTCGGCGATGCTGATCGCGGGGTGGGTGTCGTTGAGTTGGATGGCGACTTTGTCGGGGAACTTGGACCAGTCGGAGTTGTCCTTCTGGAAGCGCCGGATGATGTCGCGCAGCGAGCAGGCGGTGAAAAAGTATTGCTGGAGAAGGCGGAGTTCTTTGCCGGCCTCGGTGTTGT
>CAZJGQ010000117.1:0-4926 GCA_964545425.1 uncultured Chthoniobacter sp. | reverse complement strand
TCGCCTTGTTCCTCGTAGCAGCGGGCGGCGGACCCGGTGCAAGCCGTGATCATGCGGCGGAGCAGCGATTTCTCCAAAACGATGTCGAGGTAATGGGGGGCGTTGGCCGCGGTGGGAACGAAGCCGAACAACTCGGTGACCGCACCCGGACCGCCGACCGAATCGAGAAGATTCAAATCGCGCAGGCGATTGGTCAGCGTGATGACGTCGATCTGCGTGTTGGCCGACCACATTTCGACGAGGATGCGGAAAATGGTTCCGTGGGCCGGCGAGTAGAAGGCTTCCTCGGTGAGTTGCTCAGCGCAGTCGTTGAGCACCTCGCGCGGGGCGAGGAGGATGGAGCCAAGCAGTCCTTTTTCCGCCTCGACGTTTTGCGGGAGCGGACGATGCGCATCGCTGGCAGCCGGCTTGGGTGCGCCATTGCCATTGCGGCGGGGAAGATTGGTGCGGCGCGCGGGAGCGCCTGTGAGATCAACCGGAGGCATCATCGGAAAAACCATAGTGCGTCCGGCGGATGGCTGCGGTCAAACGCGGACGGGGTTGATGACACGAAATAAAAGGCCGCCCTCGCGGGCGGCCTTGCGAACAAGTTGTGAGCAACTCAGGCGACAGCTTCGTCGGACGACTCTTTCTTGGCCGTGCGGCGCGCGCGCGGTTTGGTCTCGCCCTCAGTCTCCTCGGCCTCGGTCGCGGGCTTGGGGTTTTTCGAGCTGACCGTGAGCTTGAGTGCGGCGTGGACGTCCGGATGCAGGCGAACATCGACGGAGAAGTCGCCGGTTTCCTTGATCGGACGCTCGAGCACGATGGCGTGGCGGTCGATTTCCGTGCCGCTCTCGGCTTTGGCGCGATCGGCGATGTCCTTGGCCGTGATGGCACCGAAGGCCTTGCCGCTTTCGCCGGTTTCGAGAACGAAGGAAAGCTTGAGTTTGCCGAGACGTTTGGCCAAGTCGTTGGCGTCGTTCAGTTCCTTGGCCTCGCGCTCGGCGCGGCGGGCTTTGAGGGAGTTGGTCATGCGCAGGGTGGCCGGAGTGACTTCGTGGGCCATGCCGCGGGGAATGAGGAAATTGCGGGCGTAGCCGCGGCGGACTTTGACCACATCGGCCTCGGCGCCGAGGCTCGGAATGTGCGCGGTAAGAATGACTTCGGTTTGGGACATAGGTCGGAAGCGATTTGAGACGAAGGGAGAGGATGGAACAGGAGCGGCCGGGATGTCAATCACCCTTCGCTCCGGGCCACGCGGACCGGCTCGAAAAGCTCGACCCGCAGCCGGGAGGTCAGATCAGGAGCACGGTCCAGAGGTGCGAGGGGTCCGCAATCGTCCAGCCATTCCAGTCTGAGGTCCGGGCGTCCGGCAAGGCCCTCCGGCGGATCGGCGGCATGGTGACCCGGCCACCAAAGGGTGACAGGCACACAAACCTCACCAAGCCGGGGCAACTCGGCGGACTGGAACCGTCCGGACAGGATCCGCTCGATGGCCCAAGCGGCGCCGTATTGCCGGGCGAAGGAAGCAAAGACCGAGACAGCTTCGGACAGATCGAAGTCACCGTCGGCGCTGCGCCTTGCGTTGAGCCAGCGTTCGAGACGGGAAGGCGGCGCCATGTAGTTGTCGTAAATCCAGCGCCGTCCGCCTCGGGTCCAAGCGGCAGCGCGCAGCGGAGCGGGTGTCCACGGATCGATCCAGCGTCGCGTCCCCGCGGGATGAAAAAGGATCAAACGGCTGGCGAATTCCGGATGTTGCGCGCTGGCCAGGCAAGCCATGGCCGCCCCGAGACCGGAAGCGACGATGACGGGACGCCTGCCGCCGCAGGTGGCGCGGCAAAATTCGTGAAGGCAACGCGCATAATCCTCGGCGCGCAGCGGACGGTCGGGACGCTCGCTCTCACCGAAGCCGATCCAATCCGGCGCGAGCACGCGATGCGTGGCAGCGAAGTGCGGGTAGATCTTCGACCATTCGTAGGACGCCGCACCGGGGAAAAAATCGTGGAGAAAAACCAGCGGATCCCCTTCCCCGCTGACGTGGTAGACGATTTGTCCGCGCGTGGTGCGTTGCACGCGGCGGGCGAAAACGGACGGCGAAATGATGTCCGGCAGCGAAGGCTGCGGCACGGGACGCGTGCGGGCGCGCAAGGCAACGACCGCGGCGCCGAGCAAGCCCGCGCCCAGCCCCATGCCCAGACCTTTTTTCCAGAATGCCGCCATGGTTTGGACAAGTTAACGGGCGCGGCCCGTTTGACAATGCAGGCCTCGCTTGCCCGACGATTGCCATGCGCACAGGATGCTCTCGGCATGAACAAGCGCTACCGACCCAATGTGGCAGCCATCCTGCAAAGCGCCGACGGCCGCGTGCTCATCGGACAGCGTTCGGACTATCCGGAAAGCTGGCAATTCCCGCAGGGTGGCGTGGACGAGGGCGAATCCTTGGAAGAGGCGGTGCGGCGGGAGGTTCTCGAGGAAACGGGCGTGCAGCCAGATGCCTACCGCATTGTGGACCGGAGCGGACCACATCGCTACGACTTCCCGGCGGGTCCGGACCGGCGCGGATTCGTCGGACAAGAGCAGACCTACTTTCTTTGCGCTCTGCACGGGACGGAACTGCCGCGCTTCGACCCGGCGGCGACCTGCGGGGAGTTCCTCGCGGTTCGTTGGGCGGGCCTCGCCGATTTTCCCGTCGACCTCGCCCCACCCATGAAACAGGCGGTCTACCGGGAAGTGCTGCGCAGGCTGTTCCGGCCGGCTGAGGAATCGGATTGACTCGGGCTGTCCGGCCGGTAGTTTCCTGCGTCTGTTGCTGGCGCAGGGCCACTCGATGCAGCGGCCAAGCCAATCGGCAACACAACATCTTGGGGTCAAACCTCGGATGAACACAGCCCGTAGCAAATAACACCGACAGCATGCCCATTCCGTCCAAGCCCGTGACCCTGACCCGCTTCCGCTGGAAGCTGGCCGACTTGACGCCCGGATCGGCGCCCATGCCCAAGCCGTTTGTGTTGCGGCAGGCCGGCGAACAGGAATTGGAGGATGCGTTGCGCGTGGTGCAGGCCAGCTACAACCTCGATCCCGAGTGGAGCGGATGCGCCAAACACATCGATGAAGTTGTCCTGCCGGGCGTGCGGAAAGTTTTTGGTCAGGACGCCACCTGCCTCTTCCTGCAGCACGGCAACCGCGTCATTGCCGCCTCAGCCTACAATCCGGACCCCGATGACGGCATTCATTTGGTCACCGGACCCTGCGTCTTTATCGAATACCGCAACCGGGGGATCGGCGGCGCGTTGCTCCATGCCACCTTGGAAGCGCTGCGTGAGTGCGGGGTGACCGAAGCGTGCGGACAAGCGCGTCCCGGAACGCCCTCGGCCAAGTTCCTCTGCTCCAAGTTCGGGGGTCAGCCTTTGACTCCTCCCGCCGCGAAGCCCGAAGTGGCCGAGACGGCTGCCGCGGCGGCCTGATTCCACCCGCAACTTGCACCGCGGCGCGCGCCGTGCTGCATTGGCTGGATGTTCGAGTTGCTTTTCATCGTTGCCTTGGTCGCTTGGGGCGTGATCAGCGTGCTGCAATACCTTGCCGAACTGCCCGCGGCGCCAACCCTGCTCGCCGCGGCGCTTCTGGTGCCGACGCTTGCGGCATGGCGTGTCCGAATGCTCGCCTTTCAAGGACGCATCGATTTCGTGCGCACGCGCCGCCGCCCGCTGCCTCCAGAACGGTTTTACTGGCCAACGACGAGGCGCCGATTGGGTTGGCGGACTTTGGTTTGCGCGGCGGTTGCCGCCATTGCCTGTCCTATAGCGATTGCCTGGCCGGCGAATTGGTCGGCGGCCCCGGCGTCTATTGCCGGCTGGATCGCCGCGCTGATCGGCATCGCCTCACTGGCCGAGGCCGCTGCCGGCGCGTGGCTGTATGTGCGCGCCTCGCAGCGCTTTGACCGCCTGACCCCCACCGCGCTCGGCTGGCTGCGTCGCGGTCTTTACCGGCTTTCCGACAACCACGAGTTCCTCGGTGAGGAACCGTTGCCGCGGCAAAAACGCGTCCGCGAGTCGGTTTACTGAGCGAGCGGCGGGACTTGACGGACCCGCACCGAGCCTGCCTCCAGACCGAGGGCACCGCGAACCACATCGAGAAATTTGTCCGGCGTGTCGGTGAAAGAAATGTCGAGCGACCCCGCACGGCCCGGCGAGGCACGAAGCCCCTGCTCTTCGAGGTGACGCGCGACAGTCCGCGCACAGTTCGCCGCCGAATCAACCAAAGTGATGTCAGATCCGGCCACCCGCGCGATGGCGCGGGCGAGCAGAGGGTAATGGGTGCAACCAAGAACAAGAGCGTCGGCATCACCGGAGCGGACCGATGCAAGGTAGCGCCCGAGCACCGCATCGGTCACCTCGTCCTCGAACATGCCCTCTTCGACCAGCGGCACGAGCAGCGGACACGCCATGCTCGTGACACGGATGTCCGCGCGCGCGGCGCGCAGGGCATCCGCGTAGGCCCCACTGCCGATCGTGGCTTTGGTGCCCAACACGGCCACATGACCGCTGCGAGTGGCAGCCAAGGCGGCGGCCACACCGGGTTCGATCACCCCCTCGACCGGAACGTCGAGCACTTCGCGCAGGCGGCCGAGGCCAAGAGCGGACGCCGTATTGCATGCCACGACGACCATTTTGGCGCCCTCACGCACGAGCATAGTGGCGATCTCCTCGCTGTAGCGCTCGATCGTAGCGCGCGATTTGCCGCCATAGGGAACCCGGGCGGTGTCGCCGAGGTAGACTATGTTTTCCTCCGGAAGTTCGCGCCGCAGCGCGCTGACCACGGTGAGACCGCCGATGCCGGAGTCGAAGACGGCGATGGGGCGGTCGTTCGACGATGCAGAACCTTCCGGCATAAGCGACAGACCGGCTTTATTGCGCCCCCTGCTGTTGGCCCTGCTGCTGGTTGCCGATC
>CAZJGQ010000116.1:0-4994 GCA_964545425.1 uncultured Chthoniobacter sp. | reverse complement strand
AACTCCCAACTCAAAAACCCCGAACTATTGCCAAAATAACAATACAGTTGCTACAAAATAAGGAAATGATTCAGCGCAGCGCCGCGATCTCCGCGGCTCGGTCTTTGGCCCGGAAGACCGAGGTTCCGGCCACCATGACATTGGCGCCAGCCTCTCGGCATTGCCGCGCGGTGTCGACATTGATCCCACCGTCTACCGTGATGGGAAAGTCGAGTTTCCTCTGGGCGCGCATGTCGGAAGCGGCGCGGATTTTCGGCAGCATGTCTTCCATGAACGGCTGACCGCCGAAGCCTGGTTCGACGGTCATGACAAGCAGTATATCGAATTGCCCGAGGTAAGGCTCGATCGACTCGATCGGCGTGTGCGGGTTGATGGCCAGGCCGGCTTTTTTGCCGGCATCGCGGATGCGCTTTAACGTTTCGGGCACGTCGGCATCCGCTTCGAGGTGAATGTCCACCGATTGCGCCACCGGGAGGTAACGGTCGAGGTAGCGGTCCGGGTTGGTGATCATCAGGTGGACGTCGAGCGGCAAGTCCGTGTGCCGCGACGCCGCCTCGACAAAGGCCGAGCCGAACGAGATGTTGTCCACGAAATGACCGTCCATCACATCGCAATGGATCCAGTCCGCCCCCGCGCGGGTCACGTCGGCCACTTCCTCGCCGAGGCGGGAGAAGTCGCAGGCCAAAATCGACGGGGCCACGATGGTCTTCACGTGGAGAGAATACGGTGAGCGCAGAGGAAATCCAAGGCTTCGACTGGCAACCGGACGTCTTCTACATGCAGTCCGCCCTGCGCTGCGCGCAAAAAGCGGCCAAAGCTGATGAGGTGCCCATCGGGGCGGTCATCGTGCGCAATGGTGAAATCATCGGGCGCGCTTGGAACCAGGTGGAAATGCTCAAGGACGCCACGGCGCACGCCGAAATGTTGGCCATCACCCAGGCCGAGGCGGCGGTGGGCGATTGGCGGCTCAATGAATGCGACCTTTACGTGACGAAGGAGCCGTGCCCGATGTGCGCCGGCGCCATTGTCCTCTCCCGCCTTCGGCGGGTGGTGTTCGGCTGTGGCGATCCGAAGGCGGGTGCGGCCGGGGGGTGGATCAATCTGCTGCAGAGCGAACCGCTCAACCACCGCTGCGAAGTAACCGGCGGCGTGCTCGGCGAGGAATCGGCCGCCTTGCTGCGTCAGTTCTTCGGCAAGAAGCGCGCGCCGATCGCGGAGAGCTGATTGACGGTCAGCGGTTGCGCCCCGCGGGCTAAGGCCCGGATCTGGCGCGAATTGATGTCGTCGATCTGCGGACGGATGTAAGCGCCGAGATCCTGCGCGGGACGATCGGGCGCCGGGATGCGGTTCTTCCGCCAGCCTTCGATCCACTCCCATTGGATGCGGCGCGAGGCTTCCATCTCCGCGGCAAAGAAGCGGCGGACCGTGTCGGGGTTGAGTCCTTGCTGCTGCCCGGCGGCCATGACGGTTTGCAGCACTGCTGTTTCGCGCGCCGGGTCGTAGACGGGAACATTGCGCGAATGTTTGTACCACGCGATGTCCGGCGCAAGAGCGAGGCGCTGCTCGGCAAGAGATGTCAGTTGGCCCTGCGGTCCGGCACAGCCGGCGAGCAGGACGGCGAGAGCGAAAAACGAAACGGGCTTCATCAGAAATCGTTCTTCAAGACGACCCGGTAACGGGCTTTGCCCGATTCGACGCGGGCGAGGGCTTCGTTCACTTTGGACATGGGGAAGCTTTCGGTAATTGGGGAAATATCGTGCCGCGCGCAAAAATCAAGCATCTGCGCCGTGGTCGCCGGACTTCCCAACGGCGAGGCGGACACCGAGCGTTGTCCGACAAGCATCGGGAACACGCCGATGTTGAGCGGTTCGAGCACGGCGCCGACAAAGTGGAGGCGTCCGCGCGGGGAAAGCGTGTCGATGTAGGCGTTCCAGTCGAGCGGGACATTGACCGTGACCATGACGAAATCGAGCGAGCGGGCGAGGGGTTTGAGTTGTTCGGGGTCTTTCGAATTCACCACGTGGTGCGCGCCCATTTTGAGAAGCTCGGCTTTTTTGTCTTCCGACGAAGTGAAAGCAACCACCTCGCAACCCCACTTGTTGAGGAATTGGATGGCGAGGTGCCCAAGTCCGCCCACGCCGACCACGCCCACGCGGTCGGTCGGCTGCACGCCGCATTGTACGATCGGGTTGAAGACCGTGATGCCGCCGCAGAAGAGCGGACCGGCTTTGGCCGGATCGACGCCTTCCGGAATCGGCACGGCCCAGGCCCAATGCGCGCGCACGCGTTCGGCAAAACCACCGTGGCGTCCGATCATGGTGTCCTCGTTGTTGGCGCAAAGATTGTGATCACCGGACAGGCATGTCTGACAGCTCATGCAACTTCCGGAAAACCAGCCGAGACCGACACGGTCGCCAACTTTCACCTTCTTCACTTTGCTGCCCGCCGCGACGACGCGCCCCGAGACTTCGTGCCCGGGAACGAGCGGGTATTTCGCGTTGCCCCAGTGGTTGTGCAGGACGGAAAGATCCGAGTGGCAGATGCCGCAGTAATCCACCGCGATTTCGACCTGCTCGTCGCCGAGCGGGCCCGGATCGAATTCGAAAGGCTCGAGGGCGGCTCCCGGTGACGTGGCGGCGTAGGCTTTGATCTTGCTCATGGGAAAAGATGTTAGCCGCTGCGACGGACGCGTCGAGTCTCGTCAGAGAATCAACATGCAATCGCCGTAGCTGAAAAATCTGTATTTTTCGCGCACCGCCTCGGCGTAAGCACGTTGCATCAACTCCTGCCCGGCCATGGCGCAGACCAAGACGAAGAGCGTCGATTTGGGCAGGTGGAAATTGGTCAGCAGCGCGTCGGAATGGCGGAATTGGAAACCTGGACGGATAAAAATGTCCGTGCGTCCGGCGCCGGGTGCGACGGGACCGGGAGGCAAGGACTCGAGGACACGCATGCTCGTCGTGCCAACCGCGATGACCCGCTGCGCGGCATTGATGGCCTCGGCCGCTTCGTGGCCAATCTCGTAGTGCTCGCCGTGCATGCGGTGCTCGTCGAGGTTGTCGCCGCGCACGGGCAGGAATGTTCCCGGTCCCACGTGAAGGGTCACGAAGGTGTGCGGCAACTCGGCGAGGATCTCTGGCGTGAAATGCAAACCGGCGGTCGGCGCTGCGACCGAGCCGGCCACCGTCGCATAGACCGTCTGATAGCGCACCCGATCTTCGGCATCGTCCTCGCGTCCGAGATAGGGCGGAATCGGCATGTGTCCGAGGTTTTCCAGATCGGGCTCCGTTTCGAATTGCACGATGCGCGTGCCGTCCTCGTCGTCCACCGACTCGATCCGCGCGGTGGTGCCTGCGATGGCGAAGCTGTCGCCCCGGCGCGTGCGTTTGCCCGGACGGGCAAAGGCTTTCCAGCGCGCCGGTCCGAGTTGCTCGAAGAGCAGCAATTCGATGCGTCCGTCTTCGGTCAGCAAACGCGCGGGAATGACCCGCGAATTGTTCAGCACGAGCAGATCACCGGGGCGGATGAATTCCGGCAGGTCGCGGAACATACGGTTCGTGACTGTTCCAGCAGTGCGGTCGACCACCATCATGCGCGAAGCAGCGCGATCGGGCAGTGGCCGCGAGGCGATCAGCTCGCGCGGCAGGTGGAAGTCATAATCCGAAAGCTGTGCACTCACGAAGTCGGCTTGCCGGTGACCCGGGTCAGCCCGGCATGACGCGCGGCCACGCAAAGAAGATCGGCGGCCCGACGTTTGAGTCGGCGTGCGCGGTAGGCGAGGAATAGCACGAAGATTCCGTAGCCGCCGGCCAGCCACCACGGAATCCCGCCGCCGAGGAAATGCTGGTACGAGAGCACGCCGAGAAGAAGGAGGTTGGCCATGAAAGTGGGACCGCCCATGCGCAGACGTAGGGTGGCGCGCGTCAGGCATTTCGGTCCACCGTGGTATTCGGTCACCGAACGCAAGCGCAGGATCCACCAGAAGCTGCCGTAAATTTGCACATCCCAATCGTTCCAACCGGTATCCAGAGAATAGCTCCAACCCTCGTCCTCGAGCAGTTTTGTTGTTTCAGCGAGCAAGCGTTCACGTCCGTGTCCCTCTTCGTTCCAGAATTCGAAACGCGTTTTGCTCCCCGCAGCGTGCTTCGAGGCCAACTCCTGTTCGGGTGTGCGGATGACGCGTTCCGGCGTGCGTTTGTGCTTCAGCCACGTGTAATACCGCGCCCATCCACGCACCAGAGGCTGGGTGAATGCGAGGAAAGCGACGAGCAACCGTGCGCGCACCGAGTCGAACTGCGGCTCGAGCCGCGCGTGGAGCATGTAGGACAGCGCAACGAGAAACGTCCCGCCGAACATGAGGTAGGGGACGATGCGTAGGTCGGGGATGGCGATCGAAACGAGGAAAACAAGTGCGGTGAGCAGGACCCATTCCAGGCTGGCGAGGTAGTTGGCCACCTCCGAACGCGGGGTGGGATAAATGCTTTGGAACAGTCCTTCGCCGAAGACGCCGTGGTAAATGAGCGGACGGTTGACCAACCACGTGAAGCGCGGTGCGCCATAGATTTGGCCCTTCCACTTCGCCGTGCCAGTCGGGCCGAAAAAGACGAGATGCTTGAAGCGCAGCATCGACTCCGCTTCGCCATAGCCTTCCTGCTGTTTGCGGAACGCGCCGAGGGTGAAGCGGCGGTAATGCCAGACGATGGCCGCCGGACTGAAGGCGATGACTTGTCCGCTTTGCTGCAGACGCCAGCAAAAATCCACATCGTCGCCCGCTTTGCGATAATCGGGATCAAAACCTCCGACCGAGTCGAAAGCCCAGCGGTGGAAGGCCATGTTGCAGCCGGGAATGTGCTCGGCCACCACATCGGTCAAGAGAACGTGGCTCGGACCGCCGGGCGCTGCGGCTACGCATGCTTGGATCCAATCCTGCGCGGGCGGCGAGATGTTCGGTCCGCCCACGCCGGCGTATTCGCCCGAGGTTAGTGTGCCGACGA
>CAZJGQ010000115.1:0-5033 GCA_964545425.1 uncultured Chthoniobacter sp. | reverse complement strand
ACGGCGGCGGGGTGTCCGTAATCGACAAGCAGGAGCCATCCGCGTTGCAGCTTGGCCGACATCACGCGCATCCACGGATCGAGTGCAGGACAAATTTCCGTGGCAAAACGGGGAATGTCCTCTGCCACGGGGGGAGGCTCTCCGCTGAAAGGCGCATCGATAAAAACAAAACGTTCCTCCTCGAGCCCGACGCGACGTTCGATCCACCGGCCATCTTCGCGCACGAGCAGCTTCACCGGAAAAGCGTCCAGCAGTTCGTTGGCGAAAAAGACGCCGGTGAAGTTCTGCAACTCTTCTTCGTGCGCGACGTGCTGCACACGGTCGATCCACGGCGCGAGAGTTTTGCGTTGGACGACACGTCGTGGTTCCAGCGGTTCGATGACGATGATCCGCGGCAGCGGTTCCTTCCATGCGGCGAGGATGTCGGCAAGGAGCTGTCCGTCGTTCGCTCCTTGTTCGACGAGCGTAAAGTCCGCGGGATCACCCAAGAGCGCGCGCATTTCGAGGAACTGCGCGGCGAGGAGCTTTCCGAAAACCGGCCCCACGCTGACGCTGGTGAAGAAATCGCCGCGACGTCCGGTCCGGTTCGTGTTCGATGCGTAGTATCCGCCCTGCGGGTGATAGAGCGCGACCGCCATGAATTCGTCGAATCCGACCGGACCGTGCCGCGCAATGCGTCGGCGGAGTTCCTCGGCGGGTCCGCCGGGCAATTCGGCATGAGCGCTCACGCGGGCAGCGGGGTCACTCGTTGCCCGCGGGTGCGGCACCCGCATCGAAGGGCTGCAGCGGGACGACTGGCTCGGCGCGGCGGACGGGAACGGCATCCTGCACCATCTCGGCCGGAGTGGTGGCCTGCGTGGGCCGGACGGCCTCGGCACGGCGGACGGGAACATCATCTGCCGCGGCGTTTACCGGCAAGGCGCGGGCCACGGGGATGTTGTCGCCGACCGGAGAAGCGGGCGATTCGCCGCGGTTCACGGGTTCGGCGCGGGCGACCGGGATGGTGCTTTCCTCCACGGCCTCGGTGCGCTGCACGCGCATGAGCGAAGGGGCGTTGACCGGTTCGCCGGTGCGCGCGACGTAGGCCGCGTAGCGCTGTTCCGCCTCGTCGACGGCGGCTTGGTTGAGAATGGGAAGGCCGGCGGAGATGTTCAGATCCTCCGGCGGCTCGAGGTTGAGCGTTCCGGCGGCGGAGGTGGACGCGTAGCTGCCGTAGAGAAGGGGAACGGCGGTGAGGTTGAGTTGGCCGTTGGGCATGATGCGCGCATTGATCACGGCGGTCAGGTCGAGCGTGCGGCGCAGCGGCACTTCGGACCCCATGCGCAGCATGCGCTCGAGTTCCCCGGCATCGGCCTCGGCACAGGGGAAGACGAGTTCGAGGAGCACGGAAGGGTTTGTTTTCGACCGCGCCAAGGCGACGACGCCGTCGGGGAAAAAGTTGTCGGGCCCGAGACGGAATGCGCCCATCACGCGGAAGTCACCGGTGACATAGGGAACGAGATCTTTGGTCCGTTCGTAGTTGCGCAGGTAGTTGCGGAGGAGGGCGCCATTGACTTCGCCAAGGTCGCCGGGAGGAAGCTTGCCGAAGCGTTCGGCGAGTTTGTCCGCATCGAGAAATTCTCCGCGCGGCGCCTTGGTCAGCTGGAAGCGCTTGGGCTCGCTGATTTTGCCGAGCGTGCGGAGGAGGCCGTAGCTGAAGGCTTTTTCCGGGTGACCGAAAACATAGAAACTGCCGATCCACGAGACGGCGGCGAAGGCCGCGAGCAGGAGTAAGAAAATGGTCCAACCGAAAAGGTTGTCCTGCCCCGCGCTGCGGTGACGGATGGTTTTCCTCTCAAGCATGGTGCGCGGGATGGGAACGTGGCGTTGAGTCGTGCGGGCGGGCCATGTAATGAGGTGACAGTGTCTCTAAACCACCGCATGCAGCCAAGTCAAACGGCGGAGGTGTCGCGTGGGTAAGATACGCGTGTTGCCCGAGGTGGTGGCCAGCCAAGTAGCGGCGGGTGAGGTGGTGGAGCGTCCTGCCTCGGTGATCAAGGAATTGATGGAAAACAGTCTCGATGCGGGGGCGGGTTCTTTGGAAATCGAGGTGCGCGGGGCGGGAACGGGGTTGTTGCGGGTAACGGACGACGGCTCGGGGATGGATCGCGAGGACGCTCTCATGGCGCTGGAGCGCCATGCCACGAGCAAGATCGCCACGGCGGGGGATTTGGCTGCGGTGCAGACCATGGGATTCCGCGGCGAGGCGCTGCCGAGTATCGCCAGCGTTTCGGAATTCACCCTGCGGACGCGGTCCGCGGAGGCTGCCGCCGGGACCGAAGCGGTGGTCAAGGGGGGCAAGCTGGTTGCGGTGCGGGAGGCCGGCTGTGCGCCGGGGACGACCATCGAGGTGAAATCGCTTTTCTTCAACGTGCCGGCACGGCGGAAATTTCTGCGCAGCGCGGCCACGGAGTCGGGGCATCTTGACCGGGCGGTGGAGACGGTGGCCTTGGGGCGTCCGGGCGTCGCGGTGCATTATGTGCGCGATGGAAAAACGGTCTTCCGGGCCGGGGCGGCGCGTGATCTCTCGGGGCGCGTGAAGGATTTGTTCGGAGCGGAGGAACGCGCGGGCCTTGTCCTTGTTCCGGACACGGAGCAGGAGGGGATCCGCATAACCGGCTTGGTCTCGTGTCCGGGAGTGACGCGCGCCGACCGCGGACGGCAATTTTTCTTCGTCAACGGCCGCGCGGTGGACAACGGATTTTTGTCCGCCGGCATCCGCGAGGCCTATCGCCAAATGCTCGAACCGGGCCGACATCCGTCCGTCTTTCTCCACATCTCCATGGATCCCCGCGCGGTCGACTGCAATGTGCATCCGGCCAAACGCGAAGTGCGATTCCGTCATGGCGGGTCCGTGCGCGACGCGGTGCAGTCAGCCGTTGAGTCGGCGCTGCGCGAGGCGAGGGCCGAATGGCTGCGCCCGGTGCGCACGCATGTCGCCGCGCGGCTCGATGTTGCGCCCGCTCCTTCGCCGCCGCCGGTTCTTCCCGCGGCGGGTCACCAACCTGAGTTGCCGCGACCGGTGCTGCCGACTTCGGAGCCGAGCAAAGAGCATCCGGCGGAGCCTGCGCCGGCCCGTGCGCCGGTCGAGGAATTCCGCTTGGTCGGTGCCCTGTCGCGGCGCTATTTGCTGCTCGAGGGCGCGGAGGGTTTGGTGTTGCTCGACCAGCGTGCAGCGCACCAGCGCATTCTTTTCGAACGCTTGCAGCGCGGCGTGGAGAAAGGCGCGGTGGCCTCGCAGCGCCTGCTCGCGCCGGATGTCTTCGAGTTGCCGCCCCGCGAACACGAGGTGGTGGCGGAAAATCTTGCCGTGCTTGTTTCGGCCGGATTCGGACTGGAGGTCTTCGGGGGGCGCGCGCTCAAGGTCGAGGCGCTGCCGGATTTTCTGGCCGGACGCGAACCGCGCCGGGTGCTCGAGGAGTTCGCTGCCGGTTGTTTGTCCGCCGGTCGTCCGCGCGGCCCCGCAGCCGACGATGCGGTGCGGCGGGCGGTGGCACGCCTTGCCGTGGGCGACGAAGGAGCGCGGGACGAACGCGAGCAACGGGCGCTGGTCGCGCAGTTGCTGGCCTGCGATTTGCCCTACTGCGATCCGGAAGGTCGTCCGGTCATGTTGCAGTTCTCCTGGCGGGAGCTGGACCGAAAATTCGGCCGAGGTTGACGCGGTCCGCGCCTTGCCCCACGGGCGTCATCCCCGCTACAAAGCAACCATGCCCGACCTGCGCATCGAACCGGCCACGCTGGAGGACTTGCCTCTGCTCGCGGAGTTGCTGGCCGATCTTTTCTCGCACGAGCCGGATTTCCGCCCCGACCACGAGAAGCAGATGCGTGGCCTGCGCCTCATCCTCGAGCAGCCCAACCGCGGCCGCATTTTCGTGCTGCGCGATAATTTGCGCATCATCGGGATGATCAATCTGCTCATCACGATCAGCACGGCCGAGGGCGGCTTCGTCCTGCTGCTCGAGGACCTGGTGGTGCATGCCGACCACCGCCAGCAGGGTCACGGCAGCCGCTTGTTGCTGCACGCGATCAATTTCGCGCGGGAAAAACAGTTCCTGCGCATCACGCTGCTCACCCAGCACGGCGAGGGTCGCTTGCTCGATTTCTACCGCCGGCACGGATTCAAGCAGTCCGAAATGGTGACCATGCGTCTGTTGCTCGGACCCGGGGGCGGTGCGGCCTCGTGAGCGTGGCGCCGCGGACAGCCTTCGTGCTCTGTGCGGGCTGGGGGGAGCGGCTGCAACCGCTGACCAACCAGGTTCCGAAACCGCTGGTCCCGATTTGCGGCGTGCCGCTGTGCGAGTTCGCTTTGGCGCGCATCGCTGCCTCCGGCGTCGAGCGCATCGTGATCAACACGCACCGCCTGCCGGACCAGTTCATTCGTCTGTTTCCCGAATACCCGGAGCCCTCGCACTACGCGGGCGTTCCGGTTTTCTTCCGCCACGAAAAGGTGCTGCTCGAGACGGCGGGCGGATTGAAAAATGTCGAAGACCTGCTGCTGCCCGGGCCGGTGCTGGTGCACAACGGGGACATCCTCGCGGAACTGGACCTGTCTGCGCTGTTCGCCGCGCACACGAGAAGCGGAGCGCTCTCCACCCTCGCGTTGCGCTCTTCCGGTGGCCAAACCAACGTCGGTTTCGACGCCGCGCGCGGCTTGGTTACCGATCTCCGCGGCGAGTTGGGCTCTTCCGATCCACGCTTTCTTTACACTGGCGTGTGCGTGGTCGCGCCGGAATTGCTGCCCAAGATTCCACCCGGTGAGCCGGTCTCCTTTGTCCCGGTCTGGCTCGACGCGTTGCGCTCTGGCGGCAAAATTGCCGGAGTGGTCCTAGACGAAGGCGTTTGGCGCGATATCGGAAACGTTGACGAATACATGCGCATCCATGCCGGCTTGGCCTCCGCCGCGGTGAAGATCGATCCGCCAGCCACCGCGCCATCCGGTTGGCCGGTCTGGCGTATGCCGGGTGCGGAGGTTTCGGCGGATGCGGTCATGGGCG
>CAZJGQ010000114.1:0-5035 GCA_964545425.1 uncultured Chthoniobacter sp. | reverse complement strand
GGGAAAAAAATGTCCCGCCGTAGGCCAGGTCGGTCTGTCCGCGCGGGATCATGGATAGGGTGAAGGTGGCGTGGAATCCCCAAGTCAGTCCGAGCAACCCGTAAAGAATCCCCGTGGCCAACTCGGCATGCGGCTGAAGGTCGTAGAAAACGGAAACGACGCCGTAGACCATGATGACAAAGACGCTGTAGATCGGGATGAAATACGGAGCCAAGGCGATCCAGGTGTTGATCTTGGACGAAACGATGTAGCCGCCGTCGCGGGTCACGCTGAAGTCCGAGACGCGGCCGCCCATGATTTTGACCATGAGAAAATGGGTCAGTTCATGGCCGAAGACATAGATGCGGAGAGGCCGCGGCAGACCGAAGTAGATGATCAGCCAGCAGACCAGTCCGAGGCTGAAGAACCAGAATTCCGGCGTGGCCCAAAAGTGCGGGCGGCCGGGCGCCTGGGAGGTGAAGGCGTCGATCAGCGCGCTGAAGAACGCAGCGGTAAGGACGTAGCAGACCGGAAGAAGGAACATGCCGACGACAAACTTCACCCATCGCACGGGAACGACGAGGGTCTCGTCGGCGGACGCGGCGAAAGACGTGTTCAGACGCGTGCCCCGCGCGGGCTTCGTGCGGCGGGCGCGTTTGGCCATCGGTGGTGCGGCGTCAAGCCCGGCCCATGTAGGCGCCGGTGCGCGTGTCGATCTTGACCATCTCGCCTTCTTTGATGAAGAGCGGGACGTTGACGACCAGACCGGACTCGAGGGTGGCGGGCTTTTGCACGTTGCTCGCCGTGTCGCCGCGCAGGCCCTCGGCGGATTCGACCACTTTCATGGTGACCGAAGCGGGCACTTCGACTTCGACTGCTTTGCCTTCGGCATAGAGGACTTCGACCTTGAGATTTTCCACCAGGTAATCCTTGGCGCCGGAAAGGAGGACCTCGTCGAGATCCACCGTCTCGTAGCTCTCGGGATCCATGAAGTGGTAGCCCTGATGGTCCTTGTAGCTGAATTCGAGCGGACGGCGCTGGAGGTCGACCAGTTCGACTTTTTCGGTCGAGCTGAAGCGGACATCGCTGGATTTTCCGGTCTTGATGCTGCGGATGATCGCTTGGACGAAAGCGCGGAGGTTGCCGGGGGTGCGGTGATGGACTTCCAACACGACGTAGGTGTCGTTGTTGTATTTGATGGCCTGTCCTTTGCGGAGGTCGTTGGCTGCGGGCATAAATTCGGTCTGTAAAGTTTGCTGGAGCGCGGATCAGACGCCTTGGAGGCGCGAGAGATCCTGCGAATCGATGATGCCGACCGGGCGGTTGTCTTCGTCCACCACGATGAGATCGTCGATGCGATGGGTCTTTAGCACGTGCAGCGCCTCGGCGGCAAGCTTGTCGCCGCGGATGGTCACGGGGTTTTTCGTCATGAACCGGCCGACCGGATGACCGCCGAGGTCGGCGTGCGTCTGGTAATGACGGGCCAGGTCGCCGTGGGTGAAAACGCCGGCCAGTTTTCCGTCGGTATCGACGACGGCCGCCGCCCCGGTGCGGCATTTGGTCATTTTTTTGAGGACTTCGAGGACTTTCGTTTCGGGGTCGGCCACGGCGACGCGTGTCGATTCGCGCATGATCTGGCTGACGCGGGTGAGCAGGATGCGTCCGAGACTGCCGCCGGGATGAAAGCGTGCGAAGTCGTCCTGGTTGAATCCGCGTGCCTCGAGCAGGACCATGGCCAGCGCGTCACCGAGGGCGAGCATGGCGGTGGTGCTCGAGGTCGGGGCGAGGTTGAGCGGGCACGCTTCCTGGCTGACGCCGACGTCGAGCACGACGTCGGCGGCCTGGCCGAGAGTGGATTCGGGTCGGCCGGTGACGGCGATGAGTTTCACGTCGAAGCGTGCGAGCGGCGGGAGAATGTTGAGCAACTCGTCCGTTTCACCGCCGTAGCTGAAAGCGAGGACGACGTCACCGTCGGAAATGAGGCCGAGGTCGCCGTGCAGGGCATTGAGAGAATTGAGGACGACGGCCGTCGAGCCCGTGCTGGTCAGGGTCGCGGCAATCTTGTCGCCGATGTGGCCGGATTTGCCCACGCCGCAGACGACGATTTTTCCCTGATGGTCGACGCAGGACTTGAGGATTTCGATGGCACGGCCGAAAGCGCCGGCGTCGAGATTGTCCATGAGGCGGCGCAGTTCGTCCGCCTCGATCCCGATGACCCGGCGGGCTTTGGACAGGTAATCCATGAAGAGCGAAATGATTCCGCCAGAGGGGGTGGTAAGGCGAGAGTGATTTTCGGGGTTGCCGCCCGCACGGGGCACGCCTAAAGATTCCCCATGCGCAAAACCGTCCTCGCACTCGCCACGATGGCCACGGGAAGCGTGTGCCTCGCGCAGGATTTCGTGGCCCCTCGCGAGCCACGCCGCGATGTCGAAGAACCGGCCCCGCAGCGGGCGGTTTCCCCGCTTGATCCGGATTCGACCGTGGAAGGCATCGTGGCCGCCGCTTTCCAGATGAAAGAGCCGTGGCAATTGGTCAATCCGATGGCGGCGAAGGGCTACGGTGACGGCCGTTATCTGACCTCTTGGGATCCGAATGACGAAGGAAAGCCCAAAGGCTTCATCGTTTTCGGGTTCCGCTTTTGGTGATGAGTTGCAACGGCGGTCGCAGGCCGCCGCTACAAGAGGGTCAAAATTCCCGCTGCCGCAGGCGCAGGGCCAATGCACGCAAAGTCGCACTGCGAGCACCGAGGGGTTTGAGCGAGGCAATTGCTTCAGCAGTCCATTGCTCCGCGAGTGCCCGGGATTTCTCGAGACCGTAGAGCGCAGGGAATGTCATTTTGCCGGATGCGGCATCCTTGCCGGCCGTCTTGCCCAGTTTTTCCGCGCTTTGCGTGGCGTCGAGGATGTCGTCCTGGATTTGGAAGGCGAGACCGAGAGCGAAGCCGAAACGGTCCAAGGCGGCAAGTTGTGCGCTTGTTGCGCCGCCGCACATGGCGCCAAGTTTGAGCGCGGCGCGGAGGAGCATGCCGGTCTTGGCGGCGTGGATGAAATAAAGCGCGGGCTCGGTGGGTTTGCGTCTTTCGGCCTCGAGGTCGGCGACTTGACCGGCGATGAGTCCGCGGGACCCGGCGGCACGGGCCAACTCGGCGACCAGGCCAGCCGCGCCGTGGCGGGCGCGGGGCTTGGCTTTGGCCAGGACGGCAAACGCTTCCGTGAGCAGGGCATCGCCGGCCAGAACGGCCATCCCCTCCCCGAAAACAATGTGCGAGGTCGGTTTGCCGCGGCGGAGATCGTCGTCATCCATGCAGGGCAGGTCGTCGTGGATGAGCGAATAGGCGTGGACCATCTCCACGGCGCAAGCGGCAGGGAGCGCGAGACGCGCATTGCCGCCGCAGGCTTGCGAGGCAGCGCAGCAGAGCAAAGGACGCAAGCGTTTGCCACCGGAAAGCAGGCTGTAGCGCATGGCACGGTGGATGGTGGCGGGTTTGGTTGTCGCCGCGGGGACCGCGCTGCGCAGGGATTTTTCAAACAGCGCACGGGTGTGTTTGATCCAGCGATCGAGTTCCCCGGGCGTCATGATTTGTGACCTTTGCGTTTGGCCTCGAGAGCGGGAATGACTTTTTTCAGCGGGAGGCAATTGACGACTTCGTTTTTGGTCAGCCAGCCTTTGCGCGCGGCGCCGATGCCGAAGTAGAGATTTTGCAGACCTTCAGTGGAATGGGCGTCGGGGTTGATGACGCATTTGACCCCTTTTTCCTTGGCCAGGCGCCACCAGCGCCAGTCCATGTCGAGGCGGTGCGGGTCGGCGTTGAGTTCGATGAAGGTGCCGGTCTCGGCGGCGGCGTCGAGGATGGCCGGGATATTGACCGCGTAGGACTCGCGCTTGAGGAGGAGGCGGCCGGTCATGTGTCCGAGCATGGTGACATGCGGATTCTCCATCGCGCGGATGAGGCGTTTGGTCATTTCCGCTTCGCCCAGGGTGAAGGACGAATGGACGCTGGCCACGACGTAGTCGAGCTGGGCGAGGACGCTGTCGCTGAAGTCGAGCGAGCCGTCCTTGAGGATGTCGCACTCGGTGCCCGCGAAAAGGCGGAAGCCGTCGAAGTCTTTGTTCAAGGCTTTGATTTCGGCGATCTGCTTTTTCAGCCGCGCGGCATCGAGTCCGTTGGCTTGGAAGGACGCTTTGCTGTGGTCGGCGATGCCGAGGTATTCGAGGCCGAGTTCCTGCGCGGCGGCGGCCATTTCGGCCAGCGTGGCACGCCCGTCGCTGGCCCGGGTGTGGTTGTGGAAGGTGCCTTTGAGGTGCTCGAGTTTGACCAGCTCGGGAAGCTTGTGCTTTGCCGCGGCCTCGAATTCGCCGCGATTCTCGCGCAGTTCCGGCTCGATGTAATCGAAACCGAAGAGTTCGTAGATGTCTCGCTCGTCGTGGATCGCGGGGATCTTCGCGGCACCCTTCTTTACCGGGGCGAGTCGGTATTCGTTGAGCGTCCACCCGCGGTCTTGGGCCAATCCGCGCAGCACGATGTTGTGCTCCTTGCTGCCGGTGAAATACATGAGGGCGAACGGGTATTCTTCGTCGGAGACGACGCGGAGGTCGGCTTGCAGTCCGTTCTTGAGCATGACGCTGGACTTAGTGTCGCCTGCGGCGAGGACGCGTTCGACCATCGGGTGCTCGCGGAAGGCGCGCGAAATGGCCGCCGGGTTTTTCGTCGAAACGATGATGTCGATGTCGTGGACCGTCTCGTTGCGGCGGCGCGTGCTGCCTCCGGACGAGATGCGGATGGTGTCCGGATGGGCGCGCAAATCGTCGAGCAGGGTGGACGCGGCGTGGGCGGCGACGGACGCCAGATGGCGTCCCGCGCCTTGCTTGAGGGTGCCCAGCGCATGGAGGAGTTTTTCCTGCGTTTTGGCCCCGAAGCCGTCGAGACCGGCGACTTTGTCGTCTTGGCAGGCTTTCTCCAAATCGGCGAGCGAGGCGACCTTGAGTTTTTCGTAGAGGGCCTTGATTTTTTTCGGTCCGAGGCCGGGCACGTCGAAGAGTTCGAAAAGCTTGGGCG
>CAZJGQ010000113.1:0-5051 GCA_964545425.1 uncultured Chthoniobacter sp. | reverse complement strand
CACCGCGAACGGATGCACCGGGTCGGGCAGATGAAGCATGGGCGCCAAATTGCCCGTCAGGACCCTGCCGATCAAACATTCTCCTCGGTGGACTCCGCGTCCTCTGCGGTTAAAAATCCCCGCCCGCCATGTTCGAAGACTTCCTGCAGAAATCCGTCGCCGATCTGGACACGCGCCATCTTCGCCGCCATCTGCGCGTCTCGGGCTTGCCCACCGGCCCGCTCGTGCGCTGTGCCGCCAAGACCCTGCACAACTTCGCCTCGAACGACTACCTCGGCCTCGCCGCGCACCAGGAGGTCATTGCCGCCGCCCTCGAAGCCACCCGCGAGTTCGGCGCCGGCACCGGCGCCTCCCGCCTCGTCACCGGAACGCAAACCCCGCACCACCAACTCGAGGAAAAGCTGGCCGCTTTCAAAAACACAGCCGCCGCGCTCGTCTTTGCCAATGGCTACGCCGCGAGCACCGGCGCTCTGCAAGCGCTCGCCGGCAAAGACGACGTCGTCCTCCTCGACAAGCTCTCGCATGCCTGCCTCGTCGACGGCGCCCGCTTGAGCGGCGCCACGCTGCGCCCCTTCCACCACAACGACACGGAGCACCTCGAGCACCATCTCCGCTGGGCGCGGGTAAAATATCCGCAGGCCCGCATCTTCATCGTCACCGAATCGGTCTTCAGCATGGACGGCGACCTCGCCCCGCTGCGCGACATCGTCGAACTCAAAGACAAATACGGCGCCGTCCTCCTGCTCGACGAAGCTCATGCCACCGGCGTCTTCGGCCGCGGGGGACGCGGACTCGCCGACCAACTCGGACTTTCCCATCGCATCGAAGTGCAGATGGGCACGCTGGGCAAAGCCCTCGGCAGTTCCGGCGGCTACATCGCCGGGTCACGGGCGTTGATCGACTTCCTGATCAACCGCGCCCGCAGTTTCATCTTCTCCACAGCCGCACCCGCCTCGACCGCCGCCGCTGCGTCCGCCGCGCTCGAGATTTGCGCCGGCCCCGAAGGCGACAAACGCCGCACGAAACTCCGCGAACTCGCCGCACTCTTCGATCCCGTGCCGCCAACCGCCATTCATCCGGTCATCATCGGAACGGAGGAACACACCCTCCGTGCCTCGGAGCAAATGGCCCAACTCGGCTTCCACGTCCCGGCCATCCGTCCGCCCACCGTGCCGGCTGGCACTTCGCGCTTGCGCGTCAGTCTCTCCGCCGCGCACGACGCCGACGTGGTCCGCACTCTCGCCGCCGCCCTGCGCGCCGTCTCCGCACCGGAAGCACCGAAGACCGACAACCCGGACACCGTGTGTCCCGTATGCGGAGCCACGCTGATTTCGGAAAAATGCAAAGTCGTCTGCCGCAGTGCGACCTGCGGCTACCGCATTGTTTTCAATTGCTCGGAATTCTGACCCGCCCAGAATCACCACCCATGCAATCACGCACCGCCGAATCCGCCGTCAAACGCGTCCCCACCCGCGACGAAATCCCCGAGTCCGACCGCTGGGACCTCGCGCATCTTTACGCCGACGACGCCGCTTGGGAACGCGAGTTCGCCGATCTCCAGCAACGCTATGCGCAGATCGCGCAGTTCCGCGGCAAGCTGGCCGAATCCCCCGCCTCTCTCCTCGCCGCGCTCGAGTTCGAAAAGAGCATCGACCAACCGCTCGAACGCCTCGGCACCTACGCCAGCCTGCGGGTCAGCGAAAACGCCGCCGATCCCGCCTTTCTCGAACGCGAAGCGCGTCTGCAAAACCTCCACACCGACATCGTGGAAAAATGCTCGTTCATCAGCCCCGAGCTGATGGCCATTCCGGACGACAAATTCATCGCGCTCGTTGCCGCCCCCGAACTCGCCCCGTGGCGCAACGTCCTCGAGCGACTCCGCCGCTTCAAACCGCACACCTTGAACGAAAACGAGGAGCGCCTCCTCGCCATGAGTTCGCAACCGCTGGCCGGACACGAGGAAACCTTCTCCCAGCTGACCAATGTCGATTTGAAGTTCGGTCTCATCGCCGACAGCACCGGCCAACAGGTCGAACTCAGCCAGAGCAGCTTCAGTTCCTTCCTGGTCAAACCCGACCGCGACCTGCGCCGCCGCGCCTTCCATCAGTTCTACGAGGAATTCACCGACCATAAATTCACCTTGGCCAGCACGCTGGCCAGTTCGGTCCGCACCGATGTCTTTCAAGCCAAGGCGCGCAATTATCCGTCAGCCCGTGCCGCCGCCCTCTTCCGCAACAACATCCCCCTCGCCGTCTACGACAACCTCGTCACGACGGTCCGCGCCAACCTCGCGCCGCTTTACCGCTACTACGAACTGCGCCGCCGCGCCCTCGGCATCGAGGACATCCATCACTACGACACCTACGTCCCCCTCGTTGCCAAAATCACCACGCACCTGACCTTCGACGAAGCCATCGACCGCACCATCGCCGCTGTGGCACCGCTGGGCGACGAATACACGCGCGAGCTCGAGGCCGGTCTGCGCGGACGCTGGTGCGACCGCTACGAATCCAAAGGCAAACGCAGCGGCGCCTTCTCCAGCGGATGCTACGGGTCCCCGCCCTACATCCTCATGAATTACAAGCCGGACGTCTTCGCCGACATGTTCACCCTCGCGCACGAGGCCGGACACTCCATGCACACGTGGTATGCGCAACGGCACCAAACCTTCCAAGACCACCACTACCCAATCTTCCTCGCCGAGGTGGCCTCGACCTTCAACGAGGAACTTCTCACCCATCATCTGCTCGGCCAGACCGACGACCCGCAGATGAAAGCCTACCTCCTCAACCGCCAGATCGACGACCTGCGCGGCACAATTTACCGGCAGACCATGTTCGCCGAATTCGAAAAAATCATCCACGAGCGCCAAGAAGCCGGCGAGGCCCTCACCCTCGACACCCTGACCAAAATCTACCACGAACTCCTCGTTGCCTATTTCGGTCCGAACTTCACCCTCGACCCGCAACTCGACCTCGAGTGCCTGCGCATCCCGCACTTCTACAGTGCGTTCTACGTCTACCAATATGCCACCGGCATGAGCGCCGCCGTGGCGCTCTCGCGTCAGGTTCTCGAAAGCGGCGACCCGGCCCGCTATCTCGGCTTCCTCCAGTCCGGCGGCAAACAATACCCGATCGACACCCTGAAAGCCGCCGGCGTCGACATGACCTCACCCGCGCCGGTCGAATCAGCCCTCCAGCTCTTCGCCCAACGCGTCGACGAACTCGCCGCATTGCTGAACATCGACCTCGACGCTGCATAACCTGTAGCCGCGGCACTCTGTGCCGCGCCGTCGTTTCAGTTTCGCGGCACAGAGTGCCGCGGCTACAATAAAAGACGCCCATGAAACGCGCCTTCCTCGACAAAATCCTCGCCCGCCTCCGCCGCATCCAACCGGAGGAAGTCGAGGCGTTCTTCATCGAGTTGGCCCGCGACAAGCGCTTCCTCGAGACCATCTTCAACGCCATCCGCGAAGGCGTCATCGTCACCGACACCGCCGGCACGGTCATCTACATGAACGATGCCGCCGGCATGCTCTTCGGACTCGACCCCGCCGCCGCGCTCGGCCGCCCCCTCGCCGAGAACATCAGCGGACTGCGTTGGAAAGAACTGGCCCAAGGCCGCGATATCGTCACCCGCGACATCGAGGTCTTCCACCCCGCCCACCGTGTCCTCAATTTCTACGTCGTTCCCCTCATGGCCGAGGACGACGACAAACCCGGACACCGCGAGCTCGCCGGCTACGCTCTGATCATGCGCGACTTCACCGAGCGCCACCGCGAGACGCAGGAGACGCTGGAAAGCGAACGCATCGCCGCCCTGCAACTCCTCGCCGCCGGCGTGGCCCATGAAATCGGCAACCCGCTCAACTCGCTGACCATCCATCTCCAACTCCTCGAGCGCCGCCTGCGCAAACTCCCCGAGACCGACCGCGCGCAATTCACCCACCCGCTTTCCGTCGCGCAGGAAGAAATCAAACGCCTCGACAGCATCGTCACCCAATTCCTCCGCGCCATCCGCCCCGCCCCCTTGCAACGCTCCCCGCACGACCTCAACTCCCTCGTCCGCGACGCCGCCGACTTCCTCGCCCCCGAACTCAAGTCCCGCAACATCCTCCTCGAACTCGACCTCGCCCCCGGACTCCCCATCCTCGACGTCGACCAAGACCAACTCAAACAAGCCTTCTACAACATCATCAAAAACGCCAGCGAAGCGATGAAGCAAGGCGGCCTGCTCAAGATCCGCACCGGCGCGGATGCCGAATGGGTTGCCGTCACCTTCGCCGACACCGGCGGCGGCATGACCCAAGAAGCCATGGCCCGCGTCTTCGAACCCTACTTCACCACGAAAAAAGGCGGCAGCGGCCTCGGCCTCATGATCACCCAGCGCATCATCCGCGCCCACGGCGGCGAAGTGGTCCTCGAGAGCGACCCCGGCAAAGGATTGCGTCTCACCCTCCGCCTCCCCCGCCACGACCGCCAAGTCCAAATGCTCCCCCCAGCCCCGCTCCCTCTCCCCGCCCCGCAGTAAAGTTGTCCCGCTGTAGCGGCGGCGTCTTCGTCGCCGGCCATTTATATCTCCACCCGGTAGGGACCGATGGCCCAGCGGTCCGCAACATTCTTTTGTTCCCTTGTAGCCGCGGCAATCCTGTGCCGCGTTCCCACTCACCGCGCCTTGCGCTTGAACACCGCGACGTCCTTCCGCGTGAAGGCGACCAACTCCCAGCCTTCAGCCCCGCGTGCGTTGAGCAACTGCTCGAGAGCGCGGTTTTGCAGACCGGCACTCATTACCATGTATTCCCACTTCGGCCCTTTGGCCTCGGCCACACCGACCGATGCCAAACACAAGCCGACCAAAAACAGATTCCGGAGAGATTTCATAGTTCTGACATCATGGCCCAAAGACTACAGGCGGACGAGCCAGAACTCTTCCCTGGTCAAGACCCACTGGCCCCAGCGGAACGCTAACTCATGCTTCCTGGGCCTTCGGCAGCGCCGTGCCGTAGGCAATGAGCGTGGCGCCGGTAAAAATGCAATTGATGCCGAAGAGCA
>CAZJGQ010000112.1:0-5107 GCA_964545425.1 uncultured Chthoniobacter sp. | reverse complement strand
GGCCGCGGCGATAATTGTTGATGAAGTCGACGAAGACGATCGAGTTGTTGACCACAATGCCGGCCAGAGCGATGGCGCCCATGACCGACATGAGCCCCATCGGTTCGCCCATGAAGAGCAGTCCGAGGACCACGCCGACCAAACCGAAGGGGACGACGGTCATGATGACGAATGGTTGGAGAAACGAATTGGTGATCGTGGCGATGAGGGCATAGATGAGAAAGATGGCGACGAGGCCGGCAAACTTCATGGCCTCGAGGCTGCGCTCGGTGTCCTCGTTTTCACCGGTCAGGCCGATCTGCAGGGCGGGATGCGCGGCGAGCACTTCGGGCAGCCATGTTTTGATTTCCTCGTTGGCGCGGGCCGAGGTGGTGACGCGCGGGTCGATGTCGGAGGACACGGTGATGACACGTTCTTGGTCGAGGCGTTTGACCCGCGGGATGCCGCTGACGCGCTCGAGCGTGGCAATGGTGTCGAGGTCGACCATGCCCTGCGGGCCTTTGAACATGAGATTGCGCACGATGCCCGGATCCTGACTGTAGCGTTCGTCCATCTTGACGCGGACGACCACTTCGTCGTTGCCCCAGCGCAGGCGGGAGGCCTCGAGTCCGCGGAAGGCGCCGAGGAGGTCACGCCCGACCTGCGTGGCATCGAGTCCGGCGCGGGCGGCGCGGTCCTCGTCGAGGCGGACGCGGAACTCGGTTTTTCCTTTCGGCAGATCGCTGCCGACGTTGACCAACCCGGAGACGCCGCCGAGGCGCTTTTGGATTTCGGCGGCGGCGGACTTGAGCTCTTCGAAATCGGCTCCGCGGAGTTCGATGTTCACCGCGCGTCCGACCGGAGGTCCGCCTTCTTCTTTTTTGGCCGTGCCGGTGATGACTTCGGGGAAGGAGTTGACCACGTTGCGCAGGTCGCGCTCGATGACCGAGGGTTTGCGGGCCTCGGGGCTTTGTTCGTCAACGTCGACGATGAGCATGGCGAGGTTGCTGCCGTATTCGAGGAACTGGTCGGTCGGGTCGAACATGGCGCCGATGCGCGTGGTCACGGCGACGAGGTCGGTGGCGGGCAGGGCATCGACCACGGCGCGTTCGACGCGCGCGGCCACGTCGGCGGTTTGGTCGAGGGTGTAGTCGGCGGGCAACTCGAGCTTCAGGTTGATCGTGTCGGCGAAGTCGGTGGCGAAGAGACGGAAGGGAACGACGCCGGCGGCGACGAGGCCGCCGACAAAGACGAGCGCGGCGAGGAAGACGCCGACCACGGCGTAGCGGAGGCGCAGGGCGAGGTTGAGCAGGTGGGTGTAGACCTCGACGCCGCGCGAAACCATGCGGTCGACGGCTTCGCGCAATTCCTCGTAGGAGAGACCGAGTTCGTAGCGCAGTCGGCGCCAGCCGCGGGGCGGGTTCTTCGCGGCCTCGGCGCGGCGGGCCGCGGCGGAGCGGATGGGCCGGAGGCAGTCGGCGAGGTGCGAGGGGAGGACGAGGAAGGCTTGGGCGAGGGAGAAGACCAAGGTGGAAATGACAACCACGGGAACGACGGCGAGGAACTTGCCGATGATGCCTTCGCCCCAGATGAGGGGGAGGAATGCGGCCACGGTCGTGCTCACGCTGCCGAAGACCGGCCACATGACTTCGCGCGCGCCGCGCACGGCGGCGTTGACCGCGCTTTCGCCCTGACTGTAGAGGCGGAAAACATTTTCCCCCGTGACAATGGCGTCATCGACCACCATGCCGAGCGCCATGATCATGCCGAAAAGCGAGAGCATGTTGATGGTGAAGCCGCCGAGGTAGAGGACGATGAAGGTGCCGGCGAAGGAGAACGGGATGCCGAAGGCGACGAGAAGGGCAAGGCGCCAATCGAGGAAGAGGAGGAGAAGGACGGTGACGAGGATGAGCGACTGGATGCCGTTGCGCATGACGGTTTCGATGCGCGTGTTGATGTATTTGGTGGTGTCACCGACGACCTGCGTTTCGATCTCCGGAGGAAAGAGGGCGGCTTCGGCGGCGAAGACGCGGCGGGCCTCGCGCACGGATTCGATCACGTCGGTGCCTTTCTTTTTGACCAGGGTGTAAGTCACGGCGGGGCGGAGGTTGGTGCGTCCGTAGGTCTGGGCTTTTTCGGTCGTCTCCTTGACCGTGCCGATGTCGCGGATTTTCACCGTGCGTCCGTCGGGACGTTTGACCACCGGCAGGTCTTCCAGTTGCGAGGCTTGGGTGATTTCGCCAAGGAGGCGGACAATGCGCTGTCCGCCCGCGGCATCGAGACGCCCGCCGACCACGTTGACATTTTTTGCCGCGACGGCATCGGTCACGTCGCGGAAGGAAAGTCCGGCGAGGCGGAGACGGTAGGGATCGACCTCGACCCAGACTTCGCGGCGTTCCAGTCCGTCGACGAGGACTTTGGAGACGCCCGGGACGAGTTTGAGACGGCGCTCGATTTCGTCGAGCACGGGCCGGATTTGACGGACGTCGAAACCGGGGGGATACGAGATGGTGAAGGTCACGAGGGGGAAGGGGATGTCGAATTCCTCGACGATGGGAGGCTCGGCCGAGGCGGGGAGGTCGGCTTTGGCTTTGTCCACCGCCTGGCGGACGTCGTTGAGGACGGGTTGCACGTCCTCGATGGCGGGGTCGACTTCGATGAAGATGTTGGAAAAGTTGTCCTGCGAGATGGAGCGGATTTCGTCGAGGTAGTTGACGTTGCCCAGTTCCTCCTCGATGGGGACCGTGATGGTGCGTTCGATGTCTTCCGGTGCGCCGGTCTCGGGGTCGAGGGTGGTGATTTGGATGAAGTTCGTGCTGACGTCGGGGAAGAGGTCACGTTGCAACTGCGTGGAGGCGGCGTAGTAGCCGGCGAAAATGACAACAAGGGTGAAGATGTTGACCGCAACGCGGTTCTTCACGCTCCACGAGGAAAGTCCCATGACCGACCACTTTAGGCGCGACGCGGCTGGGCCGCAACGCGGGTCTCGGGCTTCCCACTTCCGGCGGGTGCGTCTATATTCCCCGCCCCATGAGTGATTTGTCCCGCCGACTCGAAGAGGGCGCGAAAAGCGGCCTGCTTGCCTCGTCCCTCGAAAATATCCGTGCGCTGCTGGAGAGCCATCCGCAGGAATTCGAGAAGGAGAGTATCGCGGAGTTGGCTGAGGCTGGTGACTGGGCCGAACTGAACAACCGGTTTTTCCGCACCCTGGCCTTCGGCACGGGCGGGCTCCGCGGCAAGACGATCGGGGCGGTGGTGACGGCGGCGGAGCGCGGAACGCCGCAAGCTTTGGACCGTCCGGAGTTCCCCTGCACGGGAACCAACGCGATGAACTATTTCAACATCAGCCGTGCGACCCAGGGGTTGGTGGCTTACGTCAAAGAGTGGGCGGCGCGCGAAAAGCTCCCGCATCGTCCGCGTATCTGCATCAGTTATGACACGCGGTATTTTTCCCGCGAGTTCGCCGACTTGGCGGCGAAGGTGATTACCGAGCTGGGTTGCGACGCGCTGGTTTTTGCCGAGCCGCGGCCGACGCCCGAGCTGAGCTTTGCCGTCCGCCAGACCGGCGCGACCGCCGGCATCAATATCACGGCGAGCCACAATCCGCCGGCCTACAACGGCTACAAAGTTTATTTCGAGGACGGCGGCCAAGTCGTCGAGCCGCACGCCTCGGGGATCATCGCGAAGGTCAATGCGGTGAAGAGCGCGCATTACGAAGCTCTGCCGGCCGCGGAGCAGGGTGAGCGCCGCACGCTGGGGGCTGAAATGGACGAAGCCTACCTCAACCGCCTGGAGCGCGTTGTGCTCGATCCGCAGCTCGTGGCTCGCGAGCGTGGGCTCAAGATTGTCTATTCGCCGCTGCACGGCGTGGGTGCGTCCATTGTCATGCCCTTGCTCGAGCGCCTCGGCTTCGACGCCACGGCCGTGCCCGAGCAGATCGTGCCGGACAGCCGTTTCCCCACGGTCAAATCGCCCAATCCGGAATACGCCGAGGCGCTGACCATGGCGATCAAGCTGGCCGACAAAATCGGCGCGGATTTGGTCATGGCCACCGATCCGGACGACGACCGCATGGGCGTGGCGGTGCGCAACCGCGCGGGCCAGATGGAATTGCTGACCGGCAACCAGATCGGCTCGATGCTCGCCTACTACCGCGCCACGCGGATGTTCGAACTGGGCATCCTCGACGACTCGAACAAATCGCGCGGGGTCATCATCAAGACCTATGTCACCACCGACTTGCAGAAAGCGGTGGCGGAGCATTTCGGGCTGCGTTGCGTGGAAACGCTGACCGGCTTCAAATACAACGCGGCCAAGCTGCGCAAATACGAGGAGGCGATCCCGGGAGAGCTGCGCAAAGACTACGTGCACTTGCCGGAGGAGAAGACGCTGCGCTTGCGCCTCGACCATTCGTCGCTCTTGGTCATGGGCGGCGAGGAGAGCTACGGCTACACGCTCTCCGATTTCGCCCGCGACAAAGATGCCAATGCCGCGGTGGCCGGTTTCGCCGAAGTGGTGGCGTACGCGCGGTCCAAGGGGATGACGGCGTTGGAATACCTCGACGAGATTTTCGCCACGCTCGGAGTTTACCTCGAGCGCGGGGAATCGCTGGTTTTCGAGGGTGCGGAGGGCGCGGCGCAGATCGCCAAGCTTGCCGCGTCTTATGCCGATAATCCGCCCATGGAGATGGACGGTTCCAAGGTTGTGAAGGTGGAAAATTTCGCCGTCGACACCATCCATGACATCGAAGGCGACCGCGTGCCGGCCGAAGGGATGATCATTTTCACGCTGGCCGACGGACGTCGCTGTGCGGTGCGCCCCAGCGGGACCGAGCCGAAGATCAAATACTACATCTTCGGCGTGGAAAAGCCGCCCGGACGGAAAATGACTCCGGACGAAGTGGCCGCCGCGCGCGGGCGCGTGCAGGCCTCGGTGGACCGCTTGTGGGAATGGCTGCACGCCGATGCGTTGCGCCGCGGCTCGGCTTGAGGCAATTTCCCGGCTTACGTGAAAAGCTTCCTGCAATTCCTACTCTTCGTTCTGGTCATCACTCTGGCTTTGGCCGGTCTCTATGCGTGGAAGAGCGGGCAGTTCGAATCATCCCCCGCCGGTCCGGCCACCCAGCACG
>CAZJGQ010000111.1:0-5114 GCA_964545425.1 uncultured Chthoniobacter sp. | reverse complement strand
GGCTCACGGTGCGGGCGAGCCTGCGGGGGACGCGGTTGGCGTAGCGGGATCGCCGGCCACTTCGAGTTGGAAGCTGAAGGTGGCGGCGACTTGGTCCGGAGCTTCCCAAGGGCGGCGGTAGACGAGGACGATTTTTTGCGAACCCGGTTGGACGGCTTGCAGAGTGATGATGGTATTTCCCGGGGCGCCGACGAAGACGTTGCCGCCTTTGCGGGCCACCACATCGCTGCTGTAGAAATCGGCCGCGCCGTAATCGAAGTCGCGCAATTCCCAGTTGTATCCGGTGCTGGGATTGGACTCGAGGGTGATGCGGATCAGGTTGCCGAGGCTGGCATTGATCACTTTGTTGTTGTCCGCCGCGCCCGCCTCGACCGTGCCGGTGACCTCCGGTCGCTTGGGTGTTTCCTCGTCACCCGGAAGCTTTTCCGTGATTTCGCCCGCTGTGCGCGGATCGGGAGCATCGCCGGGCACGGGGATTTCCATCGCTTCCGTCGTTTCGGTGTCGAGCAGGTTGACTTCCTCGCGGAGGACCGGCGCCAAGGCGGCGGGGTCGGCGGCCGGCGTAGCCTCGGCAGCAGCCGGCGGACTCGGGACCGGCTCGGCTTCTTCGGCCCGCACCAAGCCATTCGCGGCAAAAAGGAAGGCGAAGAAAAGGATCCGTTTCATCTTCAACAAGTATGGGCTCGATTCGGGTGCGGCTCAACCTCGGGCGTCAGGGGACCGGCACAATTTTCCAGCGCGGGGCCGCTCCCGGCTCGACTTCAAGCCAGGCAAAAGACGGAGGAGCCCCATGGTTCGCTTTCCCCACGGTGCCGGGGTTGAGGACGCGCACCGCACCGACCTTTTCGTCGCGGGGCACGTGGGTATGGCCATGAAGAGCAAAATGGGCCTCGGGAGGCACGTCGGTCATTGGTTCATGGCAGAGATAAAACGTATGGCCCGAGCGTTCGAGCAACAGGCTTTCCGGAGCGATACCCCGCGGGTCGCAGTTGCCGCGGACAGCGTGGACAGGCGGTCCGAGGGCGCGCAGGGATTTGAGGATGTCAGCACGGCAAATGTCGCCGAGGTGCCAGATTTCGTCCGCCCCGGCCAAGACCGGAAGCAGGGAGTCTGGAAGGCGATTGTGGGTGTCGGCAATGACGGCAATGCGCACGCCCAGATTCTGGAAGCGGCGCGAAGCGCTCGCAAACCCGGAATTGTCCGGATAAATTGAGCTCATGTGGAAATACGCCAACCCTCAACTGCGCGAGCTGGTCGCCTACGAGCCGGGCAAGCCGGTCGAGGACCTGGCACGCGAACTGGGCATCGCACCCGGGGAGATCGTCAAACTGGCCTCCAACGAGAATCCGCTCGGCCCGTCGCCCAAAGCCCGCCAAGCCATGATCGAGGCGTTGGACCGGGCCCATTTTTACCCGGATGGAGCGGGCTATTACCTGCGGGAAGCCATCGCGGAAAATCTGGGCCTTTCCATAGCCAACGTCATTCTCGGCAATGGCTCGAACGAAATCATCGAATTCCTCGGGCACGCTTATCTGCAGCCGGGTGATGAGGTGGTAGTGGCGGCGCATTCCTTCGCCGTCTATCGCCTCATGGCGCAACTGTTCGGCGCCAAGGTGATCGACGTGCCGGATCCGGATTTCACCGCGGACCTCGAAGCCATGCTCGCCGCGATCACACCGAAAACCAAAGAGGTTTTCATCGCCAACCCGAACAACCCCACGGGCACGATGGTTTTCCAAAACGACATCGACCGCTTCATGGAGCGCGTTCCGGACCACGTTATGGTCATCTTCGACGAAGCCTACTACGAGTTCCTCGACGAGCCGCCCGACGTTTTGAAATACGTGCGCGCCGGTCGCCATGTCGTCGTGCTGCGCACATTCTCCAAGATTCAAGGCCTGGCCAACCTGCGCATCGGTTACGGCGTGGCCGCGCCGGAAATCATCGAAGTCCTGCAACGCTCCCGCCAGCCGTTCAATGCCAACGGAATTGCCCAAGCCGGCGCGTTGGCCGGGTTACGCGACCAAGCGCACATGGAGGAAACTCGCCGCGTGACCCGGGAGGGGCGCGACTTTCTGCAGGCCGAGTTCCTCGACATGGGGCTCGAATTTGTGCCGAGTCACGCGAACTTTGTCCTCGTTCGCGTCGGCGACGGCAAAACGGTTTTTGACGCCCTTCTGCGTCGCGGCATCATCGTGCGCGCCATGGGCAGCTACGGATTGCCGGAATGGATCCGGGTTTCCGTCGGGACGATGGATCAAAACCGCCTGTTCATCGCCGCTTTGAAAGAATTAGACCGCGAAGGCGCGGTGGCGCGTGGCGCTCTCGCCACGGTGTGATGCACGTCGGGGATACCATTGCGGCCTTGGCCACGCCAGCCGGGGCCGGGGCGGTGGCCTTGGTGCGGGTCAGTGGGCCGGAGGCGGTCGGAATTGCCGCACGGATTTTTCGCGGGTCGAAGCCTTTGGCCGATCTGCTTGCGGGTCGCGTAGCGCGGGGGCGCATCGAACATGAGGGCTCGGTCCTCGACGAAGTTTTGGTCACTGTTTTCCGCGCACCACGCAGCTACACGGGTGAAGATGTGGTCGAAATCAGCGGCCACGGTGGCGTGGTTGTGGCGCAGTCCGTCTTGCGCGCGGTGTTGCAGGCCGGAGCGCGCGCCGCGGAACCCGGCGAGTTCACGCGCCGCGCTTTTCTCAACGGCAAACTGGATCTGACCCAAGCCGAGGCCGTCATGGATCTCATCGCGGCCCGCGGCGAAGCCTCGGCCAAAGCGGCGGCAGCCCAACTCGAAGGACGACTCGGGCAAGTCACCGAGCAATTGCGGCAGGATGCGCTCACGGCTTTGGCTCACGTGGAAGCCTTCATTGATTTTCCCGAGGAGGGCATCGATCCGGAAAGCGGACGCGCCTTGCACCAGCGGGTTGCCGGCTTGCTTTCGAGCGTCAAGCAACTTCTTGCCACGGCAGATGAGGGACGGATGTTGCGCGAAGGCGTGCGGCTGGTCATTCACGGCGAACCGAATGTCGGCAAGTCGAGCCTGCTCAACCTGCTGCTTGGTTATGACCGCGCCATGGTCAGCGAGATTCCGGGAACGACACGCGACACCATCGAGGAAAATCTCACCTTGCGCGGCATACCGTTCCGCATCATCGACACAGCCGGATTGCGCGAGTCGGACGATCCTCTGGAACTCGAGGGCATGCGTCGTACGCAGCGCAAACTCGAAGAGGCGGACGTCATGCTGCGCGTTGTCGATGTGTCTTCGGCGGGCTCGATCGCTGGCGCTGACGCACGGGAAGTCGTCGTTCTGAACAAAATCGATCTCGCTCCTCAGGCACAGGTCCCAGAGGGTGCGGTGCCTTTGTGCTGCTTGGACGGACGCGGGCTCGACCAACTCGTTGCGGCGATCATCGAGCGAACGGACCTTTCCTCGCTCGCGCGCCTTGGAGACATCGTAGCGGTTAATGCGCGGCATCAGCAATGTCTGCAAAAGGCCCAGACTTATTTGGAGGAAGCCTTGTTCTCGCTCGATCGGGGTGATGCTCCGGAGCTGACTGCGGTCGAGTTGCGGGCCGCCGTGGCGTCCATCGGGGAAATTACCGGAGCGGTGGACACCGAGGACCTGTTGGATACGATTTTCGGCCGCTTCTGTATTGGAAAATGAGGGGGAGTCAGGCTGAAGAGGCGGCTTCCCTGAACGCCGGCTTGGACTAAATTTAACGACCATGAACGCCGCCGAAATCGAACCGCGCACCCTGCCGGCCGGAGCCCGCAAAGGGTTGCTCCGGATTCTCGGGGAAGCGTTCAACCGTTATGTCATGGAGGGCGGGATGACCTATGGGGCGGCGCTGACCTACTATGCGGTCTTTTCTATCGGCCCGCTCCTGCTCATCGCCACGGCCATCGCGGGCTGGTTTTTCGGCGAGGAAGCGGCGCGGGGCGAGTTGCGCGACAAATTGATCGAAATGTTCGGTCCGGACACCGCATGGACCATCGAGGGCTTGCTGGCCAGCGTGCGGGCCCGCACGGCGTCCGGATGGGCGGCGACCATTGGCGTGGTGGTGCTGCTTTACACGTCTTCGAGTGTCATGCGCATGCTGCGCGACTCGATGAATTTCATTTGGCAGGTGCCGCACAAGAAAGAGGCGACATGGTGGATGTGGGTAGAGCACTACCTCGTCTCGCTGGCTGGCGTTTTGGTTGCCGGGCTGCTGCTCATTGTGTCCCTGCTCGGCACGACCTTTCTCGCCGCGATGAAGAAATACGTGCCCGAGGGGCTGCCTTATTCGGGAACGTTCCTGCTTTCCATGGAATTTCTGGTGACGCTGGTCATGGTGACGGTGGTCTGCGCCATGGTCTTCAAGTTTCTCCCCGAGGCGCGGGTGCTGTGGCGTTACGTGTGGCTCGGAGCGTTCGGCACGGCGTTGCTCTTCTCCATCGGCAAGCTGGGGATGGGTCTTTATCTCGGTTGGTTGAGCGCCGAGTCGTTCTACGGTGCGATGTCGTCGTTCATGATTCTGCTGTTCTGGATGTATTACTCCGCGCAGGTTCTCATTGTCGGAGGCTATTTCACGGAAGGCTTTAGTCGGGCACGCATGGCGGCCAAGGCCGCCGAGGGCCGGATCTGAGATGTCGGTCGAAATGGTTCAACTCCGCCACGGCACCGCGTTCGCGGAACTGGCTCCTTCGGTCGGCGGGCGCTTGATGCGTTGGACGGTGAACGGGCGCCCTGTTTTGCACTGGCCGGAGAATGCCGATTGGTCTGCTCCGGCCAAAATCCGCGGCGGCAATCCGCTGCTTTTCCCGCTCATTGCGCGAACCTTTCTTGATGGGAAGATCGGTTTCTGGCGTGGACCGGACGGCGTGGTGCGCCCGGCTCCGATGCATGGTTTGGTCAGGACCGCGCCTTTCGAGATCGCTGATCGGACGAACGATCGCCTCGAGATGCGGGTTGCGTGGGATGCTTCTATGGCCGCCGCTTGGCCTTATCCTTTCATCTTCGGCGTGGTCTACGCGCTGAATGATGACGCCTTGCTCGTGGAGTTCACCATCGAAAACACCGGAGCCGAGGTCATGCCCTACAGCGTGGGAAATCACTTTTATTTCGAGGT
>CAZJGQ010000110.1:0-5128 GCA_964545425.1 uncultured Chthoniobacter sp. | reverse complement strand
CCGCTTCGGACCTCGGCGACCTTTCCGCCTGCCGCGCGCTGCTCCTCGGCGCGGGTGAAGCCGGCGAAGACGTGGCGCGCAGTCTGCACGCGCGCGGACTGATGGAGCTCCTCGTGGCCAACCGCACCTTCGGCCGCGCCGAAGCGCTGGCCGCCGCCTTGGGCGGACGGGCCGTTCCATTCGCGCACTGGCGCGATCATCTTTCCACCGCCGACATCGTCATCGCCTGCGCCGACGCACCCTCGCGTTTGCTGCGCGCGGGCGAGTTGGCTCCTTTCCTCGAAGTTCGCGAAGGACGTCCACTCTTTCTCCTCGATCTTGCCGTGCCGCGCGACTTCGACCCGGCCATCCGCGCCCTGCGCGGTGTCACCTTGCATGACATCGACGATCTCGAGGCCGTGGCGCGCGAGGGTGAATCCCTCCGTGCGGCCGAAGTGGAAAAAGCCGAGGCCATCGTCGCCGCCCAAGTTGCCGATTTTGTCCGCCGCGCCGCGGAGCGGCCGGCTTTCGCGGCGGCAGCCTGACAGCCATGTCCGATTTTATCCTCGCCACGCGCGGGAGCGAACTGGCCCGCGTGCAAACGCGTCTGGTGCGCGAAGGACTCACCTCGGCTTGGCCGCAACTCGTAGTGCGCGAAGAAGTGGTGCGCACCACCGGCGACTGTCGTCCCGCGGAAGAACTCACCGCGCTCGGAGGATCGGGCGTTTTCACCAAAGAACTCGAATCGGCTCTCCTCGAGCATCGCGCCCACGCCGCGGTGCACAGTCTAAAGGATTTGCCGGTCGAACTTCCCTCCGGCCTTATCCTCGGCGCCATCCTTCGCCGTGGTGATCCGGGCGATGTCTTGGTCAGCGCCCATCCCGGGGGCGTCGACGGTCTGCCCTCCGGCGCGCGCATCGGCACGGGCAGTCCGCGCCGTGCCGGCATGATGCGCGCCCTGCGCGGCGATATGGAAATTGTTTCCATCCGCGGCAATGTGCCCACGCGCGTTCAGCGCGTGGCCGAAGGCAAATTCGACGCCGTGATTCTCGCCGCGGCCGGCTTGCAGCGTATCGGATTGCCGACCGATGGTGCCTTCCCATGCGAAGGGCAAACCCTGCATGCCTTTCCGTTGCCGAGTTTCCTGCCCGCACCGGGGCAGGGGGCCATCGCCGTGGAAGTGCGGGCCGATGACGCCAAAGCTCGCGAGATCGTCGCTGTGCTCGATAATTCGGACACCTCCGCGGCCGTGCGGGCCGAACGCGCCGTTCTCCGCGCTCTCGGTGGTGGATGTCATCTCGCCTTGGGCGCACTCGGCCGTATAGACAACGGCCTCCTGCATCTCTCGGCGGTTCTGTTTGACGGCGCGTCGACCACGCCGAAGATGGCGACCTTGCGCGGACCGTGCGAGCAGGCGATGGAACTAGGACAAGCGGTCGCCGCGAAACTACAGGCATGAAAAAAGGAAAATGTTTTCTCGTCGGGGCCGGCCCCGGGGATCCGGGATTATTGACCCTGAGGGGACGCGAGGTTCTCGGCCGTGCCGATGTCATCGTCTATGACAATCTGGCTAATCCCGAATTGCTCGGGCTGGCACCGGACGCTGCCGAGTTGATCTACGCCGGAAAAAAACCGGGCGACCACAGCATGAGCCAGGAGGATATCAACCACCTGCTCGTCGAAAAAACGTCCGCCGGTCACACGGTCGTCCGTCTCAAGGGCGGCGACCCGTATATCTTCGGACGCGGCGCAGAAGAAGTCGAAGCGCTGGCCGCCGCCGGTTTGGATTTTGAAGTGGTCCCGGGCGTGAGTTCGGCTCTGGCCGGACCGGCATCCGCCGGAATCGCCGTCACGCGGCGCGGAGTAAACGAGGAACTCACCGTTTTCACCGGCCATCAGGATCCGGAAACCGAAGAGGGCCGCGAATTTTACCGCGGGCTTGGGGCCCGCAGTGGAACACTGGTCATGCTCATGGGCTTGGAACGTCTGACCGGCATTGCCCGGGAATTGCAACAGGGCGGAGCGTTGCCGGACATGCCGGTCGCGGCCATCCGCCGCGCCACCATGGGCGACCAAACAGTGCTGCGCGCGCCATTGTCCAATATTGCTGGCCAAGTGGAGGCCGCTGGATTGCGTCCGCCAGCCATCGTGGTCTTCGGTGAGGTTGCCTCTGCTAGCCGCGCCTTGGATTGCACCCGTCCGTTGTCCGGTCGCCGCATCGTCGTTACCCGCAGCCGGGCCCAAGCCTCGAAACTGGCCGCGGCCCTGCGCGATCTCGGCGCCGACGTCTACGAAATGCCGCTGATCAAGCGCGAGCCGCCCGAGAACTTGCGGGAATTCGCCGAGCTGGTGCAGGACGCGCACGGCTACGAATGGATCGTCTTCACCAGCGCCAACGGCGTGGACGCCTTCTTCGAAATTTTTTACAAGCTTTACGACGATGCCCGCGAGATCGGCGGGGCCAGGTTCGCCGCGGTCGGGGCAGCCACCGCGCAACGGCTGAAGGAACACCATTACCACGTCGACCTTGTGGCCGAGGATTTCCACTCCGAATCGCTCGCCGCCACCTTCCGCGAGGAGACAGACGTGGAAAACGTCAAGATGCTCGTTGTCCGTCCGGCTGAAACGAGCGGCACACTCGGCATTGAGCTGACCAAAATGGGCGCCATCGTCGACGAAGCCATCGCTTACCGCACCGTGCCCGAAACCGCCGACCGCACCCGCGCCCGGCATCGCTTCGAACAAGAAGGTGCCGACCTCGTCGTCTTCACCAGCTCCTCGACCGTGCGAAACTTCTTCGTGCTTAAGCTCAAACTGCCCGCCGATCTCAAGTTGGCCAGCATCGGACCCGTGACGACAAAAACTTTGCTCGAACTCGGAGCCAAGCCGGTGATCGAGGCTAAGCAGCACGACATCAACGGTTTGGTCGAAGCGATCCTCGCCTTTTACAAGGCTTGAGGAGCTGCTGTCAGGCTGAACAGGGTTGAATTCCCTTGACCCTTATTGAGATTGAGACACAATCGCACTATCACATCCGCTGACGATTCTTTTTCAGCCGTTTGGAAGTCAGCCGCAGATGTGCCACCTATCTCACTCAAATGCTCACTCGCCTCCTTCTCATCCCGCTCGCCGTCATGGCGAGCATGGTCCCCGCCCAAGCTCTCATCGTGCCCTTCACCGAGGATTTCACCTCCGGCGCCTCGAACTGGCTCAACGGCTCCAGTGCCGCGCCGACATGGTCCGCCACAGGCGGCGTCTCCGATGGCGGTTATATTTCCGCGCCGGGGGCGATTTCGGGCACCGGCTTCGGCACGATTGTTTTTCGTGGGAACGCGGCGGCGGATGCCAGCAGTGATGCGTTTGTCGGTAACTGGCTGACCGGCGGAGTGACGACTTTTTCTGCCTACGTGAAGCACGATGCGCCGGTGCCTTTGAATTTCTACGCGCGTCTGGACGCCGGCTCGGGCCGCGCGGGGAGCAGCGTGGATTTCAGCGTTCCGGTGGGGTCTTGGTTCCAACTGAACGTGCCAATTGTTGATGCTCCAACCTCTTTCCAGTCTTACGGTGCCGGCGCTTTCAGCAACGTCTTTAGTAGCATCCTGAACGTGCAGATCGCACTATCGACCGTCCAAGACCCGAGCACGGCGGGGCAGACTTACAATGTGTCGCTTGATCAAGTCGCCACCGTGCCTGAGCCTGCATTGAGTGCGCTTCTAGGTTTGGGGATGTTTACTGCCGGCTTGGTCGTCCTGCGGCGTAGGTTTTCCAATCATGGTTAGAGCTCCAAGGCTGCCGCTGGATTCCCTGCGTCCAGTCCTCGATTGGACGAAGCGCTTCCTATTGCTCGCTTTTGCACTGGTCTATTCGCTTCTGGCATCTTCGGCTTTTGCCCAGACCAAAGACATCGTGTTTTCCGGAGGTGGCACGACAACCTTCGACGGCTGGAGCAACATGACGGTCACCCGCCTCGGCAGCCTGAACTACGGCGCTTGGCCTGGTAGTAAGGTGTGGACCAATGCAATCACCGCCAATGTGACCGGTTCCAGCGGCGGCTTGCTTAATCGGTTGGCCGGCAGCCCGAATGGAGGCGGACCCTTTCCTTCAGACACAAGTCTCTATTTCGGCAGTTCGACGACCGTTGCCAACACTTTGGGCGGCACCCTTGGCGTCAGCCGCGCCCCGGTCTCGGCAGTGAGAACCGTGGTTTTCCAAATCGAACTTGGTGAGGGTCAACCACAGGGACAGACCCGCTACTTTTTCCACGAACCTGTTGGCAATCCCACCGCTGGTCGGCCAACCCTTTATGTCAATGGGCAGCCACTTTCAGCACCAACCCACACGGCTTTGGTGAATCAGAGAAGCACGGAAGATGGTGGGGGTGCAAATTTCGAAGACCCGGTTTTCGTAAACACTTACGGTTACCAGTGGAATATCAGCACGTCGAATGTGACATCGATCGAAGTCCGCTTTAGCTGCGTCGAGCACGTCTCCATTTACTCAATGCGTATCGACCAAACATCCGTGCTGCAGACTGGCAATCTTCTTGAGACACAGACCTCCGCGCCAGTGATAGGACTCTCTGGCAACGGTTTGGCATTCGGCAACGTAGTTGTTGGCTCTAGCAAAACCGGGACGCTGACGATCAGCAACACGGGCAACGCACACTTAACGGTCAATAGCATAGCATACCCCTCGACGGCTTTCAGCGGAAACTGGAGCGGGACGATTGCAGCAGGTGCATCTCAAAGCGTGACCGTCACTTTCGCTCCGACCACCGCTGCGACGTTGAGCGGCAACATCACCGTGGATTCCAATGACTCGATCAGCGCCAACACCATCGCACTGAGCGGCACCGGTCTGGCCCAGACGCGTATCGTCGGCATCTCGGGCGACATGGTCTTCGGCAGCGTCACGGTGAATTCCACGTCTTCTCGCACTCTGACCATTACCAACTCCGGTAACTCCGCGCTCAACGTCAGCGGCATCAGCTATCCCCCCGGATTCAGCGGCAACTGGAGCGGCGGAAACATCGCCGCGGGCGCTTCACGAAATGTTACCGTCACTTTCTCGCCGGTTCTGGCGCAGTCTTACGTGGGCACAATCACCGTGAACTCCGACCGCACCAGCGGCGCCAACACCACGTCCGCCA
>CAZJGQ010000109.1:0-5270 GCA_964545425.1 uncultured Chthoniobacter sp. | reverse complement strand
TCTGTGCCGCGCAAAGCCATGCGGATTCGCGGCACAGAGTGCCGCGGCTACAGAAGGCAGCAAGAAAGCGGTGTCACTCTGAAGACCGGCGCGCTAAAAGCAACACGTGGCCAAATCATCCACATACCCATTGCTGGTCATCGACGCGGGCAACACGTCGACGAAATTCGCCCGTGTGGCACGCCAGCATGCTGCTCCGCGGTTACTGGCCGCGGTCCCGACCGCCAAACTGACGCCGGCGCGGGTCAAAGCGATCGTGCGGCGCAGCAGATGCAAATCGGCTACGGCATCGTGCGTTGTTCCAGCCGCGCGCAAAACTTTGCGTGTGGGATGCCCTTTCGTTTCTTTCATCGGCAAATCAACGCTCTTGAATTTTCCCACGAAGGTCGGCCGCGGCACGGTCGGCGCCGATCGTCTGGCCAACATGGCGGAAGCGGCGCGCCGGTTCGGCAAGAGTGTGCTCGTTGTCGACTTCGGCACGGCGGCCACCTTCGATTTGCTCGACGGGCGCGGGTGCTTTTGCGGCGGCGCCATTGCACCCGGATTGCGCACGGTGGCCCACGCTTTGTCCGATGGCACCGCACAATTGCCGATGATAGAACTCGCCCCACCGCGCCGCGCGGCGGGTCGCAACACACGCGAAGCGCTGCTTTCCGGAGTGGTCGGCGGGTATGCCGGATTGGTGCGGCATTTGTTGCGTGAGTTGCCAGCCAAGCATGTTGTTTTCACCGGCGGTGATGCCGCTTTGATGGCAAAAATAACGGGGCACAAAGTGACCATCGACCCGCTTTGGACCCTGAAAGGCATCAGTGTTCTCGCGGACCTTGCCGCCCGCGAAGCCAGCAAATAAGGGCCTTGCGGGGCGATTCATCTTGCCGCAGCGCGCGTCCGGGCTACATTCAAGCCAGCCGGCGGCACCTTCATGGAAACACTCCGGCGAACAATTTTATGGCCAATGCAATGGTGATCGGAATGGGCGGTGTGGGGTCGGTGATTGCCCAGAAACTGCACGAATACGACTGCGTTGACCGCATCATTTGCGCCGACCGCGACCCCATTTTCGCCGAGCAACTGGCCAAGCGCATCCCCAACAACCGCTTTGTCGTGGTCAAAGCCGACGCCATGGACGTGAAGGGAACGACCGCGCTGATGAAGGAGCACAAGGTCAAGGTGACCTGCAACGCGGCCATCTGCGCGACGAATCATTCGGTCCTCACCGCCTGCGCCGAAGCCGGTTCGCACTACCTCGACATGGCGGCGGACATCTACGCTCCGCCGGGTGCGCGCCGCACGTCGAAGAATTCTTTCGACACGGAAATCGAAGCCTTCAACGAAATCTTCGAGGAAAAGAAACTGGCCGGCATTCTGTGCATGGGGATGGACCCGGGCGCGGTCAATGTCTTCGCCCGCTGGGCGATGGACCGCCTCGACACGGCGACAAGCATTCGCGTGCTCGATGCCGACAACGCTGAAGTGAAAGGCTACCGCTTCGCCGTGCTGTTTTCGCCGGAGACTTTCTTCGAGGAATTGGGCGCCACGCCGTATTTTGTCAAAAACGGCAAAGTCACCTCCGGCAAACCGCTCGAGGCAGAATTCGAATGGATCCGTTTTCCCGAGCCGATCGGACTGCAACCGACCTACGCCGTGGCCCACGAAGAAGGTGTCAGCCTCGGGATCTATCCGCCCTTCGTGCAGAAAGGTGTCCGCTATTCCGTTTTCAAATACAGCGTGAGCGACAAGGTGAAGCACCTGAGCAAATCGCTCGCCCTGCTCGATCTCGACACGTGGAAGAAAGTCAAAGTCGACGGTGCCGAAGTTTCGCCCGTGCGCGTGGCCACCCACGCGTTGCCCAAGCCGGCGCAGCTCGGACCCACGGTCGACGGCTATTCCTGCGTCGGCACGGAGGTGCGCGGCACGCTCGGACGGCGCCGGGTGGAGTATTTCATCTACACGATGGACAGCCATCGCGACTGCTACGAGAAGCACGGGTATTCGCTCACCCTGGTGCAAACCGGCATCCCGCCGGCCCTGACCGCGCGCCTGCTCATCGAGGGCAAAATCAAAGAGCGCGGCGTGATGATGCCCGAGGCGCTCGATCCGAATGAATTGATGACGCACTTCAGCCACGAAGGACTGCCCATTTTCGTGGAGAAGCGCGAAACCGAGCGCGTATGAACCCAAAGCCGTTCCTCCTCGACGGCCGTGCCGTGACCACGGATGAGACGACCGAAGTGCGCAATCCCTACAACGGGGACTTGGTCGCCAGCATTTGCGTGGCGGAGGCGAAGGAAATCGCGAAAGCCCTCGACCTCGCCGCGTCGACTTTCGAGGAAACACGCCACGCCGCACCGATCGACCGCTCGCGTCTGTTGCAGAAAATCGCGGAAACGATCGGTAAGCGATCCGACGAATTCGTCGAACTGCTCGTGGCCGAAGCGGGTAAGCCGGTCACTTTGGCCAAGATCGAAGTGCAACGCGCGCAATCCACCTTCGAATTGGCCGCGGCCGGCGCGCTCGAACCGAACGGCCATCCGATCGAAATGGGCGCCACCCCGGCCGGTGCGGGCCATGTCGGCATTGCGAGGCGTTTCCCGCTCGGCGTCATCCTTGGCATCACGCCTTTCAATTTCCCGCTCAACCTGGTTGCGCACAAAGTCGCGCCCTGCCTGGCCACGGGGAACACGATGATCCTCAAGCCGGCCATGAAGACGCCGCTTTGCGCATTGCTGCTCGGCGAAATTCTCGCGGAATGCGGCGCGCCATCCGGGCAAGTGTCCTTCCTCCCCTTCTCCCACGAGCACGTCGACACGCTGCTGCGCGACCCGCGGGTCAAGATGCTCTCCTTCACCGGCGGCGTGGAAGTCGGATGGAAACTCAAGTCGAAGGCGGTCAAACAAAAGATCACCCTCGAACTCGGCGGCAACGCGGCCTGTGTGGTCGAGCCGGATTCGGATTGGCGCAAACACGCGACCAAGATGGCGGTCGGTGCTTTCGCTTACGCCGGACAGTCCTGCATCAGCGTGCAACGCATTTTCGCGCACGCGGACATCTACGCGGAATTTAAAGAGGTCTTCCTCGCCGCGGTGTACGAGAAGGCGGTGGCCGGCGACCCGCGCGATGCCAAGACGCTGGTCGGGCCGATGATCACCAAAGCGGCCTTGGACAATGTGGTCGGCTGGATCAAGGACGCGGAGAAGCGCGGCGCCAAGCTGCTCACTCCGCTGAAAGTCGACGGACAAGTCCTGCATCCCGTCGTGCTGGAAAACGTCCCGCGCGACGCGGCGATCAGTTGCGAGGAGGCCTTTGCCCCCGTTGTCGTGCTGGAAAGCTACAAGACGTACGAAGACGGCTTGGCCGCGGTGAACGACTCCAAATTCGGGCTGCAGGCCGGCGTCTTCACCGGGGATCTGGCCAAAGCTTACCGCGCTTATGACATCCTCGACGTGGGCGGCGTCCTCATCAACCAAGTCCCGACCTTCCGCACGGAGAACATGCCGTACGGCGGGGTGAAGGACAGCGGGTTCGGACGCGAGGGTGTGCGCTACGCCATGGAAGACATGACCGAGATCAAGTCTTTGGTCATCAACGAACGCGGGCTCTGACCGCGCATGTTGCACGTCGTCCTGGTCGAGCCCGAGATCCCGCAAAACACGGGCAACATCGCCCGCACCTGCCTCGCCGCAGGTGCACGCCTGCATCTGGTCGAACCACTCGGCTTCGAAATCGACGGCGCGGCGCTGCGGCGGGCCGGGATGGATTACTGGGACAAATGCGACGTGCGACGGTGGAAGTTCTTGGAGGCTTTGCGTGCGGAGGCGGGCGAAGCGCGTTTCTTTTTCCTGACAAGCAAGGCGCAGCGTGCGTATTGGGAAGCGGACTTCCGTGACGGTGACTATTTGGTTTTCGGACGCGAAACCCGCGGCCTTCCCGAGAGCCTCCTCGCTGCCGAACGGGATCATCTTTGGACCATTCCCATGGCCCCCGAAGCCCGCAGCCTCAATCTGGCCACGTCGGTTGGGATTGTGCTTTATGAGGCGTGCAGGCAACTTCGCTTGAGATGACGTCCGACTCGCCCGCCGCCGCACAATCCTGTCCCGCACGCCGGAAAAAGGTGCTCTTCATTTGCAGCGGCAACTACTACCGCAGCCGGTTGGCCGAAATTTTGTTCAACCATGAGGCAGCTGCGGCCGGGCTGGATTGGGACGCCATGTCGCGGGGACTGCTCAAGACGGGGGAATTGAAAGGGATGTCCGAGCACGCCGTCGGACACCTCAAGGAGTCCGAGCTGCATCACTTGGCCGAGGAACCGCGCGACCCGCTGGGCATCGATGTGGAAGACCTGACTGAGGCAGATCTGGTGATCGGTTTGTGCCGCGAGGAGCACCAGCCGATGATCGAACAGAAGTTTCTCGCCTTGGCCCGAGCCCTGCACAAGGCCGGCCGGATTCGTTACTGGAACGTCTACGACATTCCGGGGCGGCCGCGCGCCATCGTGCGCTTGTTGGGCGGCGGCCACAGAGGACCCAGCCAGCCGGCGGAGAGTGGCACCGAGCATATCACCTTGGCGATCAAAGAGTTGGTTGCTGAGCTTTCCCGCCGCTAAGCGGGTCAATCCAAGACCACAGAACCGCCTTGCGAGGCCGGCAAAGGCATTTTTCTCTGGTCTTCGGGGGAATCTCTGTTAGATTGGCGAATTATGCCGATACAGAGAAAAAGTGCATTTTCACGCCGCTTGCCTGATTTGGTGACTGAAGAGTTGGTTAGCGTCCTTTCCAAGAAGAGCTCTTTCGAGTTCAAGCAACTCTTCGATTTGGTGCACGAGAAGCTGCGCAAGCGCAATGCGGCCAGCGGCGGCGAAGAAATGCTCCGCCTGCGCGCCTACGAGAAGCTGCAAAACCTCGTCTCGCGCGGCATGGTCAAGAAGACCGGCAAGAAATACCGCGGCCTGGCCTCCTTGGCCAACGCCCTCGAACCGGCCGACGCGCCGGTGCGCTAAAGCGCCCGCATGCTTCTGGATCAATACCTCCCGCTCGGCCTGCACATTCTGGTCGCGGTCGGGCTGGCCGTTTCCATCTTTTTCGCCAGCTTGCTTCTGGGGCGGGTCGGCAAGCGCACGGCGGCCAAAGATATGGCCTACGAGTGCGGCATGCCCGTCCGGGAAGCCGCCGCCCCGCGCTTCAGCGTGAAGTTCTACCTGGTGGCCATGCTCTTCATCCTTTTCGATATCGAGATTGTCTTCATGTATCCGTGGGCCGTCGTCTACCGCGACT
>CAZJGQ010000108.1:0-5290 GCA_964545425.1 uncultured Chthoniobacter sp. | reverse complement strand
GCGATAGCCCAGTTGCGCGCCTATCTGGCCCAACGCCCCGGAGACGAGGAAGCGCAACAGATGCTCCGGCAGATCGGGCCGTAAGCTCGCCGCGCGCGCGGCGCGAAGTGTTCAGTGGTTCAGTTTACAGTTTTCAGTTTTTGCAGTGCGGCGGACACAAGTTCTGCCGTGCCCTTTTGGCTTCTACTCAGGCTTCAAGTCTCAGCCCCCAGCCTTTTCCTCCCGCCGGATCCACTGGACACCGAAAACTGAAAACTGAACACTCGGACGCGTGCTCATAGCGCGCGTCCGCATGGCCCTCCGCATCGATCTCCATGTTCATTCGTTTTTCTCCGCCGACGGCGTGAGTAGTCCGGAGGATTTGATTGCGTCGGCGCGGGCGGCCGGGCTCAACGGCTTCGCCATCACCGACCACAATACTTGCGAGGCGGTCGACTACATGATCTCGCGCGGCCTGATGCGCGCCGACGGACAACCGGTCGACGGATTTTTGGTCATCCCCGGCATTGAGGTCACCACGGCCGATGGTCACATGCTTTGTCTTGGCTGCACTTTGCCCTCGTCGCTCAAAGGGTTGCCTTCCGCCGAGGTCTGCCAGCTGGCCCATGAGGCGGGCGGGATTTGCGTCGCCCCGCATCCTTACGATCTGTTCCGCGCGGGGATCCGCGAGTCGGTGCTCGACACTTTGCCGCTCGACGGGTTGGAGGTGTTCAACGCCGCCACCACCTTGAAACGGCACAATCGCAAGGCTTACGATTATGCCGTGCGGCGAGGCTTGCCCATGACCGCGGGCAGCGACGCGCACCACGCGGGGGCCGTCGGGGTTGCCTGCACGATTGTCGACACGGACGACTTCAGCGTGCGCGGCGTCATGGATGCGATTCCCCGCGGCACGGAACTCGAGCAGCAATACCTCTCCACCCGCCAGACCATCCGCAAAACGTGGAACAACTGGTTCCGCCTCCGCCGCAAACCGCGCCACCGGACGCTGGTCACATAAGTGGGGCACTATTTCCAACGATCCGTGTGTTTGTTCTGATGGTTCCCCAAAGAAAATCTCAAAAACCTGTTGACAGCGGGAGCCTTAGGTTATTTTTTGATTACAACCACTATGAAGAGCGCCCTCGGTTCCTCCCTAGCTATTGCTGCCCTGGCATTAGTAAATTCCCAAGCTCAGCTCACCACCAACACAGATGTCGGGGCGAATTACGCCGGCGGTTGGACGAACGGGGCCAATGGGGGCACAGGGTTTCTCGCTTGGAACATTTCCAATGATCCAGGAACTGGAGGATTTGCAGGTAACTTCATCGGCGACCCCGCAACCGCTGGCATCACGGGTATGTCGACTGAATCTTTTGGTTTATTTGCCAACCCGAACGGATCGGGTGCCTTTGTCAATGCTGATCGCTCCTTTGCTGCCCCACTTAGTGTCGGCGATGTTTTCAGCTTCCAGTGGGGGGTTAACTGGGACGCCGACGGGGGAAGCAAAGGCTTTAATCTCTACTCCGGCGGAACGAACGGAAACCAGCTTTTGAACATCAACCAAGGCGGTTTCCCCGGTGACATTACTTTCGATGGCTCGAATACCGGCATCGCCAACGGCAATGGTCCTATGACTTGGACTTTCAGCCTGACCACCCCCAGCAACCTGCTTGTCACCTCGTCGGCACGCAACGGCACCACCACGCCGGTCTTCACTACAAATATCTCGGTGGTTGGCTCTCCCGACACGTTTCGTTTCTACGCCGCGAACATGGGTGCAGGTAGCGAACGCGAGCCTTACTTCAACAATCTCACCACCGTTGTCCCTGAGCCCTCAACCTACGCTTTGCTCACGCTGGCCGCGCTTGCCCTCGGCGGCTACGCGGCCCGTCGCCGCGCGCGGAAATAAACTTCCCCCGAGTCGTATACAAAAACCCCGGTTCGGATTATTCCCGGATCGGGGTTTTTGATTTGGGTGGATCGCGCCGTCCCCGGCGCGATTTTCTGACCCGAGCCATCGCGCTCGGAGAGCGCGATCCACCTGCGCTACTTACAGCACGCGTCATTGGACGCCGCCCGATTTCCGCTTAAAGTTCCGCGCCCCATGGCGAAGAAACAATCCATCGCCCGTCCTGCGCTCTCGCCCGCCAAGCGTGCGCTCTTCATCGCCATCATCATCGCATTTCCTTTCGTTCTCCTCGCGGCGGCAGAGGTGACTCTGCGCTTTTTCGGCTGGGGCGGATATCCGGCGTGGATCCGCGAAGCGGGCAAGCTCTCCTCCGGTGCCACCCTGTGCCTCGTCGAACCCGCCGCGGCCAAGCTCTACTTCTTCGCCAACCCCACGCGTCCGGGCTACGCGGACCAGACCAACTTCGTTATGCCCAAGCCGGCGGACACCGTGCGCATTTTCCTCGTCGGTGAATCGGCGGCGAAAGGCTATCCGCAGCCGCGCAACCTCGCCGTGTCCGCCTTTCTCCAGACCATGCTCTCCGACGCGTGGCCGGAGAAAAAAGTGGAAGTGATCAATCTCGGCACCACCGCGGTGGCCAGCTTCCCGCTCGTCTATCAGGTGCGCGACGCGCTCAAGTTCTCGCCGGACCTCTTCATCTTCTACACCGGCAACAACGAATTTTTCGGCGCCTACGGCACGGCCTCGATCAATGCCGCCGGCTCGCTTCCGCCATGGGCTCTGCGCTGGATGCGCGCCGCGCGCGGACTTGCCCTCGTGCAGGTGCTCGATAGTTGGCTCTACCGGGGAGCCGACGAGAACGAGAGCCTCATGGAGGAGATGATCGGCCAGACGGTCATAGCCGCCGACTCACCTTTGCGCGAAGCCGCGGCGCGCAATCTCGCCACCAACCTCGGCACCATGCTCGACGACGTGCGCGCCGCCGGCGTGCCGTCCATCGTCTGCACCACGGCGAGCAACGAATCCGGACTCGCCCCGCTCGGCGAAGACGACATGACCGGCCTCGACGAGAAGCAGCAACGCGAAGTCCGCCGCCTCATGGGCGAGGCCGCCGAGGCGGCCGACCGCGACAACTTCCGCTCCGCGGTCAATCTCCTCCGCCAAGCCGTGCAACTCGCCCCGCGCCACGCCCGCGCCCGTTTCCTTCTCGGTCAGGTGCTGGCCCGCGCCGGACAGCCCGAACTGGCCCGGGTCAGTTTCCTCGAAGCCCGCGACCTCGACACCATGCCGTGGCGTCCCATCTCGCTCACCGAGCAAGCCATCCGCAACACCGCCTTGGTCAAAGGCGCTGTGCTCTGCGATGTGGCCGAGATTTTCCGCAAAGGCAGCCCCGATGGCGCGAGCGGCTGGGAATTGCTCGACGACCACGTCCATCTTTCGCTCTCCGGCCAGGCCCGCGCCGCGCGGTCCATGGTCGGGGCCATGGTCAATCTGGCCGGACCGCTCCAGCTCGGACCCGAGGAACTCGCCCTCGTGCAGGACGACGAGACCTACGCCGAGGGCCTCGGCACCAACCGCTACGACGATTACCGCGTCAACCACACCCTGCGCGTCCTCTTCGGCGTGCCGTTCATGAAGAAAACCAACGGCCCCGCCTATGACGTCTTTGCCGAACTCTGCCGCGAGGCCGAGGAAGAAATGTCGCCGCCCGTCCTCGAAGTCGCCCGCGAGTGGCAGACCATGAAGCCGCACGCCGGCGGACTGCGTCCCATCACCGCCATGGTCGCCCGCGTCCTCCTGCGCGAAGGCAATGTCGAGGAAGCCCTCGGCCTCTACGAAATCGCCGCCCGCCAAGTCCCCGACTACACCTCGTGGTATCTCGAATACGTCTACTTCGCGCTCGCCTGCCTGCAAAAGATCGACGGACAACTCGACGACGAACAACTGGCCACCGCCGCCGACGCCATCGCGCAGGGCAAGTTCCTCCTCGCTAATGGCTATTCCGAAAGCGGGCTCACCGAACGCTACGTCGGACGATTGCATCAATTGCGCGCCGAGTGGTCCGAAGCCATCCCCTTCCTCCTTGCCGCCCGCCCCAAGATGCAGGCCGAAGACCTCGTCGCTACCGACCAAGCCCTCTTCCTCTCGTATTTGCAGACCGGTCAGAAAAAAGAAGCCCTCGCCCTGGCCGACGACGGCATCAAAAACAGCGGCCAATTCGCCGACGTCTACCGCCGCCTGCGCGAAGAAGCGGAGAAGTTCTGAGCGGCGCGGTGGACCTTGCGTGAAGAGAGGGATGAAGGCGGGAAACCTGAAACCTGAGTGAAGTTTCTGGCGGCGCGGTGGACCTTGTGTCCACCGACCGCAACAGGTCTGATCACCGACCACGCACGTGCGAAAGCGGATACGACGAAAACGTCCCCGCATAAACACGCGGGTCGAATAGCAAACATCCCGCCGCCCGATTGAGCGCCTCGCGCAGGCTACCCGCAATCTCATCCGGCGACCGCGCCGCCGGCCCGCGCACCGCGAGATGCACATGATCCGGCATCACCGCCAAGGAATGCACGCCCGGACGGGCTGTGCCTGCATCGCCCGCCGCCAGCCCCTCGCTCCATGCCCGCACCGCCGCCGTCACCTTCGGCAAAAAATCCTCGCGTCCGATTCTCCAGCGACCGTGCGTCACCGCGACGAGATGCAGGTTATACCAATAACGCCCGTGTCCACTGGCTACCGGCTCCTCAAGATCGATGCCGCCATTCTCCCACGCCGCCTCGGCCAACGAATTGACATAGCGCGGATCCGCCAAGTCCGCGCGATCCAGCTGCGTGGCGATGTAGGGCAACACGACATCGAGCGTGTTTTCCCCGAGCGAACGCACGGCGACTTTGCGCTCGAAGCCATGACGCCATCCCGTCTTGCGCAGTGCATGATCCAGCCGCCCCTTGGCCCGCGCGGCGACGAATTCCGGCGAGACGTTCGGCGGGGCCTCGAAGGTGAATTGGACGAGGTCCGGTTGCCAACGGTGCGCGATGGGGCGCAAGCCATCGGTGGCCCACGCCTCGTCGAGCGAAGCGAGGAAATCGTCGCCGGGCAGGGGAGGGAATGCCGCGCCACTCTTCGGCCATCCGGTCCAAGAATACGCGATGCGGTGGACGAGGTCGGTCCGCCGCGTGCGCATGGCGCAATCTGGCCTCCTCCGTCCACGGGGACAAGCCCCGCGGCGCGGTGATTGGGGGCGGCGCGGTGGACCTTGTGTCCACCGACCGCAACAGGACCATCCTCCGACCGCCGCCCCTGACCTTGTGTCAGGGGAGCGCAACGGCAGACGCCCCAACAACTCTTTGGCGCAGGTTCAAGACATAGGTAACGCCCGTGGTTCAGGACATAGGTAACACA
>CAZJGQ010000107.1:0-5323 GCA_964545425.1 uncultured Chthoniobacter sp. | reverse complement strand
GCGTGGAAGAGCGGGCAGTTCGAATCATCCCCCGCCGGTCCGGCCACCCAGCACGCTTTGCCGGATGTGAAACCTGCCTTGAGTGCGGGGTCGTTGCCGGGTCTGGCCGCGCTTGATGCCGAATTCGGACGCCTGGCCGAGGCGGTGGTTCCCTCGGTGGTCAGCATCACCGCGCGCAGCGGCGGGGTCGTTGATCCGCGTGAGGAATTGCTGCGGCAACTCTTCGGCATGCGCCGTCGTGTCCCGCCGGAAACTTTTCCCCAAGGGTCGGGTGTCATTATTTCGGCGGAAGGTCACATCGTGACGAGTCTCCATGTTATCGACGGTGCGAGCGACATCACGGTGACCTTGAGCGACGGCCGCCGTTTGCCGACCGACCTTCTCGGCTACGATGAGACGCTGGATATTGCGGTGATGAAAATCGAGGCGACCGGTCTGCGTCCGCTGCCGTTCGCCGACTCGGAGAAAGTGCGGGCCGGGCAGTTGGTTTTTGCCGTCGGCAACCCGTTCGGCCTCCAGGAGACGATTACGCAGGGCATCATCAGCGCGCGCGAGCGCCTCTTCTCCAGCGAGTCGGACAAAGAATTTTTCCAGACCGACGCGCCGATCAACCCGGGCAATTCCGGAGGTCCGCTGGTCGACATCCGCGGCGAGATCGTCGGGATCAACAATTTCATCTACTCGCAGTCGGGTGGCAGTCAGGGAATCGGTTTCGCCATTCCCTCGAACACGGTGCGTCGCGTGGTCGACGACATTCTCAATCCGGGCGGCTCCTCGCGTCCGATGCTCGGCGTGGCCCTGCGTCCGCTGGACGAAGAATTGGCCGCGCAACTCGGTTTGCCCGACGCGCGCGGAGCGCTGGTCGAGGGTGTCGGGCAAGATTCGCCCGCGTCGAAGGCAGGAATCCGTCCGGGCGATCTGATCGTCAAATTCAACGACCGCGAAATCCGCGACTTCAGCGAGCTTCGTCGCCGAGTGGCCCAGTCGAAAATCGGCGAGGATCTTCCGGTGGAAGTCATTCGCGACGGCAAGAAGGTCACTTTGAAGGTGCGTTTGGCCGAGGAGCCGCGTTCGGGCCGCACGGCTCTGCCGGTTCCTCCGGCTGGCGGCGTTGTCCCGCAGCCCATGCCCAGCCAGCCTTCCATGCCGGCGCAGAGCGGCAATGCGTTGGCCGGTGTTGCCGTGGTCGATGTCACCCCGGGTCTCATCCGCCAGTTTGATCTGCCGGAGAATGTGGAAGGTGTCGTGGTCGAGCGGGTGCAGCGCGGTTCGCCGGGCGAGGGAATTCTCCAACCCGGAGACGCCATCGAGCAGGTCAACGACACCGCGGTGACTTCGGCCGATGATTTCAATGCCGCGGTGGCGGCATTGCCGCCCGGCGAACGGGCCATTGTCCTTCTCTCGCGCGGACGGGTCCGGTCCTTCGCAGTGGTCGGTCCGTGAAGCACGGCCCCGACGGTCGTTGACTTGCGGGGCGCGCGGGCGGCATGCTCACGAATCGATGAAGACCCCCGTTGGCACGACATTCATTGTGGCGGCGAGCCTGCTTGGATTGGCTGCCTTGGCCCAATTGGTGGCCATTCTCGTCTATTTCGGTCCGGGTTTTTCCAACGCGAACCAACCGGTTGCCGCAGCCGAACCCGCGCCGACGCCGGAGCCCGTGGTCGCGGAGCCGGCGGCGACGCCCGACCCGGCGGAACTCGACGCCGCTGCACAGCAAGTGCGGGTGGAAGAGCTGATGCGCGAAATCGAAGTGCTGGAGAAAGGTTCGACGCCGGATTCCGCGCTGGTTCCGCTCGAGGAGGCGGTGACGTTGCAGCCCCGCAACCCGGAGTTGCTTCACCGCTTGGCCAGTCTGCACGAGAAGCTCGGCCAGGTCGAATTGGCGCAGGGGGCTTGGAAGAGCCTGCTTGATCTCGGCCCGGATGCGGGCCGTTTCCTCGACGTGGCGGAAATCCGTCTGCGCTTGCTCCGTCCGGAGGCCGCGGCCGAAGCAGGCGGTCGGGAGTTACGCGACCAAATCGGCCTGCAGCCCGGTTCCTCGCTCGGCGTGGTCGACCTCACGGTGAAAGACAGTGCCGACAGCCAGACCAAGGACCTGCGCATCGCCGTCAAGTCGCGTCCCGGCGAGCCGATCGACGGACGCGATGTGCGCATCAATGTGACTTTTTACGAAATGATGAACGGGGAAGTCATTCCGACGACAAGCCGCGTGCAGTCGTTGTGGTTCACCACGCCGGTCGACTGGAAGGACGAGGGCATCGAGATTCTCGAAGTGAAATACGAAGTGCCGCGTCTCGGTCCGGACGGTGGTCCGCCGCCGGACTACTACGGTTACATGGTGAACATCTACCATCGCGGCCAATTGCAGGAGACGCGGGCCGACCCGATCGATCTGCAGGAGTTGTTCCCGCCGCCCCTGAGCGAGTTGCCCGACTTCGGCGCGGGCGATGCCGGCGCCATGCCGTGATGAAGATCCTGCTCGTCGACGACGAAGCGCACGTGCTCGAAGCGTGGCGGGCGTTGTTGGAGAACAGCGCCAGCGAGATCCGCACCGCTTCGACCGCGGGTGATGCGATCAAGGCCGCGCGCGAATGGGGTGGACCGGATGTGCTCGTGACCGATGTGGTTATGGAGCCGATGGATGGCTTCCGCCTGCGCGAAATGCTGTCCGGCGAGTTCCCGCGCATGCGTGTGGTGTTTGTCAGCGGCTACGACTTGTCCGGCTATGCCGATCGCACGGCGGGGGCAACCGTTTTGACCAAGCCCGTCACCGTGGAGCAGCTGGCGGCGGCGATCGGGATGGAGCCAACGCACGCTGCCTCGGCAGATCCCACCCCGGCAGCGGAGACGGCGTCTGCCGAACCGGCTCCCGGCGCACCGATCGGCGCTTACTATTTGCAGGAGTCCGCGGGTGGAGACGGCGTGGTCTCCGATTACATCGCGTGGCAGCAGAGCATGTCGCGGCATGTCATGCTGCACGTGCTCGAAAACGCCAGCGCGCACGATGCGGCGGCCGTGGAATCATTCATGGCCGATGCGCGGGCCAAAGCCGCGGTGACGCACCCATATCTGCTCGCGGTGCACGAGGCGGGCGAGGCGAACGGTCATTACTTTTACAGCTCCGACCTCGTGCCGGGGCACACCTTGGCGGCCTACGCGGCCGCGGGGCACAGCTTGGACGACCGCGTCTTGCTCAATGCACTGCGCACGGCGGCGGAGGTCTCCGAGTATTTCAAAAAGCAGGGGCTGGCCCGGCGCGCCATCACGGCATCGGACGTCGTCCTCGACGGCGCGATGCGTCCGCGCCTTGCCAATGTGGCGCAGGCGGCGGACGGGCCAGTCGATGAAGCGGAGGAAGTGCGTGGCATGGCGGCGACGCTCGCTGCGTTGTCTTCGCCCGGCAGTCCGGCGGCTTCCGCGGCGGCAGCTCTGGCGGCCAACGCCGAGCATGGTTGGGCGGCGGCCTTGCCTCTGGTCGCCGCGGCCAAGCCGGTGGCCGCGCCGAAGGATGCGGGCGAGCTTTCGGCCCGTTCCGAAAAGTCCAAGCAACGCGTCGCACAGTCGCGTCAGCAGCAGAAAAAGCGTCTCTGGATCACCGCCGGAATGAGCCTCCTGCTGCTCGTGGTCGGTCTTTTGGCGCTCTTCAAATTCCTCAGCGGCGGCAAGCGCACCATCATATCGAAGTCGATCGAGATCCCGGCCGGCGAATTCGTTTATCAGGACGGCGAGAAGGTCACCTTGCCCGCCTTTTGGATCGACGAGTACGAGGTGACGATCGCGGACTACAAAGAATTCCTCGATTACCTCGAGGCCAATCCGGGCGAGGCGAAAAATTTCGCCCATCCCGACATGCCGGAGGGCAAATCGCATGTGCCGCTCGATTGGGCGGACAACAACCAGCTCGAGCCGCCTATGCCGGGCTACTACAAGCGCGCGGTTCGCTGGAAACAATACAAGGAAGCGCCGCTCGATGTGGATTCGCCGGTGTTCAACGTCGATTGGTTCGACGCCTACGCTTACGCCAAATGGAAAGGCCGGCGCCTGCCGACCGAGCAGGAATGGGAAAAAGCGGCGCGCGGCACCGACGGACGCAAGTTCCCCTGGGGCGGCGAGGAAGATCCCAAGCGGGCGAGCACCGGAAAAGATTACGATCCCAACCCGAAAAAAGGCGGCGACGTCGACGGTTACAAGCGCTGGTCTCCGGTCAATCTGCCGGAAGGCGATGTCAGCCCCTACGGTGTGCGGGGTATGGCCGGGAATGTGTCCGAGTGGACAGCCACCTTCGCGCCGCACGAGGAGGGCCTGGGCGGCGAAGTGCCGGTGATCCGAGGGGGCAATTGGGGAAATCCCGAGCACAACATTACCCGCCGTCGCGCCATCCTCGACCCCTTGCAGCCGCAGGATACACTGGGTTTTCGCACGGTCTCCGACACACCACCGAAATGATCCGCCGCCTCCCATCGCTTCTCGCCTTCGTGGCGGGCCTTCTGCTTTTCGCCGGTGCGGCCGAGCAAGCCGCCGCGCAGGTGCGGGTCGACATCGGTTTCAAGCGCAAGCTCTATGTCATGTATGAGCCGATCATCGCGACGGTGACGATCAACAACCTCAGTGGCCGTCCGCTCCTGCTCGAAAATTCGGATCATCACCGTTGGTTCGGGTTCAATATCGAAACTGGCGATGGCCGCATCATCCCCCCGATCAATCCCGACTACGCGCTGGCTCCGGCGGCGGTGGGACCGGGCGAGAAACTGACCCGCGCGGTGAACATCACGCCTCTTTTTCCCCTCCACGAGTTCGGGCTCTACCGCGTGAAAGCCGCCGTCTACGTCAGCGCGTTCGACCGCTACTTCAGCTCGCCGCCGCTGGCTGTCGAAATCACCGACGGGCGTCCGATCTGGCAGGAAGTTGTCGGCGTGCCGGGCGAATCCGGGGAGCCCGAACTGCGGACCATCACGCTCCTCTCGCACAAGCTCAGCCGGAGCACGCGGCTCTACGTGCGCATCGAGAACCGCGAGCGCGGACGCGTCTATGCCACGCACCAACTGGGACAATTCCTCACTTTCGGCCGGCCCGAAGTCATGCTCGACGTGGATAACCAGATCCACATTTTGCAGAACACTTTGCCCAAGCAATTTCTTTACACGCATCTCGGCTTGGATGGGCAGGTGCTCGGACAACAGGCCTACCGCGAAGCCGGTTCGCGTCCGCGTCTGGTCAAAAAAGAAGGCGGAGCGGTCGGCGTGGCCGGCGGACGCGCCTTCAAGCCGGGCGAGGAGGAGCAGGAACAGGAGGGGGCGACCGACAAAATCGGCGACCGTCC
>CAZJGQ010000106.1:0-5441 GCA_964545425.1 uncultured Chthoniobacter sp. | reverse complement strand
GGGTCAGCGTAGCGGTCGACCTTGAAATCACTCCGGCGCTGAGCCGGCGAAGGACGCTCCGGGCGCGTTGCTGCGCCGCCGCCGATGGTGTCGACGATGCGGGCCTGCAGGCGGAAGGTGTCGATGGGCACGCGGACACGGCGGTTGCCGCCGCTCAGTTGCCGTCGACCAATGATGAAATCGTAGGGCTTGAAATAATTGCTCAGGTCGCGCCGGTAGGAACCTTGGTTGATGCCGATGCGCAGGTTTTTCCGGATCTCGAAGTGCAGGTGGGCGACATACATCCCGCGGTTGGTTCCAATGCTGCCGACGAGTTGCCCGCGCTTCGCCTGCTGGCCTTCGCGGACAAAGATCTGGTGTAAGTGGGTGTAAAAGGAATCGGCGTAGTGCCAGCGGCCACCTTCCCAATAGACGTGACGGATGATGACCGTTTTGCCCCAGCCCATGCGAGCGTCGCGGGCGTAGACAACCAAACCGTGGGCGGTGGCATAAACGGGCGCCCCGAGGTCAGTGTTGCCGCCGCCGTTGCCATTCCAGTCGTCTCCCATGTGGCGTCCGACGATGAGTCCGCGGGACCGGTAATACCCAACCGCGTCGGGCTTGCCGACCGGCATGTCGAAGCCGTCCGCGCTGCGGGTTGGGGCGTAGCGCACGCCCTCGGGCACGCCGCCGCCGTCTTGAGCTGTTGCCGCAGAGACGAGCAAGGCGAGCGCGAGAAGACTTCGGAGGGCCGGGCGCATGAGCCTCGAAGATTAAGGATCCCGGGGTTTCCCGGCAAGCGCGGTCGGCTTGCCCCGCGAGGCTCTGGACGTTAATCCAAAGACAGTGCATTCGCTGCTTTTTCTCGGCACGGGCCCGGGCACACCGGTGACCGGGCGTTTCTGTTCCTCCTGCCTTCTGCGCAGCGATGAATCGCTTGTGTTGGTCGATGCGGGTGAGCCCTGCAGTCAGCGTCTGATCGAGGCAGGGATCGCCATCGCCGACTTGGACGCCGTGCTTATTACGCACGGGCACTCGGACCATACCGCCGGATTCCCCATGCTGGTGCAGTCGTCTTGGCTCGCCCCGCGCTCGCGACCGCTTCCGGTCTACCTGCCGCGCGAATTGATCAAGCCGCTCCTTGCGTGGCTCGATGCGGTCTACCTGCCGGCCTCACTGCTGGGCTTCGAGTTGGATCTGCGCGCATGGGATCCCGCGCAAACGATCACCGCTGCCCACGGGGTGGACGTAGGAATTTTTCGGACGACGCATCTGCGAGGTCTCCAGCAAAAAATCGATCCCTCAGCGCAGGGGCGTTTCGAGATCTTCGGACTCGATGTAGACTGCCGCGGCCGCCGGGTTGTTTTTTCCTCGGACCTGGGGGCACCGTCAGATCTGGGGCCCGTCCTGAAACGCCCGTGCGACGTGCTGGTCTGCGAGTTGTCGCACTTCCAGCCGGACGAACTCTTCGCCACGCTGCGCGGTAGTTCTATTGGCCAACTTGTCTTCAATCACCTGTCGCCGGATTTGAACGGGCGAGAAGATGAATTGCTCGCCTTGGCCCAGCGCGCCTTGCCGGAGGTTGGCGCGATCCGCGTGGTGCGGGACGGCGATAGCGTCGATTTTTGAGTCAGGCTGCGGACGGCGCTTGGAATGGCGGGGGAGGGCTGCCCGGCGGCGGCTGATTCACGCGTACCACGGGGACGGGGAAACGCATCCGCATGTCCCCGTCGAGCCGGATCTCCACATGATGCACGCCGAACTTCTTGATCTGCACCCCGCCGAAGAAATGCACGTTGGTCGCGCTGCCTTCGATTTCCTGCAACTGGAAATCGATCCCGGCCTCGGCCACGGTTTCGTCGTCCGGGTCGAGCAAACGCGAATCCTGATGAAACCTCCCGATACCGCCGCACCAGCGGGTCCAGAGGCAGAGCTTGAAAAATCCGATGGGGACCTGCGGAGCGGGAATCGCGCCGATCACTCCGACCAAGGTCTGCGCGCCACTGACCTCCGTGCGCACGTCCTCGCAGAGAATGACGGACTGCAGGTCGGGTGCGATTGGGTCCATATTACGAAGAAGGCCAGAGAAGCCACGCGGCCACGGCGATGGCAAGTATAACGCGATACCAACCGAAGATTTCCATGCCGTGCGACTTGAGGTAGCCGACCATCCATTTCACGGCGAGCACGGCCGAGAGCCAGGCTGCTCCGAAACCGATAAGCAAGGGCACGACGCCGTAGGTCTCGAGCATTTCCGAGCCGTGCTTGAGTGCGTCGTAAGCCGTGGCGGCGGTCAGTGTGATGACTCCGAGCAGAAAGCTGAGTTCGACCGCAGCCGGCAGGGAAAGTCCGACGAGGACGCCGCCGACTATGGTGATGAGACTGCGACTCACGCCGGGCCACATGGCGATGCATTGGGCCACGCCGACGATGAGCGCCATCTTGATGGTGAGATGGTCGAGATCGAGTCCGGTGCCGGGCGACGCACCGCGGCGTTTGCGGGCGAAGGAAACGGCGAGGATGGCCAGTCCGCCGACCAGCCACGCGGCAACGATGGGCCACATGCCCCACGCATCGCCGCCGAAGAGATACTTCTTGATCGGCTTTTCGAGAAGAAGACCGAGCACGGCGGCGGGAATGAAGGCGGAGACCAGATTGATGAGCAACCGCCGCCCCGTGTCGTCGCGCCCGAGAACGCCCAGGGCCATTTGGGCGACGCGCGCACGGTAAAGACCGAGCACCGCGACGATGGCGCCGGCTTGGATGCAAATGGCGAAAGCATCGGATGCGGTGCTCGACTCGATCCCCATCAATCGCTGTGCGAGGAGCAAGTGCCCGGTCGAGCTGACCGGCAGGTATTCGGTGAGGCCCTCGACGATGCCGAGGATGAAGGCCTGAAGATTATCCACGACGGTTGAGCCGCGCGGGCGGCGTGGACGAACGGATCAGATGGCCGCGTCGCCGGTTTCGTCCGTGCGGATGCGGATCGCTTCGTCGATGGGAAGGACGAAAACTTTGCCGTCGCCAATCTTGCCGGTTTTGGCCGATTTGACGATGGCCTCGGTTGCTTTGCCGACATTGTCGTCGGAGACAACCAATTCGATTTTGACTTTGGGCAGGAAGTCCACGGTGTATTCGCTGCCGCGATAGATTTCGGTGTGGCCTTTTTGACGACCGAAGCCTTTCACTTCCGTGACGGTCATGCCTTCGATGCCGATTTCGGCCAGCGCCTCTTTGACATGCTCCATCTTGAAGGGTTTAATGATGGCTTCGATTTTTTTCATGACATGCGCGTTGTAAACGACCGCCGAGGCATTGCAAGCCCTGAAAACACGCGGTCCGTCCTCCGGATGCGGCCATGAGCATGATGCGCCTGCGTCGGTCGCGGATCCGTCCGTGGCTGAAAAAGGTCCCCCGGCAACGCCACGTCCGCGGCACTTGGCTCCACCGGATGCTGGGCGACCGGCTTTTTTCCCCCGAATTATGGCGCCCGACGCGCGAAGGGGTGGCACGAGGGGCGGCCACCGGGCTGTTTTGGGCCATGATGCCCATCCCTTTCCAAATGCTCCCCTCCGGGATCACGGCCTACCTTTTCCGCTTCAACGTTCCTGCCGCCATCTCTGTGGTTTGGATCACCAATCCCGTGACGTGGCCGCTCATTCTTTATTGGCAATACCGGTTCGGCGCGTGGTTGCTCGGACAAAACGCGCCCGATGCAGCAGGGGCCGAAGGCCTGCTTGATTTCGCGGCGGGCGTGCCCGGACCTTTGCTCCTCGGATGCGCGGTGACCGGTCTCGTGGCCGGCGCCGGCGCCTATTCGCTGATCAACGCCCTTTGGGGCATCGTGGCCGAGCGCTGGTGGCGCAGCCATGCGCGGCCCGTGGCCGCTGCCGATCGCCAGCCATGATCGATGACGCCGTGGACGATGGGATAGTGCGGGTGGAATGCCGCTTCGTCCGCGGAAGAAACGCGCTGCTTTGTGCCGCGGACTTCGGTGCGATGTTCATGGATCTGTATCTGCATCTCGGGCAGACGGGCGTGGTTCTCGGATCGGGCGCCGACGAAAAACTGAAGCTTCTCCTCGCCGCGCTGACCTTGCACGCGGCTTCACGTCCGCATGCCGAGACCTGTGCGTGGACGATGCACCTCGAGGAGGAAAAGATGAATCTCTTCGCCGTGGCGGAAAATCCCACAGGTCATGTCACCGGTCAGGTCTTCACTGAGAACGTGCGCTCCACGGGCGGCAATGTCCTTCATGCCGAGGTGGCCGAAGCGGCAGGTGCGCGTCGGCGAAGCTCGGTCGACTTTGCCGGCGCGGACATCCTCCGTGCGGCCGCGGAATACTATGAAAGAAGCGAGCAACGTCCGGCGCGCTATTTCGAGCTGGGCGGTGACCGATTCGCTTTGCTCGCTGCACAACCGGATTGCGACACGGACTGGCTCGCCGGTGTTGGGAGCGACGAAGTTGTTTCGCTGGTCGAGGAAAGTTCACGCCCGCCTCTGGAAACGCGGACTTACCGCTTCTTTTGCGGATGCTCGCCGGTGCGGGTGGCCGAAGCCCTCGCTCCGGCGCTGCGCAACGATCTCGATGGCATCTTCGGCGGCGACTCGCACATCACGGTGACCTGTCCCCGTTGCGGTCTGCGGCACGAGCTGGCCAAGGAGTTGTTCGGCGGGGCAGGGGACTAATCCGCTTCCTCGCGCCAAGGCGCGATCAATTCGATTTCTTGCGATGTGACCACGTCGAGCGGGACGGACTTGGCCAGCTGACGGGCCTCAGCCTCGCGTCCGTTGGCGGCAAGGACGGCGGCCAGGACAGCGCGCTGGTAAGGTTGGATTTGCATCGGATCAAGGGTGATCCCGTCGAACACTTTCATCGCCGCTTCCGGTTGCGCGTTTTTCAGATGGGTCAGAGCGAGGGTGATCCGGTAGGCGAGCATGCGCGGTTCCTGCGCCAGCAGCTCACGGGCTCCGCTCACATCGGCGCGGCGTCCGGTCAGTGCGGCGAAATAGCGGTGGTCATTCTGCACTACCCGCTCGGCCGGCAGCCGTTTGAGCATGCGGTCGTAGAGTTGGTAAAGTTCCTCGGCGTCTTGGCGCTTCTGGACGATGGGCACGAGAGCCTGAAAGGCCTGTCGCGCGGTGGCCGGGTTTTCCGTGAGGCGCGACAACTCCTGCTCCAGAACCTCGTCTTCACCGACTCGCTGGAGATAGTTGATGACATACCACATGACATCCGGTGTCGGTGCCGCTTCGATCACCGCGCGCCGGTAGAAGGTGGCCGAGCCCTCCGGATCGCCGGTTTCGCGGGCCGCCCGGCCGCGGTAGAGGAGGACGACCGGAACCTGCAAGGGGATGCCGTCGCCACGCAGCAGCTCGGCGATGTCGTTCCAGTCTCCGCGCCCGGCCATGGCATCGAGGCGAATGAGAAACAGGTCGCTGCGGGTTGCCGCTTCTTCCGC
>CAZJGQ010000105.1:0-5506 GCA_964545425.1 uncultured Chthoniobacter sp. | reverse complement strand
ATGGTCTCCACAGCCTGCTTCACGTTCATCTTGCCGCGGTAAAGAATGCGGTAGGCTTCCCTGAGCGCGCGGATGGTTTCGGCGGTGAAGCCGGCGCGTTCGAGGCCGACTTGGTTGACGCCGCGCACTTCGGCCGGATTGCCGTCGGCGATGAAAAAAGGCGGAACGTCCTGCACGATCTTGGAACATCCGCCGGTGATGGCGTGGCGTCCGACGCGGCAGAATTGGTGGATGGCGGTGAGGCCGCCGATGACGGCGTGGTCGCCGACTTGGACGTGTCCGGCCAAGGTCCCGTTGTTGGAGAAAATGACTTTATCGCCGACGACGCAGTCGTGCGCGATGTGCGAGTAGGCAAGGAAGTTGCCGCCGCTGCCGATAACCGTTTTCGTGCCCGGAAGAGTCCCGCGGTTGACCGTGGTGAATTCGCGGAACGTGTTGCCGTCGCCGATTTCGAGATAGGTGGGCTCTCCGGCGTATTTGAGGTCCTGCGTTTTTTGTCCGATCGAAGCGTAGGCGAAAAAGAAATTCCCGCGGCCGATGCGAGTCGGCCCCATCACGGTGACATGGTGCTGCAGCTCTGTGTCCTCGCCGATGACCACGCCCGGACCGATCACGGAGTAGGGGCCGATGAGGGCGCCGGACGCGACCTCCGCCGCCGGGTCGACGATGGCGGTCGGGTGGATCATTCGGAGACGAGGCCGAAGAGGAGATTGCCTTCGCTGACCACTTCGCCATTGACCGTGCAGGAGCAGGCGGCGCGGGCCATGGTCTTGCGCGAACGGGTCAGCTCGCAGTGGATAAACAGCGTGTCGCCGGGGAAGACCGGCTTGCGGAATTTCACTTCGTCGGCGCTCATGAAGTAGCCGATTTTCCCGGAGTTCTGCGTGTTGAGCATCATGAGGATGCTGGCCACTTGGGCCATGGCCTCGACCTGCAAGACGCCGGGCATGACGGGGTGGTTGGGGAAATGTCCCTGGAAAAACGGCTCGTTGATCGTGACGGACTTCACGCCGGTGCACTTCGTGTCTCCCTCGAAGGCCACGATGCGGTCGACCATGAGGAAGGGATACCGGTGCGGGAGGATCTTCATGATCTCCGTGGTGGGGAGAACACGTTCGCCGACCGGCAGCTTGGCCGGCGGGATCATGGCCATCATCTTGGCGTGCTCCTTGGCGATGGCCGCGGCCAATTCGGTGTTCGGTCCGTGGCCCGGGCGCACGGCGACGACATGTCCGAGGATGGGACGTCCGACCAGGGTGAGATCCCCGACGATATCGAGGATTTTGTGGCGCACGAATTCGTCGGGGAAACGCAGGGGCTCTTTGCTCAGGACGGATTCACCGCGGATGACGATGGCATTTTCGAGGCTGCCGCCGCGGATGAGTCCCTTCTCCATGAGCGGCTCGACATCTTCGTAGTGGACGAAGGTGCGCGCGGGGGCGATTTCCTTTTCGTAAATCTCGGGCGTGATTTCCAGGCTGAGATACTGCGTGTGGTTGCCGTCCGGTCCGGCCTGCGTGCAGGAGACGCGGAATTTGGTGTCCGGCAGGATAACGAGGATGGACCCGTTCTTGGTCTGCACGGCAACCGGCTCGCGGATTTCGCAGTAACGGCGCGGGGCATCCTGCTCGACGATGCCTGCTTTTTTGATCAGCGCCACGTAGGGTGAGGCGCTGCCGTCGCCGATGGGCGGTTCGTTGGCGTCCATCTCGATGAGCGCATTGTCCACCCCGAGCCCGGTCAGGGCGGAGAGGATATGCTCGACGGTGTGGACCTTGACGTTGCCCTCGATCAGCGTCGTGGCGCGCTCGACAGTGCGGACGTTGGCGGCCAGGGCGTCGACGGTCGGCTGATCCTTGAGGTCGGTGCGGCGGAATTTGAAACCGTGGTCGGGCGGCGCGGGGCGAATGGTGAGGGTGACTTTCTCGCCGGTGTGCAAGGAGACGCCCGCGAGCGAGGCGGGGCCGGCCAGAGTGTGTTGTTTTTGCATGGGCAGGGCGGACGGCGGAGGTCAGGAGGATAATCGGCCGTCCATCATGGGAATTTGCCGTTCGGCCGCGGCGGCGGCTTCGGGGCTGTGGGTCACCATTATTAGAGTGGCGAGGCGTTCGGAGGCAATCTTTTGGAAAAGTTCGAGGATGCGCGCAGCGTTGTCCGAATCGAGGTTTCCGGTCGGTTCGTCGGCGAGCAAAAGTGCGGGCCGGTGGACCAGCGCCCGGGCCACGGCGGCGCGCTGCATTTCGCCGCCGCTCATCTGGTGCGGGAAGGCATGGGCCCGCGGGGTGAGTCCGACCAAGTCGAGCATCTCGCCGGCCCGGCTGCGGGCATCCTTGGCCCGGTCGCCGCGCAGGAGAAGCGGAAGCTCGACGTTTTCCACCGCGGTCATCGCGGGCAAAAGATTGAAAAATTGGAAAATGATGCCGAGACGTTCGCGACGGTAAGTGGTGAGTTCGGATTCACCGGCGGTGTGCAGGGCGAGGCCATCGACCGAGATTTCACCCGAGGTCGGTTGGTCGAGCCCGCCGAGCAGGTTGAGCAAGGTGCTCTTGCCGCAGCCGCTGGGTCCGGTCACCGCGCAGAAGGAATGCGGCGCGATCTCCAGCGAAACGTCGCGCAAGGCGTGCACTTCGCCGGCTGGCGAGGGATAAATCCGGGTGACATGGCGCAGACTGATCATGTGGACGACGAGATTTTCCGCTCGGCGCGGCTGGCGCAAGACAACTTCCGCATCGTGGCCGAGGGGCCGGACTGGATCGTGGTGGACAAACCGGCCGGATTGCTCACGCACCCGACGCGTCCGGATGGCGCGCCGACATTGTGGGACGGATTGAGGCAGTTGCTCGCTTACGAGCTGGCCAATCGCGGACAGCTCTCGATCATCACACGGCTCGACCGCGAGACGAGCGGGCTCGTGCTTCTCGCGCTGACCCGCGAGCGGGCGCGGTCTTTCGGCCTGTCCATGCAGCGCGGGCAAATCGGCAAGGAATACCTCGCGGTAGTGCGCGGATGGCCGGACTGGGAGGAAACCTCGGTCGATGCGCCGGTCATCCGGCAGGGCGAGGTGGGAGAGTCGCCGGTCTGGCTCCGGCGCTGCGTCGATCCCCGCGGGGCGGCGGCGGTCACGGGCTTTGCGGTCGAGCGGCGTTTCGAGCGCCAAGGCATGAAGTTTGCCATCCTGCGCGCCTTTCCCCGCACCGGGCGTACGCACCAGATCCGCGTCCACGCCGCGCATCTTGGTCATCCTTTGGTCGGCGACAAAATCTACGGCGGTCGCGAGGGGGCGGCTTACTTGGAGTTCATCGAAACGGGGTGGACGCCGGGCCTGCAGGCCGAACTGCTTCTGCCGCGGCATGCGCTGCACGCGGCGGTTCTGGAATTCCCCGACCAAGCCGGCGTCCGGCGGGTGGAGGGTGCCTTGGCCCCGGATTTGCAGGAATTCGCCGCGGGGCTTTAGCGGCCTGCGGCATTTTGGGGCGTGAATGCCGCGTGTCGTGTGCTATGGTGACAGGTTCTTATGGCCGACTACTTGCGGGTGGCGGGGATCCTTCTGGAAGTCCTCCTGCTCTTTAACCTGATCATCATCGCCCACGAGCTGGGTCATTTTCTGGCCGCGCGCTGGCGAGGGCTGGTCGTGGAGAAGTTCGGCATCTGGTTCGGCAAGCCGATTTGGAAGAAGACGATCGGCGGGGTCGAATACAGTCTCGGGTCCATCCCGGCCGGCGGTTTCGTGGCCTTGCCGCAGCTTGCGCCGATGGAGTCGGTGGAGGGCGAGAGCAAACATGACCGGGCGGCGCTGCCCCCGGTTTCCGCCCTCGACAAGATCATCGTCGCCATTTCCGGTCCGGTGGCCAGCATGCTGCTGGCGCTGCTTTGTGCCGTGATCGTCTGGTTCGTCGGACGTCCGGTCAGCCAGGCGGAGACCACCACGGTCATCGGCTACGTCCTGCCCGAAGGTCCGGCGGCCAAGGCCGGTTTGCAGCCGGGAGACAAAATTCTCGAGGTCAACCGTCACCCGGTGACGAAGTTTGCCGGCATGGGCAACATGCGCCAGAGCGTGACTTGGAACGTGGTGCGCAGTGAGGAGCCTCTCATTCCGGTCAAATTCGAACGCGACGGAACCGTGCAGACGGTCGAAGTCGAGCCGGTCACTCCCGAACGCCAGGGCTGGGGGCGGCGTCCGCTGCGCCAGATCGGGATTCTTCCGGCGACCACGCCCATGGTGGCGAAGGTTTTCAAGGACAGCCCCGCCGCGACCGCGGGTATCCAGCCGCGCGATTTGATCACCGCGGTGGATGGTCAGCCGTTGCTCAGCCTTGCTTCGCTCTCCGAGTATCTGGACACGCACCAAGCAGGCCGGTCCATCGATCTGACCGTGCAGCGCGGCGATGAGACCCTGCAACTGGCTGTCACGCCGCTCGTGCCGGAGGGCGAGGATAAGCCGCGGGTCGGTATTCTCTGGGACGATCGCGGCGTCACCGTGCTCGAGCACCCGAACCCTTGGCAACTTGTGGTCGGCAGTGTGCGCACCATGGTCGACACGCTTTCCGCCGTGTTTTCGCCCCGAAGCGACATCAAAGCCGAGCACCTCAGCGGTCCGGTCGGGATCATGCGGATCTATTACCTGCTCTTCGAGTCCCCCGACGGCTGGCGCCTGGCTTTGTGGTTCAGTGTCGTGCTCAACGTCAACCTCGCGCTGCTCAACCTTCTGCCTATTCCGGTGCTCGACGGCGGACACATCATGTTGGCCATCATCGAAGCCATCCGGCGCAAGCCGATCAACGTGCGTGTCCTCGAGATCGTGCAGAGCGGCTTCGCCTTCCTCATCATCGGTTACATGCTCTACATCACGTTTTTCGATGTGCAGGACCTGCCTTGGCGGGGGAAGACGGAAGAGCCGCCGGCGGAGCTGAAGTTCACGCCGGCGCCCGCGGCCGCGCCGGACCAGCAATGACCTCACCGTTGCCGGCCCCGTTTTTCGCGGAGCGCCGCCGCAGCCGCGAAGTTAAAGTCGGCCAAGTCGGACTTGGCGGGGACAATCCCGTGCGGGTGCAGTCCATGCTGACCTGCGACACCATGGACACCGAAGCCTGTGTCCGCGATTCGGTCGCGCTGGCCGATGTCGGTTGCGAAATCGTGCGCATCACCGCGCCGACCGTTAAGGATGCGCGCAATCTGGAGGCGATCCGTGACGCGTTGCGCGCGCGCGGGTGCGACGTCCCGCTCGTGGCCGACATCCATTTCAAGCCCGAGGCCGCCCTCGAATCGGCCAAGTGGGTCGAGAAGGTGCGGGTCAACCCGGGGAATTACGCCGACTCCAAGAAGTTTGCCGTGCGCGAATACACCGACGATCAATACGCGGCGGAAATCGGACGGATCCGTGAAAAATTCATGCCTCTGGTCGAGTTGTGCCGAGAGCGTGGCGTGGCCATGCGCATCGGGACAAATCACGGTTCGTTGAGCGACCGCATCATGAACCGCTACGGCGACACGCCGCTCGGCATGGTGG
>CAZJGQ010000104.1:0-5512 GCA_964545425.1 uncultured Chthoniobacter sp. | reverse complement strand
ATGAACATGAAGGCCTCGATGGAGATCATTAATACGCGCCAGTTGAGGGAGGAAATGCCGCGGGTGGTCAGTAGCGTGCGCAGCGGGAAGCGTTTCCTGGTGCTGCACCGGAGTCGGCCGGCTTTCGAGTTGGCGCCGCCGGGGCTGCCGGCTGAACCGTTGCCGCCTTTGGAGCAGGATCCGATATTTGGCTGGGATGGCGTCGGGGCATCGGAGGATGGGTTGCGCGCGGCGGACCATGACCGCGTGCTTTACGGGGCGTGAAGAAGCGGTTGTTTGTCGATACCGCCGGCTGGATGGCTTGTGCGGACCGCAATGATCCGGCTCATGCCCGATGCGTGGCTGTGCGCGATGCGAAGTTGCGTGTCGGGTTTTTGCTGGTCACCACGGATTACGTTCTCGACGAGACTTTGACTTTGTTGCGCTTGCGTCTTGGTCTCCCCGCAACTCGTGAGTGGTGGGAGCGCGTTTCGCAGAGTCCGCGGGTGATTTTTGCAGAGGTCGATGCCGAGCTGCGCGATCGCGCCATGGATTGGTTCTTCCGCTACGAAGACAAGGACTTTTCTTTCACCGATTGCACAAGCTTCGCCTTCATGAAGCAGGAGAAAATCCGCGAGGCGCTGACCACCGACCGGCATTTCCGGCAGGCGGGGTTTGAGGTGGTGGAGGAAAGAAAGGGCTGAGACTTGAGTGAAGGGGAAGCCAAGTTGGCAGTCGTCAGCAGGAGGGAAGCCGGTGGAGGGGGTTGACACCGAGACCAACAAGACTAACATAGTCACATGATTCAGACCAATATTTCGACCGTCAAGAGCCAGCTGAGCAGCTATTTGGAGCGGGTCAAGGGTGGCGAGGAGGTCGTAATTGCCGACCGGAATCAGCCGGTGGCGAAGTTGGTGCCTTATAGGCCCGGTCGCTCCGAGAACAGCGGGTGGAGTGCGCGGTTGGCTGAACTGGCACGGCGTGGCGAGATTCGCTTGGCAACTGGGCTTTATGAGCCGCTCGAACTAAAACCGGCTCGCGCGCCGAAAGGCGGGGCCAAGGTTGTCGCGGCACTTTTGGAGGAGCGACGTTCGGGGCGATGAGATTTTGGGATAGTTCGGCCCTGCTGCCCTTGCTGATCGAGGAAGAGGGAAGTGCCGCGATGAGTCGTGTGTTCGCGGAGGATCACGAAATGGCCGTGTGGTGGGGCACGCCGACGGAATGTTGGTCGGCGCTGGCCCGCCGGGAAAGGGAAGCAGGCTGGCCACCGGCGACAACCGACGAGGCATTGGCCAATTTGCAGAAGGTGATGACACGGGCGCATGAAGTTCTGCCCACCCCAGCGGTGCGCGCCTGCTCCCGACGTTTGCTCTTCACGCATGCTTTGCGCGCGGCCGATGCGTTGCAGCTTGCGGCGGCGGTTGTCTTGGGTGCGAACGATGTTGCGGAGTTGGAGTTCGTCACGCTGGATGACGCGCTCGCACAAGCGGCGAGGCGTGAAGGCTTTCGCGTGATATCCGGCACGACAGCGTGAAGTCATGGCTGCGGCCGGCTGGGGCCAGCCGGCCCTACCGGGGGAATGGAGTGGAAAAGCAACGGGTCTTGGCGTGAACGCGTTGCGCCAAGGGGATCCGCATTCTGCGGTTCCCCGACCCGTTGCGTTCCACCGGCGCAAGGCCGGTGGCGACGCCAGAACCAGAACGTGGCCGGTGGCGACGCTGATCTGCCTGATTTTCGGGCGGGAAAAGTCTTGCGCGCCGGGCGCCGCGGTGGGATGGGTGCGTACATGGCCCGTAACGCCAATCCCTACGACTTCGCCAATGATGCGGGGCATGTGATGGATGTCGCCACGGCGAACAAGTTGGCGGAGCATCCGGAATTGCTCGCTGTGCCGCTCGACAACATCGCGCGCTGGATTGCATCGGGGAAGCATACTGCGGCATCGGTGCAACGGTTGGAGCAGTGGCGGACGTGGATTCTTGAAGCGCAGCAGGACGAGGCGGGCTTCCGGCGTCTCCTCGATTTACTGCGCGATGACAGCGAAGAGGCGCGGCATTGGAAATCGTGGTCGCCTTTCGCGGGAGTGTTGGAGGCGGGGGAACGCAGGGCGATCTTGGATCAATGCATTCCGGTGAGCTGAGGCGTCTGTTGGAGATTGCCCGAAGCTTTGCGCCCGGGCATCGAATCGTCATCTTCGGCTCCGCCAGTCTTCTGCCGAAACATCCGCACCTTGGCGAGCCCGGCCAGCCACTCTCTCTTTCTTTGGATGCGGACTTTGTCATCTATGGAATCGCAGACGATTTGGCGTTGGCTTTGATCGACGCTGTGGGGGCACGCAGCACTTTTTCGAGAGTGGCCGGTTTTCACGCCGACATCCTGCGCCCTGACATTACCGAACTCTTCCCGCCCGGATGGGAAGAGCGGCTGGAGCCGATGCCGGGATACAACGGCGTCTTTTTCCTCGAGGCGGCGGATTTGGCCGTGGCAAAGCTGCATGCCGGTCGTCCCAAGGACGTCGACGTGCTCGTTCACCTGCTGAAAGAAGGATTGCTCGATTCCGACGTGGTCCGTGCCCGCCTCGATGCGACGCCGCTTCGAGAGAAGGACATCGTCAAGCTGTATGGGGTTTGGGAGCGAGTGCTGCAGTTGGCGAATTCGTGCGCGAGCTGAAGCTGAAGTGATGGTTGCGGCCGGCTGAGGCCAGCCGGCCCTACCGGGACTGGACTGGGGGCGGAGTTCCACCGGCGCAAGGCCGGTGGCGACGCCAGAACCAGAACGTGGCCGGTGGCGACGCGAGATGCTATCGGGGTTGGAGGAGCTTCCAGACTTCCCAGAAGCCGGGGGCGAAGTCTTGGGGGCGGGTGGTGATCCAGGGTTTGATCTCGGCGAGGGGCAGGAAGAGGGCGTCTTCGATTTCGGAGGGAGGGAGAATGAAGGGGCCGTTGTGTTCGGCGGTGAAGACTTCGACGAATTCCTGGCCGGTGTTGGAGCAGGCGCGGATTTTGCCGATCGGGGTGAGCTTCGGGCGGATGCCGAGTTCTTCTTCGGTTTCGCGGATGGCGCCGGCTTCGTAGGTTTCGCCGGGCTCGAGATGTCCGGCGGCGCTGGAGTCCCATTTGGAGGGCTCGCGGTCTTTCCAGGCGGAGCGTTTCTGTAGGAGTAGTTCGCCTTCTTTATCGAAGACCAGAATGTGCACGGCGCGGTGGAGGAGGTTCCGCTCGTGCACTTCGCTGCGCAGCTTCGTTCCGATGACGTTGTCATTCTCGTCGACGATGTCGAACTGCTCGCCGTCATGTTGCGGCGGTGTGGCGGCGGCGGGATCGAGAGTTCGGGCGAGGTCGATCCATTGCGGGACAGACAGATTCTCGGCGCGGCAGGTGGGCGGGAGGTTTTGTTTGGAGCACCATGCGGTCCACGTCGCGGCGTCGGCTTTGAGCAAGGACTTCAATTGTTTGCGGCGTTGGCTGAAGCCGCGCTGCACGAGGTCATCGAAAAACACGGCGCGGACGGGCGGGAATTCGCGCGCCGGGCGACGCTCGAGGAGAACCACGGCGGAATCGACGCCGGGTTCGGGGAAGAATACGGACGGCGGCAAGGCGCGTTCGCGGTGGACGGTCCAAAGACGCTGCGTGCGGACGGTGAGTGCGCTGTAGTCGGGGCTGTCCGGTCCGGCGGAGAGGCGGGCGGCGAATTCGTCCTGCACGGCGAAGATTGCGCGGTTGACGGGCGAGCAGGGGGTGAGCCAGTTGCGCAGAATCGGCGAGGTGGCGTAGTAGGGCAGGTTTCCGGCGAGGGGGAAGGGGCCGTGCTTCAAGAGCGGGCGCCAATCGAAGTCGATGGCATCGGCGCAAGCAATGTCCACGCGGTCGGCGGGGAATTTTCCGCGCAACCATTCGGCGAGGCGGGCATCTTTTTCGATGAGGAGGAGACGGTCGCAGCGCTCGAGGAGCGGGGCGGTGAGGGAACCGAGGCCGGGGCCGATTTCCACGGCGAACGGGGCGCGGTCCGGCACGGCAGCTGTGGCAATGGCGCGGGCCAGGTTTTGGTCGTGGAGGAAATTTTGCCCGAGACTTTTCGTCGGGCGCATTTGCAACTCATCGAGCGCGGAGCGGATGTCGGTAAGGCGCAAAAGGAAAAAGTTTACAGTTTGCAGTGTTCAGTTTTCAGCCGGAAGGGGAGCCCTCGGATTTGAGATTTCAGACGGCGTCGAGGAGGTCGGGGTAGTGTTTGCGGGCGTAGTCGCGGCACATTTTGTCGATTTTTTGCGGGTCGTTCATTCCGGCGGCTTTGCAGGCGAACTCGCCGCATTCTTTGGCGTCGAGGCTTTGCACGGCTTTTTTGATGCGCGGGACGGCGGGGGTGACCACGCTGAGTTCGTCCATCCCGAAGCCGATGAGCAGCGGGGTGAGGTGCAACTCGGACGCCATTTCGCCGCAGACGCCGATCCAGATGCCGTGGTCGTGCGCGGCTTTGGCCGCCATGGCGAGGAGGCGGAGAACGGCGGGGTGCGTGGGCTGGTAGAGATTGGTGATGCGTTCGTTGCCGCGGTCGACGGCGAGGGTGTATTGCACGAGGTCGTTGGTGCCGACGCTGAAAAATTGCACCTCGCGGGCGATTTGGTCGGCGATGAGCGCGGCGGAGGGAACCTCGATCATGGTGCCGACCTCGAGAAGGGGGTCGTAGGGCTTTCCTTCACCGGCAAGCTCGCCTTTGCATTCCTCGAGAAGGGACTTCGCCCAGCGGACCTCCTCCAACTGGGTGACCATGGGGAACATGACGCGCACTTTGCCGTGCGCCGCGGCGCGGAGGATGGCGCGGAGCTGAGCCTTGAAGAGCGCGGGCTCGTCAAGACAGAGACGGATGGCGCGGCGTCCGAGGAAAGGGTTGTCCTCGGCCGGACGGTCTTCCAAGTGCATCAGTTTGTCCCCGCCGACATCGAGGGTGCGGATGATGACGCCATGCGGACCGCAGCGCTCGGCGACCGTTTTGTAGGCCTCGTATTGCTCTTCCTCGCCGGGGGCGACGGTTTTATTGAGGAAGAGGAATTCGGTGCGGAAGAGACCGATGCCCTCGGCACCCGAGGCGATGACGGCATCGATTTCGGAGGGCAGCTCGATGTTGGCCGAGAGGACGATGTGGCGACCGTCCTTGGTGGTCGAAGGCGTGCCGCGGATGGCCTCCAGTTGGTGGGCCACTTCGACCTTGTGCCGCTCCAGCTGTCCGTATTCGTAGCGCGTGGCCTCGGAGGGATCGGCAATGAGTTTGCCGCTGTAGCCGTCGAGGAGGACGTGGTCGCCGGTGGTCAGCTTGCTGCAAATGCCGGGCAGGGCGACGATGGCCGGAATGGAAAGCGAACGCGCCATGATGGCGCTGTGCGAGGTGCGGCTGCCCTGTTCGGTGACGAAGCCGCGGACGAGATCGCGGTTGATCAGGGCGGTGTCGGACGGCGTGAGGTTGCGCGCGACGATGATGTGCGGGCGGTCCAGTTTGTGCAGTTCCTCGCGGGACTTGCCGAGGAGATGGCGGAGGACGC
>CAZJGQ010000103.1:0-5521 GCA_964545425.1 uncultured Chthoniobacter sp. | reverse complement strand
ACACGAACTCATTTACCGAGTTGTGGTGGATTGCGCCCTCCGGGCGCGATTTTTTGTGTGCCAGTCGCGATGTGGACATCGCGATCCACCTTTTGGCCAAGGCTTATTTGGCTTGTCGCGTGGTTGCGGAGCCGCGACTTTGGTTGGATATGCAAAACCTCCCGAAATCTTTGGCCGCCGTTGCGGCGGTGATTGCTCTCAACCTTCCGGCGGCCACCTTGGCTTGCACGGCGTTCCAGCTCGAATCCAAGGACGGCGCACAGATTTATTTCCGCTCGATGGAGTTCGGGTTTCCCTTCAATTCCCAGGCGCTCATCGTCCCGCGTGGCTCGGAATACACCGGCACGGCGCCCGGCGGTAAACCGGGGCTCAAGTGGAAGACGAAATACGGCATGGTCGGGCTCAATGTCGACATCGCCCGGACGATCGTGGCGGACGGACAAAACGAAAAGGGATTGGCCATCGGGATGCTCTACCTGCCGGGTTACTCGCAATATCAGGATCCCGCCGCGGCACCGGCCGACAAATCACTCGGCAGTTGGGAAGTGCCGGCTTACCTGCTTTCCATGTGCGCCACCGTCGATGAAGCGGTCGCAGCGCTGAAGAGCGACATCTATGTTGCGCAGCAGGATTTTCCCCCGTTCAAAGGACTGCTCCCTGTGCATTGGTGGATCGGCGACGCGAGCGGCAAGGTCGTCATTGCCGAATATGTCGGCGGCAAGCTCAATGTCTACGACGCGCCTCTCGGCACGCTGACCAACTCGCCCCCGTATGATTGGCAAACAATCAATGTCGGCAACTATGTCGATATATCGCCGGTCAACGTGCCCGAGCGCACGCTGGGCAAATTCACCTCGGTGAACTACGGGCAGGGCAGCGGCGGCGTCGGATTACCGGGTGATATGTCGCCTCCATCGCGATTCATCCGCGCCTCGCTCTTCTCGCATTGGGCTACACCGGGCGCCACCGCGAACGACACGGTCAACCTCGGCTTCCACGTGCTCAACACGTTCGACATCTTCAACGGCGCGATCCAGAGCAACACGGCCGACCAGACGGCCAACACCAAGGGATTTCTCAGCTCCACCGGTCAGCCCAAATTGGTCAACACCGACACGACCGAATGGGTGGTCGCGCATGATCGCACCAACCTCAAGACCTACATCCGCACTTACAACGGCCTCGAGATCCAGATGGTCGATCTCAAGGCCATCGACTTCGACCAACCCGGCATGCGGGTCATTGCGCTGCAGAACGATTTCGCGCCGGAGGATATCACGGGGAAGGCCGAGCCTTTGGCGGCGGCCAAGACGGAGTAAGAAAAGTAGAAGCGGCGTCCCCGCCGCTTGTCGTCCGGGGTTAAGCGGTGGGGACACCGCTTCTACTCTGAAATCTTCCGAAAAAGATTGAACATCAGGCAATTTGTGCGAGTCGTATACCTGTGATGAAGAGATTCCTTACCATTGCCGTCGCAGCCCTTACCGTGGCTGCGTTTTCCTCAACTTCCTTTGCCGAAGGCAGCTGCGGGTCTTGCCCCGTCAGCGGCGAAAAGGCCAAAGACAAGACCGAGGAAGGCACGCAGAGCTAAACCAGGCTCTCCCAGAAGTTCAGAGAGGCGGCTCCTTCGGGGGTCGCTTCTTTTTTTGGCCGAGAAAAGTTCCCCGGCCGCGCATCCGGGGGATTGCGCTGGGCGTTCCTTCTCCGATGAACAAACTACTCACCCTCACGGTTGCGGCTTTGGCTTTGGCCGCTCTCTCCACATCGGCCTTGGCTGGTAGCTGCGGCGGTTGCGCCAGTGGCGACAAGTCCAAGGACAAGACGGAAGAAGGCTCGCAGAGCTAAGCAAGCGCAGTCAGAGATTCACAGAAGCGGTCCCGCAGGCGCGGGACCGCTTTTTATTTTACCGCGCGGCGGCCAAGGCGGGATAGAGCATGCCGAGACCCTCGACCATCAGCCCGACCGCGATAGCCGCGACCAAGATGCCGGAGATCCGGGTGAAGACATTGATGCCGGTGTCGCCAAGGATGCGGCGGGCCGGATCGGCCACGGCGAGGGAAAGGAAGGTGGCCAGCGCAACGACAAGAATGATCGCGGCGAGAATGAAGTCGTCGGTGAGCGAGGCGCCTTGGTGCGTGATGCCCTTGCTGGCATATACGATCACGCTGCTGATCGGGCCCGGTCCGGCGAGGAGGGGAATGGCGAGGGGGACGATGGCGAAGCTGCCGTCGGCCGGACCCGATCCCTTGTCGTCACCGCCGGAGGGGCCAAGGACCATTTTTAACGCGATAAGAAAGATAATGACCCCGCCGGCCAGGGTGAACGCGCCGACGCTGATGCCGAGGAGTTGCAGGACGACATGGCCGATGGCCAGGGCGACCCAGAGAATGATGGCGACTGCGATGGAGGTTGTGCGGGCGATGGCCAGCCGCTGCGCATTGGACATGCCTTGCGTGCGCGCGAGGTAAATCGGAATACCCTCGAGGGGGTTGACGAGAACGAAGACAGCAATGAAGACCTTGAGGTATTCGGCGAAGTTTTCCATGGGTCAGGGATGAGGAGAGTTCACGCGGAGGCGCGGGGACGCGGAGGGGTTGAGGTTGTTGACCACGCGATGGAGGCCCTCTTTCAGGGTGGATGATCCGAAATTGATGAGCAAGCCGACGGGCAGGTGCATGAGCCGCAGGTAGGTGAGGAGCTGTTTGCTGTGCACTGGCGCCAGTTTCTCCACGGACTTCAGTTCCACGATGACCCGTCCATTGACTAGGAGATCGAGCCGAAGCCCTTCGTCGAAGTGCATGCCGTTGTAGTCGAAGGGAACGGTCTTTTGCCGCTCCACGGCAAAGCCCCGCGCAGCAAGGTCGCGGGCCAAGACTGCTTCATAAACCGATTCAAGCAATCCGGGTCCAAGTCCCCGATGGATCCCAAGTGCCGCATCGACCACCGCACCCGTAATCACATCCAGATCCTCCGCGCTCTCCGCGCCTCCGCGTGCGGCTCTGTTTTTGTCCGTGGTGCCCGCCTCCATGACAATCCGAGCCTAAAGTGCGAGCGGAGCGGGACAAGGCGTGATGCGCCTTTCTTTTTTTGGGTCACGGACAGCGGATGTCCCACCCCCTGTGGTGCACTGGGCGCGTGAAAACGAACATCTGCCTCAATCCCGACCACAACATCTGGAACAACAACGGAACTTGGTGGTGCCACTTCACCGTGCACAATCCGGATTACACGAAGGAGCGTGTCCGCGTGTCACTGCACACCAAAGATCGCGACGAAGCCCGTCGCCGCCGCGATTTCATCATGCGCGGCACCACGGCGATCGTGTCGGCTATCCCGCGCCAGCGCGGACAGGCCATGCCGGATGCTTTTTCCGGTCCGGCGCGCAGCACGGGCTCGGATTTCCGTGCACTGGGCCTCTGACCCGTCCGGCGCAGCGGAGACTGAGATAAAGATTCCTGCCGGTGCGATGCGGCGATACGAATGGCTAAATGACGACTGTCCCGCAGCGGTGGATTTTGGCCATGGCGGCCTTGGGCCTTCTGCCGCTGATCACGGGCTGTGCCTCGGTCAGCGTGAAGCAGGATCAGTGGACGCAGGAGCGGCTGGCATTGCCCAAGCGAATCTACGTGAAGAACTACGAGGTGCCGGCTGAGGCGTTGGCGGTGGATCGTCAGGGACCGGAGTTGGAGGAGTTTCGCCAGACCACCGCAGACAACTTCACCAAGGAACTCTGCGAGCGCATCAGCAAACGGATCGCGCCGGCCGTGCCCTTGGCCGACGGGGTGCGTCCGGAAAAGGGTTCGTGGGTGGTGGAAGGAAGTTTCCTGCGGCTCAATCAGGGCAGCCGGCTTTTGCGCAGTCTGGTCGGACTCGGGGCGGGGGGAACGAAGATGGAAGCGCGCACCATCGTCTCGGCGGTGGAAGCTCGCGGGGCGCGGAAGACGATTGCCGAAATCGAGACAACGGGTGGATCGAACGCCGAGCCGGGAATGCTCACGTTTCCCACGCCGATCGGCGGCGGTATCCGCGCGGTGGTTTCGCTGGCCAAGACCGGCGTCACAGCCGATCAGCGTCGCACCGCGCGCATGATCACCGCGGCTATGGCGGAAAAACTCGAAGCGCAGGGTTACCAGCTGAGCGGGAAGAAAGAGAAAGTGAAGCGGTTGGAAGTGCAGACTGCGCCGGCTGGCTGATTTTGCGGAAATTGCATAGCGCGGTGCGGCGCCAGTGTGGTTAAAAGCACCCGCGATGAATATTTCCCACAGCTTTGAGGTGCGCACTGGCGGGGGTGCCGCGATGGCTCCGGTTCCCTCGGCCGACGAGGTGACCGATGCGCTCAAGCGCGTGGTGGCCAGCCCGGACTTTCCGGCTTCGGAACGCAATCGTCGTTTCCTCCAGCGCGTGGTGACGAACAGCCTCAAGGGGGAGAAGACCAAGGCAACCGAGGTGGCCACCCAAGTCTTCGGGCGCCCGGCGCCTTTCGACTCCATCCGGGACCCCATCGTGCGCATCGAGGCGGCCAAGCTGCGGCGCGACCTCGAGACTTATTATTTGAAGAGCGGAAAATATGATCGGGTCCGCATTGCGATGCCCTCAGGCCGGTATTTCGCCCGCTTCAGCTACTCGGATGCCGGTTTGCCCTGGGGCGCAGCGTTGGCCGGACATCTCGTGCTGCTGCGTGCTTCGCTTCTCGGACTCCGCGGGGCCGGAGAGGAGGCGCGTCAGGCTTGGGTTTCGGTCCTTCAGGAATTCCCGGACTTCCATTTCAATGCCCAAGCGCACGACATGCTCGAAACCATCTGCGGTCAGGACGGCCGCATCCGTGAACTGCTCCTCGAAGGCCTCCGTCGAGCGGCCAACACCGAAGCCGCGGTGATGCGCACGGCTTGAGCTCGGGCGCCCCCTCAGTTGGTCAGCGCATCCATCGCGCAGCGAAATCCGACATGGCTGCTTCCCGTGTCGGGCTCGGTCCCGCGGCGGGCGGATGGACGGTAGCTCTCGCAGTAGTCCGGATGACAAAGGAAAGACCCGCCTTTGATCACACGGCGGATGGCGCCGGGGACCATAGGCGGTGAGGGATCGCCGGGGAGGGGTCGCTCGCCGGCGGTGGTCTCGGGGCCTTGCGGGTCGCAACAGGCTTGTTCGTTGCCGGCGCGGGCGGCGAAGGTGTCGGCACGGTAAAGGTCGCTGCACCAGTTCCAGACATTGCCGCCCATGTCATAAAGTCCGTAGTTATTGGCGGGGAAGGCGCCGACCGGTGAAGTCCCGGAAAATCCATCCTCCGCATCGTTGCGGTAGGGAAAGTCTCCGGTCCAGCGGTTGGCCATGATTTTGTCCTCCGGCCGTTCCTCGTCACCCCACGCGTAGCGGCGTCCCTCCTGTCCGCCCCGGGCGGCGAATTCCCACTCGGCTTCGGTCGGCAGACGCTTGCCGGCCCATTTCGCGTAGGCCTGCGCATCCTCGAAGGCTATCTGCACGACAGGATGATTCTCGCGACCCTCGATCGTGCTGTCGGGGCCTTCCG
>CAZJGQ010000102.1:0-5559 GCA_964545425.1 uncultured Chthoniobacter sp. | reverse complement strand
CTTCTCCAGTTATTGATTCTGACTAACGGCCGCATCACCCTGATGCCGTGTCGAATGCGGAGTGTTTGAACCTGAATTATGAACCTGACTCACTACCTCGCTGAATATCCGCGGCTGCTCGCTGATCCGGAGATTCCCGGACTCATCACCCGACTCAAGGACCGCATTGCCGAAGCTCGGGACTCCGGGCGCAAGCTCATGCTGGCCGGCAATGGTGCGAGTGCCTCGATAGCCAGTCATCTGGCGACGGACTTTTCCAAGCAGGGAGGTGTCCGCGCTATGGCCTTCAACGATCCCAACCTCATCACGGCCCTCGGTAACGATTGCGGATACGAAAACTGGATCGCCAAGGCTCTTGATTTCTACGCTGACAAAGGCGACGTCCTCATCCTGATCAGCAGCAGCGGAAAATCTCCAAATGTGGTCAAAGCTGCTCAGCACGCCAAAGAACTCGGCCTCTATGTCGCCGCCTTCACCGGTTTCGCCAAAGACAATCCGCTCGGCGCCGTCTCCGACATCAACTTTTGGGTCGATGGCCGCTCCTATAACATCATCGAATGCACCCACATGATCTGGCTCACCGCCGTTGTGGACCTTCTCATCGGTGCTTCCGAATACAGTGTTTCCGGCTAGCGCCGGAAGTGGCGGGTTGCTGGTAAAAGGTAAAAAGTAACGCCCTCAGAACAACACCAGTCCACCTCCACGCTCCCTGTTCCCAGCTCCCTGCTTTCTATGAACATCCTAGTTACCGGCGCAGCCGGATTCATCGGTAGCCATCTTGTTGATGCCTTGCTCGCCCGTGGCCACCGCGTTGTCGGCGTGGATAACCTCAGTCTTGGCACGCGTGCCAACCTTGGTGCGGCGTTGAAGAACCCGTCCTTCGCGTTGATCGAGCGCGATATTGCCTCGGAAGACTTCGCCGAAACCTTTGATCCGGGTTGCAAGATCGATTGGGTCTGGCACATGGCGGCCAACTCCGACATTCCGGCCGGTGTCGATGATCCCAACGTCGACTTCAAAGACACCTTCCTCACCACATTCCGCGTGCTGGCGTGGATGCGCCGAAACAATGTCCCGCGTCTAGCCTTTGCCTCCACCTCCGCCGTTTACGGTCTGCGCGACAAACCTATCGAAGAAGACAGCGGCCCCATGCTGCCGATCAGCAATTACGGCGCGATGAAGCTCGCTAGCGAGGGGTGCATCAGTGCGGCGGCTGAAGCGTGGCTCGGCCGCGCTGACATCTTCCGCTTCCCGAACGTGATTGGATCCCGCGCGACGCACGGTGCGCTTTTCGATTTTGTCCGGCGTCTCCGACAAAATCCCACGCAGCTCGAAGTGCTCGGCGACGGCACCCAGCAGAAGCCCTACCTCCACGTGGGCAATTTGGTCGAAGCCATGCTCTTCATCACGGACAACGCCCAAGACAAAGTGAACTACTTCAACGTCGGTCCGGAGGACAACGTGAGCGTCCGCACGATGGCCGAGGAAGTCGTCGCCCAAGCGGCGCCCGGCGCGAAGATCGTCTATGGCAAGGACAACCGCGGGTGGGTGGGGGATGTCCCGAAGTTCACCTATTCCACGGCCAAGTTGCGCCAACTCGGCTGGGGCGCGCAGAAAACGTCGCCCGAAGCCGTCAAATTGGCGGTCTCCGAAATCGTCGCCGAAAATCCCTGATGCAGGCTGTTATTCTGGCCGGCGGCAAAGGCACCCGCCTCGCCAAAGCGCTTGGGATGGATATCCCCAAGCCCATGGCGCCCGTGCTCGGCGTTCCTTTGCTCGAACGCACCGTCCTCCTGCTTAGAGAGCAAGGCGTCACCGATATACTCCTGCTCGTCCATCATCGCGCCGATGTGGTGCGCGAGCACTTCGGTGACGGCAGCAAGCTCGGCGTCCGCATCCGTTGCATCGAGGAAACAACGCCGCGCGGGACCGCCGGCGCTTTGGTCGATGCCCTGCCTCACCTCGACGAGGAATTCCTTGTCTTCTACGGAGACACGCTGGTCGATCTCGATTTCCGTCGCATGCTGACCTTCCACAAGGCCAAGAACGCCGACCTCTCGCTCTTTGCCCACCCCAACGACCATCCTCATGATTCCGACCTCGTCGAAGTCGACGGGGATTGGCGTGTCACTGCGGTGCGTCCTTATCCGCATCCCGAAGGCGCCGAATACCGCAATCTGGTCAATGCCGCGCTCTACATTATGCGTCGCGATCTATTGGCCGGTCACTGGCCCGAAGGCGTCATCGACATCGCCAAGCACGCCGTGCCCCGCTGGTTGGAGGAGGGAAAGCGTGTGTTCGCCTACCGCGGCGACGGCTACATCAAAGACATGGGAACGCCCGAGCGCTTGGGCAAGGTCGAGCGCGATCTGCAAAACGGCACCGTGGCCCGCAAGTCCGGCCGCGCGCCGCGCACCGCCGTCTTTCTCGATCGCGACGGCACGCTCAATGTCGAGAAGGGGCATCTCGCCCGTCCCGACGATCTCGAACTCTTTCCCGGTGTGGGGCTGGCCATCCGTTCTCTCAATCGCGCCGGCATCCCCGCCATTATCATCACCAACCAGCCCGTCATCGCCCGCGGTGAAGCCGACTTTGCGGACGTCGATGCCATCCATTGCCGCTTGGAGAACCTTCTTGCCAAAGACGGTGCCTTCGTCGACGGCATCTTCTACTGCCCACACCATCCTGACAGCGGCTTTGAAGGAGAGCGACTGGAGCTCAAGATCAAATGCGATTGCCGCAAACCCGCGCCGGGTCTTGTCGATGCAGCGTGCGAACTTTTCAGTATCGACCGCGCGAAATCCTGGTTCGTCGGCGACAGCGGCCGCGACCTCGAGTGCGCCAAAAACGCCGGCCTTCAACCTGTGCTCGTGCAGACCGGCGCCGCCGGTCGTGACGTGCCCAGCGACGTTGTCCCTGTCTTCACCGCTTCCGATGCGGCCAGCGCTATCGCTGAGATCCTACGGCGCATCGGCGTAGCCGAAGCGCCGCAGTAAAAGGTAAAAAGTAAAAAGTGGGAAAGTTAAGAGCCTCGGCCTGCGGATTTCTCTGTTTTCAACCTGTCGTTACCTTTTACTTTCCCACCTTTAACCCGCTACCGCACGCGTAGCGTGCGCCCATGATCATCTCCCAAACACCTTTCCGCATCAGCTTTGCCGGCGGCGGCAGTGACTTGCCTGCTTACTATCTCGAGCACGGCGGCGCAGTCGTATCGACCGCGATCGACAAATACGTCTACGTGACGGTCAGTCGCAAATTCGACCACAGTCTTCGCGTCAGCTACTCGCGCACCGAGGAGGTAGAGAAGGCCTCCCAGTTGCAGCACCCCATCGTCCGAGAGGGAATGGGCATGCTCGGATTGGAGGGTGGACTCGAAATCACATCCGTGGCCGACATTCCCTCGCGTGGCACCGGCCTCGGCTCATCGAGCAGTTTTGCGGTCGGCCTCATGCATGCCTTGCACTCCATCGAAGGCCGTCATGTGTCCTCCGCACAGTTGGCCGATGAAGCCTGCCGGATCGAGATCGAGAAGTGCGGCGAGCCGATCGGGAAGCAGGATCAATATGCCGCCGCCTTCGGTGGTCTCAATTACATCGAGTTCCAGAAAGACGGCTCGGTCGAAGTTGCGCCCATCGCCATGTCCCGTGGGGCGCGTGAGAACCTCGACCGTCACTTCCTCATGTTCTACACGGGCATCACGCGTTCGGCCTCCGGCATCTTGGCTGGGCAATCCAAGGCGCTGGCCGATGAAGGGAAAAAAGCCGAGGCTATGCACCGGATGGTCGCCTATGCCGCCGAGCTTCGCGACGAACTCTGGAAAGGCAACTTCGATGCCATGGGCCGGATTCTCCACGAGAACTGGCTGCTCAAGCGCACGCTCACGGCGGGCATCAGCTCCGGCGAGATCGATGCATGGTATGACCGCGCGATGAAAGCCGGTGCGCTCGGCGGGAAACTGCTCGGTGCCGGGGGCGGGGGATTCCTGCTTTTCTATGCGCCTCCGGAAAAACACGCCGCGATCACCGCGGCTCTCTCCGATCTGCGGCGCATCGACTTCTCCCTCGAACCGCGCGGCAGCCGCATCATTTTTGTCAATCAGTAGGGGCGTGCTGCGCATGAAACCGACTGTTTATATCGAGACAACGATTCCGTCCTTCTGTCATGAGACAAGGAAAGATCATGAGTCTCTGGCCAGAAAAGCTTGGACCGAGGAATGGTGGAAATACCATCGATCACGATACGATTGCTTCACTTCAGCGGCTACCATTGCGGAGCTGCGGCGAGGATCCCACCCCAAGCGGCAGGCGAAGATGGATATGGTTTCCGGTCTTCCCCGTCTCGAGATCAACGATGCGGTGGAGGAGATTGTCGAGGTCTACATCTCTAACACCCTGATGCCCAGAGACCAACTGGGCGATGCCCTCCACCTCGCTGTCGCCTCCTGCTACAAGATCGATTTCCTGCTTACTTGGAACTGCGTCCACCTTGCCAATGCCAACAAGCAGGTGCATATTCGTCGTATCAACGAGCGTTTGCGCCTTTTTACGCCTGAACTGGTAACTCCGCTTGAACTGATAGACCAAACATCATGAAAGCCGACCCGGTCATCGATGAAATCCGCAAAGTGCGAGACGAAATCTCGCGCGAATGCGGCTATGAGCCGCGTAAGCTGGTCAATTACTACAAGCGGCTCCAGAAAGAGGAGCTTTCGGGCAGTGGCAAGCGAAGGCGTGCTAAGACGACCACAGCCAGGTCCTCTTGATTAGCAGCCAACGCCACCCCGGCAGAATTGATGTCTTTTGAACCATGATGGAAACGGAGATTTTGGACGAGATCCGCAAGGTGCGGGACGAGCATGCGAAGGAGTGCGCTTACGACGTGCATCGTGCTTTTGAGCAAATGCGGGCTGAAACGGAGCGTCTCAAGACTGAAGGGTGGCAAGTGGTTGATCGCTCTGTTCCTCGCTCTGTGGTGCGGGAAGAGCCTGGTTCGAGCGGCGAGTGATCCGTGCGCGGGGTGGGGAAAGTAGCCAGTATCAGTTGGCCTCTGTGAGGGCCTGTCTCGAAGACTCGGCTGTCGGGAGTCAGTAGTCAGTTAGTCGGATCTGCTCGATGCTCCATGCTCCGCGCTTCACGCTAATCCCGTCGTTACTTGTTACCTTTCACTTTTTTACTAGCCGTTACCCATGCGGACCTTAGCCGTTACGCAGTCCATCGATCCCGTCAAAGGCGGGGGGCTGGGCATGGCGGTGTGTGATTTGCATCGGGCTATGGCGCATGTGTGCCACGAGGACACGACGGTCATCGGTATTGATGGCGATCATCTGCAGTCCGACGACAAGTTTCGCGTTCGTTCCTTTCCGGGAGTGGGTCCGGCCGGGGCCTATTACAATCCGCAGCTCGGGGGCGCCGTCGAGGAGGAGACAGCCAAGGCGGATATTGTCCACCTGCATGGTTTCTACACCTATCCGATGTTGCGCGGTTGGCGCGCGGCCAAGCGTCATGGCAAACCCGTCGTTCGCCACGCCCATGGCATCCTCGAGCCGTGGATCTTGCAGCG
>CAZJGQ010000101.1:0-5717 GCA_964545425.1 uncultured Chthoniobacter sp. | reverse complement strand
GTGCTCAAACCCGGATTGCGTCAACGCCTCGCCGACTCGGTCGAGACCGCGCTGCGTTGGGGCGAAGGACAGATCGTCGCCTCGGTGCAACCTCCGGGCGAAGCGCGCTTCACCGACCATCCGTTTTCGACCGCCTTCTCCAATCCGCGCACCGGTTTCACCCTGCCGCGCCTCACCCCGCAGCATTTTTCCTTCAACAGCCACCTCGGCGCGTGTCCGGGCTGCCAAGGTCTCGGCACCGAGCCGTATTTCGACCCGGACCTCATCCTCGATGCCGAGAAGTCGCTCGATGACGGCGCCATCGTGGCTTGGCGCAAGGGCACGCCGAAGATGCAGTCCTACTACACGGCCCTCACCGCGGCGCTGGCCGCCGACGCCGGGGTGCGCACCGATGTGCCCTTGGGCAAGTTGCCGGACTCCTTCCGCGAAATGCTTCTGCACGGCACGGGCGACCGCGCCCTCGATCTGCAATTCGGCACCGGCGCGTCGCGGCACAAAGTAACCAAGCCGTTCGAAGGCCTGCTCGCCCAGCTCGAGCACCTGCTGGCCCGCGCCAAAGGCGAATCGCTGCGCCAACGCCTCAAGGCACTGCAAAACCGCCGCCCCTGCGCCCGCTGCCGCGGCGCGCGCCTGCGTCCGGAAATCCTCGGGGTCACCCTTGTGACCAAGGACGGCAATGAGTTCGGCATCGATACGTTGTGCAACCTGACCATCACTCGCGCCGCCCAAGTCATCCGCGACCTGCGCCTGGCCGGCAACGAGGAAGCCATCGCGGGTGAAGTCGTCGCCGAAATCGCCCGCCGCCTCGCTTTCCTCGAGGAGGTCGGACTCGGTTACCTCACCCTCACCCGCGAGAGCGGCACGCTGTCCGGCGGGGAGGCGCAGCGCATTCGCCTCGCCACGCAAATCGGCAGCGGGCTGGCCGGCGTGCTCTACGTCCTCGACGAACCGAGCATCGGACTCCACCAGCGCGACAACGAGCGCCTCATCGCCACCCTCAAGCGCCTGCGCGATCTCGGCAATTCCGTCCTCGTCGTCGAGCACGACCACGACACCATCGCGGCAGCCGACCACATCATCGACATCGGCCCGGGCGCCGGTCCGCTCGGCGGACAGATCGTAGCCCAAGGCACGCTGGCCGAAGTCTCCGCCGCCCCGCAATCGCTCACCGGCCGCTACCTCGGCGGCGAACTGGGCATCCGCATCCCGACCAAGCGCAACCAACCCCTCACCCCGCGCGCGCTTGTCGCGGGTCCGTCCGACGGCTGGCTCAGCGTGATCGGCGCGCGCGAGAACAACCTGCAAAACATCGACGCCCATTTCCCGCTCGGCACCTTCGTTTGTGTCACCGGCGTCTCCGGCAGCGGCAAGTCGACCTTGGTCAACGACATCCTCCGTGCCGCGCTGGCCCGCGATCTTTACCGCGCCAAGGAAACGCCGGGCACGCACGATGCCATCCTCGGCGCCGGGCAGGTTCACCGGCTTGTCGTCGTCGACCAATCGCCGATCGGACGCACCCCGCGTTCCAATCCCGCCACCTACACCGGCGCGTTCGGTCCGATCCGCGAACTCTTCTCCCAAGTTCCCGCCGCCCGCGTGCGCGGCTACAACTCCGGACGATTCAGCTTCAACGTCAAAGGCGGACGCTGCGAGCACTGCCAAGGCGACGGATCGCTCAAAGTGGAAATGCATTTCCTCGCCGACGTCTTTGTCACCTGCGACGTCTGCCACGGCCGCCGCTACAACCGCGAGACGCTCGAAATCACCTACAAAGGCAAAAATATCGCCGATATCCTCGACATGACGGTCGACGAAGCCCTCTCCTTCTTCCGCGCTGTCCCCCACGTGGCCGACAAGCTGGCCACCATGCAGGAAGTCGGCCTCGGTTACCTCACGCTCGGTCAATCGGCCAGCACCCTCTCCGGCGGCGAGGCACAGCGGATCAAACTCTCGACCGAACTCTCCAAACGCGGCGGCTCCAAGACCCTCTACGTGCTCGACGAGCCGACCACCGGACTGCACGTCTCCGACGTCGACACCCTCCTCCACGTCCTCATGAAGCTGCGCAACTCGGGCAACACCCTCATCGTCATCGAGCACAACATGGACGTGATCAAATGCGCCGACTGGATTCTCGACCTCGGCCCCGACGGCGGCGAACATGGCGGCCGCATCATTGCCGAGGGTCCGCCCGAAGCCGTGGCCAAGGTCGAAGCCAGCCACACCGGGCGATACTTGCGGCAGATTTTGTCATGAAAACCGCCGTCCTCCTCTGGCTCGCGCTGACCGCTGCGTCCTTCGCCGCTTCCTCCGCGGTGGAAAAGGCGGAGACCGCTTTGCGCGAGGGCATGCCGCAGACCGCCATCGCGCCCTTGCAGGAAGCCGTGCGCAAAGCACCGGCCGGCGAGAAAAACACCCTCGGCTTGCTCCTCGCCCGTCTGCAATTGGCGGCCGGACGTCCGGCCGATGCGATCAAAACGCTCGACGGTCCCTGCGACCGCGGATCCGAGGAAGCCGTCCTGCTTCGCGCTTCCGCCCTCGCTGCGCAGGGCAACTTCGACCAAGCGGCCAAGCTCGCCTCCCAACAGGCCTCTTCAAACCCGGAGGCGGCACTCCTCCTTGCCCGCATCCGCGCGGAGCAAGGTGATCTCGAAGCGGCGCGCGCCGCCTTGCCCGCGGCCGATCAAGCCCTGCCGGACGATCCCAATAGCCTGCGCATGCTACTCGATCTGCAGTTGACCGCCGGTGAACCCGCGGCGACCGAGGCGCTCGTTGCCGCGGTGCGCGAAAAGGAACTTCTCTCCGCGGCGGAACTCGACGTTGCCCTCGCGCGTGTCCGCTTGGCCGAGGGCCGTCCCTCGGATGCCGCCGAAATGTTCCGCGACGTCTTGGCCTCCGGCGAACTGCCCGCGCCGGTGCGCGACAACGCCCGTCTCGGACTGGCCCGCGCCCTCCTCCTCGGCGGCGTCGAGGCCCGCGCGCGCGAGGTCCTGCGCGAAAGTCTCGGCGAAGCGCCCGACTCCCCGACTACGCGGGAAATGATGGCACGTTGGGTCGAACTGGAACGCAAACTCGGGGCCGATCCCTCCGCCGACCTAAAAACTTGGGCCGCGGAAAAAGGCAGCCGCCGCGCGCTCGAGGCGAGTCTGCAAATGGCCCGGCTCGATCTCGAATTGAAACGTCCCGACGCGGCTATCGATGCGCTTTACACTTTGGCTGCCGACCCCGCGCTTGGCGCCGACGACGCCCTGCGCGCGCGCCTGCTGCTGGCCGAAGCCCGTATTGCTGCCGGTCAGACCAAGGAGGCGCTCGAATTGCTCGATGCCATTCCGGCCGGCGAGACCGGACCCGCTTCCGACTACCGCCTGGCCGACCTGCGCGGACGCGCCTTGGCCGCCACCGGTGCGCACCGCCGCGCTTACGATTCGTTCGCCGCTGCGATCCAAGCTTCGCGCACACCGGAAGAAAAATCGGCGGCCGCGACCAACTGCCTGCTTTCCGCTCTTGCCGCGGATGACCTCGCACTGGCCCGACAGTCGTTCGAACTTCTCCGCGAGACCAATCCGGCCAGCCCCGACCTCATGCGTTGGTCCTTCCTCCTCGCCGTGGCCGAAGCGCGCGAAGGCAAGATCGACGGCCTCACCGCCTTGGCCCGCCGCTCCCCCGCGGTCGATTACGCTTTCCAAGCCAAGCTGGCCCTCGCCGAATGGCGCTTGGGACGTGGCGAGCCCGCGGCGGCCGAGCGCATCCTGCGCACTGCGCAAGCCGAGGCGGACACCGAACCGCGCGCCGCCGCCTTGGCCGCGGCGGAGATTTTCGCGGCGGACAACGCCGGTTCGCGTCCGCGCGAAGAACTCGTCGCCGCCTGCACCGAATTTCTCGCCGCGCACCCCGACGCACCCGAGGCGACCGACATCGCCTTCAAACTCGGCGAGCTGCATTCGCGCGCCGGCGACCATGCCGCGGCGGAGTCCGTGCTGGCCAAGCTGGCCCAAAGCACCGCTGCCCCCGAGACCGGCGCCTTGGCCAAATTCCTCGCCGCCCAATCCGCCGCCCGCAGCATGAGCGCGGAGGGCGCGGGTCGCGCCCTCGCTTGGTTCGACGAGATCGCCCAAGGGTCTACCCCGCTGCGCCACCTCGCCCGCTTCGAGCAGGCGTCACTTCTCCTGCGCGACGGCAAATTTTCCGACGCCCTCACCCTCTACGATCGCATCCTTGCCGCCGAACCGCCCCCCGAGGTCCGCCATGCCGCCTTGATGGAAAAAGCCGATACCCTCTTCGCCCTGGGCAGCGATGACCCCGGGAAATTCTCCGAGGCCGCCGCGGTCTATGCCGGGTTGGCCGCCGAAACCTCCGCCCCGGCCGATTGGCGCGACCAGGCCGCCTGCAAACGCGCCGCTGCCCTGGCCAAGGCCGGACAGACCGAAGCCGCCCTCGCCGCCTACCGCGAGGTGCTGGCCCGCCCGCCCGGCACGGCCGCCGACCAGTTCTGGTTCTACAAAGCCGGATTGGAAGCCGGGCGCCTGCTCGAGGAACAAAAGGATTGGTCCGCCGCCATCGCCGTCTACGATAAGATGGCATCCGCCGAAGGACCGCAGCGCGAAGACATCAAACAGCGTGCGCGGCGCCTGCGCCTCGAACATTTCATCTGGGAAAACTGACCATGCTCAACACCACCAACGCCACCGCCGACGGACACGTCAAACTCTTCATCCCCGGCCCCGTCGAAGTCTCCGACAAAACCTTCCGCGCCTTCTGCCATCCGCAAATCGGCCACCGCGGCAGCGAATTCTCCTCGCTCTACGAATCCATCCACCCGCGCCTGCAGACCCTCTTTGGCACGGCCGGTCCGGTCTACCTTTCCACCTCCTCCGCCTGGGGCGTGATGGAAGGCGCCATCCGCAACCTCGTGCACAAGAAAGTGCTCAACTGCATGTGCGGCGCCTTCTCCGACAAATGGCTCGATGTGAGCAAACGCTGCGGCAAGCAGGCCGAGGGACTGCAGGTCGAATGGGGCGATCCCATCCTGCCCGAGATGGTCGACGAAAAACTTTCCCAAGGCGGCTTCGACGCCATCACCCTCATCCACAACGAAACCTCCGCCGGCGTGCTCAATCCGCTGGCCGACATCGCCGCCGTGGTGAAAAAATACCCGGACGTCATGTTCATCGTGGACAGCGTTTCCTCGTTCTCCACCGTGCCCATTGCCATGGACGAGCTCGGCATCGACGTCCTCCTCACCGGCAGCCAGAAAGCCCTCGCCATGCCGCCGGGACTCGCCCTCTTCAGCGCCAGCGAGCGGGCCCGCGCCCGCGCCGCCACCATGCCCGATCGCGGATACTACTTCGACTTCATCGAATTCCACAAAAACTGGGAGAAATTCATGACCCCGAGCACGCCGAGCACGGGGCACATCTACGCCCTGCAGTCCAAACTCGACGACATCTTCGAGGAAGGCTTGGAAAACCGCTTCGCCCGCCACGCCAAGCTGAACAAAATGATCTCCGACTGGGTCGAGGCCAACGGCTTCGAGCACTTCGCCCGCGAAGGCTACCGCTCCAAATCGCTGGTCTGCGTGAAGAACAACAAGAACATCGACGTCGCCGCCTACTGCTCCGCCCTCAAGAAAAAGCACAAAGTCGCGATCAACGGCGGCTACGGCAAAATCAAAGGCACCACCTTCCGCGTCTCCAACATGGGCGACGAAAGCGAAGCGA